>NZ_CP022222.1:6992404-7293399 GCF_009930815.1 Bradyrhizobium sp. CCBAU 051011 | reverse complement strand
TCGTGTTTATCGGAGTGGCGAGCCTGATCGGACTGGCGCTTCTGATCGCCCCGTTCCTGGTCGCGTTCCAGCAGCCGGACCCCGAAAAGCTCTCCGCCTATGAATGCGGATTCAACGCATTCGATGACGCCCGCATGAAGTTCGATGTGCGCTTCTACCTGGTCGCCATCCTCTTCATCATCTTCGACCTCGAAGTGGCGTTTCTGTTCCCGTGGGCGGTTGCGTTCGGCAAGTTAGGGGCTACCGGCTTCTGGTCGATGATGGTGTTCCTCGCCGTCCTCACGGTCGGCTTTGCTTATGAGTGGAAGAAAGGCGCGCTCGAATGGGATTGAGCCAGACAGCCATAGGCTCTTCGCCTGATATCGCGCAGGCGCCGAAGGGCATTCTCGATCCCTCGACCGGCAAGCCGGTCGGGCACAATGACCCGTTCTTCCTCGATGTCAATCACGAGCTTTCGGACAAGGGTTTCTTCGTTGCTGCTGCCGACGATCTGATCACCTGGGCGCGCACGGGATCCCTGATGTGGATGACGTTCGGTCTCGCCTGCTGCGCGGTCGAGATGATGCAGGTGTCGATGCCGCGCTACGACGTCGAGCGCTTCGGCTTCGCCCCGCGCGCCTCGCCGCGGCAGTCCGACGTCATGATCGTGGCGGGCACGCTGACCAACAAGATGGCGCCGGCGCTGCGCAAGGTCTACGACCAGATGCCGGAGCCGCGCTACGTGATCTCGATGGGGTCGTGCGCCAATGGCGGCGGCTATTATCACTATTCCTACTCGGTCGTGCGCGGTTGCGACCGCATCGTGCCCGTCGACATCTACGTGCCCGGATGTCCGCCGACGGCGGAGGCGCTGCTCTACGGCATACTGCTGCTGCAGAAGAAGATCCGGCGCATCGGGACCATCGAACGCTAAGGTTTTAGGTAATGGACGACGGCAAGCTCGACGCCCTTGGGCAGACGATTGTTAGCGCGCTTGGCGGCGCGGCCAGCGCCCATGCGGTCGCGTTCAACCAGCTCACCATTACGGTCGATGCGACAAAGATTGTCGAAGTCGCCACCTATCTGCGCGACGACCCGGCCATGCGCTTCGTCAACATCACCGACGTGACGGCGGTGGACTACCCCGGCCGCGAGAAGCGTTTCGATGTGGTCTATCACCTGCTGTCGCCGACCCTGAACGAGCGCATCCGCGTCCGCGCCGAGGCCGACGAGAGCACGCAGGTGCCGTCGATCATCGATGTGTTTCCGGGCGCCGACTGGTTCGAGCGCGAGGCCTACGATCTCTACGGCGTGATCTTCACCGGCCATCCCGACATGCGCCGGCTGCTGACCGATTACGGTTTCGACGGCCATCCGCTGCGCAAGGATTTCCCGCTCACCGGCTTCGTCGAGGTGCGTTACGACGACCAGGAGAAGCGGGTGCTGTACGAGCCGGTCCGGCTCAACCAGGAATTCCGCAAATTCGATTTCCTCTCGCCATGGGAAGGCGCTGACTATCCGCTTCCGGGCGATGAGAAGGCAGAGCCAAAGGCCTGACCATGAACGAGCAAAGCCAGAACCTTCGTAACTTCACGATCAACTTTGGGCCGCAGCATCCTGCCGCCCATGGCGTGCTGCGTCTCGTCCTTGAACTGGACGGCGAGGTCGTCGAGCGCGTCGATCCGCACATTGGGCTGCTTCACCGCGGCACCGAGAAGTTGATCGAGCAGAAGACGTACCTGCAGGCGATCCCGTATTTCGACCGGCTCGATTACGTCGCGCCGATGAATCAGGAACATGCGTTCTGTCTCGCGGCGGAAAAGCTGCTCGGCATCACGGTGCCGCGCCGCGGGCAATTGATCCGGGTGCTCTACTGCGAGATCGGCCGCATCCTGTCGCATCTGCTCAACGTTACCACGCAGGCGATGGACGTCGGCGCGCTGACCCCGCCGCTGTGGGGTTTTGAAGAGCGCGAAAAGCTGATGGTGTTTTACGAGCGCGCCTCCGGCTCGCGCATGCACGCGGCCTATTTCCGCGTTGGCGGCGTGCATCAGGACCTGCCGCCGAAACTGATCGACGACATCGAGGCCTGGTGCGACCCGTTCCTGCAGGTGGTCGCCGACCTTGAAACGCTCCTGACCGGCAACCGCATCTTCAAGCAGCGCAACGTCGATATCGGCGTGGTGTCGCTGAAGGAAGCCTGGGAGTGGGGTTTCTCGGGCGTGATGGTGCGTGGCTCGGGCGCGGCATGGGACCTGCGCAAGGCGCAGCCCTATGAGTGCTACGACGAGATGGATTTCGACATCCCGATCGGCAAGAACGGCGACTGCTACGACCGCTACCTGATCCGCATGGAAGAGATGCGCCAGTCCGTGCGCATCATGAAGCAGTGCATCGCCAAACTGCGTGCGCCCGATGGGCAGGGGCCTGTCGTCGTCGAGGACAACAAGATCGCGCCGCCCCGCCGCGGCGAGATGAAGCGCTCGATGGAAGCCCTCATCCATCACTTCAAGCTCTACACCGAGGGCGTGCGCGTGCCGGCCGGCGAGGTCTATGCCGCGGTCGAGGCGCCGAAGGGCGAGTTCGGCGTCTATCTGGTTTCCGACGGAACCAACAAGCCCTACAAGTGCAAGATCCGCGCGCCGGGCTTTGCCCATCTGCAGGCGATGCACCACATCTGCAAGGGCCACCTGCTCGCCGACGTCTCGGCCATCCTCGGCTCGCTCGACATCGTGTTCGGAGAGGTCGATCGGTGATGGCGCAGGCGCCCATCCAGTTTGACCGGGCATCGGGCGTACTTGCGGGTGCGAACGCGTGGGAGCGTTTGGCCGCGGTGGCGCTGGTGCTGGGGTCGAAGGTGGCGTCGAACTTCTCGCACCGCGGCTATAACATGTGCGCCAATTTGTTGCGCACGACGCTGTCGGAGCGCGGCATCCAGATCAAACTCAATGACGACGCCACGTTCGAGTTTCCCTATGGCGACGGCTATTGGAGCAAGCTGCTCAATCGCAGCTTCCATTACGAGGATGAACTGGAGTTGCTGTTTCAGGACTCCGCTGACGTCGACTACACGCTGCTCGATTGCGGCGCCAATTACGGCTATTGGTCGGTGCTGGTGTCGAGCAAGCCGTTTGGATCGCACAAGGCGATCGCGATCGAGCCGTCGGGGCAGAATTTTTCGAAGCTTGCCAACAACGCGCGGATCAACGGCAATCGTTTCGAGACGATGAAATGCGCGATCGGTGCGGCGCGCGGCACCGCGCGTCTGTCCGGCACCAAGCACGAGGCCTTCAGCATCGCCGGCGACCAGTCCGGCGGCGAGGAGGTGCCGGTCATCGCGCTGGATAACCTCCTGGACGACGGCAAGATCGCGCCGGACGGCAAATATTTGATCAAGCTCGACGTCGAAGGCGTCGAGATCGAAGCTATGAAGGGCGGTGCGCGGCTTTTGCAGGGCGACAGCGTGTTGCTGTGCGAGGAGCATGGCAACGACCCCAAGCATACCGTATCGCGCTACATCCTCGACCAATCGCTGAAGCTGATCGTCTACGATCCGCGCAGCCATCGCCTTGAGACCGTGACCGACCTTTCGATTCTGGATCGGATCAAGGTTTCAACCCATGTCGGCTACAACGTGTTCGGCACCGCAAGTGCATTCTGGCTCGCCCGGATCGATGCGCTCAATGCGAAAGCCGCGCGCCGCGTGCAATGAGAGACTGAACGATGTCCGTCCGCCGCCTCGCACCGAAGGAATTGCAGCCCGCGAGCTTTGCGTTCTCGGATGAGAACCTCGCCTGGGCCAAGGCGCAGATCACCAAATATCCGCCGGGCCGCCAGGCGTCGGCGGTGATTGCGATCCTGTGGCGCGCGCAGGAGCAGCATGAGGGCTGGGTTTCAGAAGCCGCGATCCGTGTGGTCGCCGACCTCCTGGAAATGCCCTACATCCGCGTGCTGGAAGTGGCGACCTTCTACACCATGTTTCAGCTCCAGCCGGTCGGCAGGAAGGCCCATGTGCAGGTCTGCGGCACCACGCCGTGCCGCCTGCGCGGCGCCGAGGACATCATCAAGGTGTGCCAGAGCCGCATCCACCACGATCCCTTCCATTTGTCGAAGGACGGCAATTTCAGCTGGGAAGAGGTCGAGTGCCTCGGCGCCTGCGTGAATGCGCCGATGGTGCAGATCTGGAAGGACACCTACGAAGACCTGACCAAGGAAACCTTCGGCAAGGTGCTGGACGGCTTTGCGTCGGGCAATCCGCCGAAGCCGGGACCGCAGATCGACCGTCAGTTCTCGGCGCCGGCAGGCGGCCCGACGACGCTGAAGGAATCCACATGACGCGTAACGGCACAGGGCCCGTGATCGGGCAGGGAAGGGTCAGCGCGATGAAGAACTGGCGCTATATCGGCATGCACGCCGTCGCGGCGGCGACATTCATCTTTCTGCTGCAGCGTTACGGGCTGAACGCAACGCTCGAATCAAGCCTGTTGTGGGCGCTGACCTTCGGCGGATGCGCCGCGGGCCTCGCCTACGCGCAGTCCAATCGTTGATCCGTTAGGAAGCTTCAAGTCATGCTCGACGACAAGGATCGCATCTTCAAGAACCTCTACGGCCTCCACGATTGGGGGCTGGAGGGCGCGCGCCGTCGCGGCGCGTGGGACGGCACCAAGGCGATCATCGACAAGGGCCGCGACTGGATCATCAACGAGATGAAGGCCTCCGGCCTGCGCGGGCGCGGCGGGGCGGGCTTTCCGACCGGGTTGAAATGGTCGTTCATGCCGAAGGAATCCACCGACGGGCGGCCAAGCTATCTCGTGGTCAACGCCGACGAGTCCGAGCCCGGCACCTGCAAGGACCGCGAGATCATGCGGCACGATCCGCATCTGCTCGTGGAGGGCTGCCTGCTCGCAAGCTTCGCGATGAACGCGCATGCCTGCTACATCTATGTGCGCGGCGAATTCATCCGCGAGCGCGAGCGCCTGCAGGCCGCGATCGACCAGGCCTATGATGCAAAGCTGGTCGGCAAGGACAACATCAACGGTTGGCCGTTCGACATCTATGTCGCGCATGGCGCCGGCGCCTATATCTGCGGCGAAGAGACAGCGCTGCTCGAAAGCCTTGAGGGCAAGAAGGGCCAGCCGCGGCTGAAGCCGCCATTCCCGGCCAATGTCGGCCTCTACGGCTGCCCGACCACCGTCAACAATGTCGAATCCATTGCGGTCGCGCCGGACATCCTGCGCCGTGGTGCGGCGTGGTTCGCCGCGATCGGCCGGCCCAACAATGTCGGCACAAAACTGTTCTGCGTGTCCGGCCATGTCGAGCGGCCCTGCAACGTCGAAGAGGCGATGGGGATTCCGTTCCGCGAGCTGATCGAGCGTCACTGCGGTGGCATTCGCGGCGGCTGGGACAATCTGAAGGCGGTGATCCCCGGCGGCTCGTCGGTGCGCATGGTGCCGGCCGAGCAGATCATCGACACGCCGATGGACTTTGACAGCCTCAGCAAGCTGCGCTCGGGCCTCGGCACCGCCGCCGTGATCGTGATGGACAAGTCGACCGACTTGATCCGGGCGATCGCGCGCATCTCCTATTTTTACAAGCATGAGAGCTGCGGCCAGTGCACGCCGTGCCGCGAAGGCACGGGCTGGATGTGGCGCGTGCTGACGCGCATGGCCGAGGGCCGCGCGCACAAGCGCGAGATCGACATGCTGCTGGAGGTTACAAAACAGGTCGAGGGACACACCATCTGCGCGCTCGGCGACGCCGCCGCCTGGCCGATCCAGGGCCTGATCGCGCATTTCCGCCACGAGATCGAAGAGCGCATCGCGCAGTATTCGCACAAGGCCGATATCGACGATATCGGCGTGCGCGATCCCGTGAACATGGTCGCGGCGGAGTGATCGCGATGTCGCAACCAAGCTTCTGGTGGCAGAGGTACGGGACGCTGGCGCAGATGGCGCAGGCGACCGTGGCGCTGCTCGGCTTTGTTGCGATCCTGTTCCAGATCAACGAAATCCGCACCGGCAACCGTGCGTCCAGCGCACGGCAGGCGTTTCTGGGTTACACCGATCTGGCGTTCAAGAATCCAAAGTTCGCGCAGCCGGACTACGAGAAGATCAAGGCGGCCGGGCGCGACGAGCAGGTGCAGTACGAGAGCTTCGTCACGTATTTCCTCTACGCCTGCGAGGAAGCGATCGGCGCGTTCGCGGGAAAGCGTGAGTGGCTGGCCTCCTGCGATTACGACCTGAAGCCGCATCTGCCGTTCCTGTGCGAGAAGAGCGCGGCGCAGCCGGCCTATCTCGCCACCTATGGCGCCGAGACCCAGCAATGGATCAAGGCGTCGCTGAAGACCGCCAGCGTTACACCGCCAGACTGCAAGCTGGGAAAGACCTGAGACCGCAATGACCAAACTCATCATCGACGGCAAAGAGATCGATGTACCCGGAGAATTCACGCTGCTGCAGGCGTGCGAGGCCGCGGGCGCCGAAATTCCGCGCTTCTGCTACCACGAGCGGCTGTCGATCGCCGGCAATTGCCGGATGTGCCTCGTCGAGGTGAAGGGCGGCCCGAAGCCGGTCGCAAGCTGCGCCTGGGGCGTGCGTGACTGCCGGCCCGGCCCGAAGGGCGAGCCGCCGGAAATCTCGACGCGTTCGCCGATGGTGAAGAAGGCGCGCGAAGGCGTGATGGAATTTCTGCTGATCAACCACCCGCTGGATTGCCCGATCTGCGACCAGGGCGGCGAGTGCGACCTGCAGGACCAGGCGATGGGCTACGGCGTCGACACCTCGCGCTTTGCCGAGAACAAGCGCGCGGTCGAGGACAAGTATCTGGGCGCGCTGGTCAAGACCTCGATGAACCGCTGCATCCAGTGCACGCGCTGCGTCCGCTTCTCCGCCGAAGTCGCCGGCGCGCCGGAAATGGGCGCCACCGGCCGCGGCGAGGACATGGAGATCACGACCTATCTGGAGCAGGCGCTGACTTCCGAGCTGCAGGGCAATCTCGTCGATATCTGCCCGGTGGGCGCGCTGACCTCGAAGCCGTATGCCTTTGCGGCGCGCCCGTGGGAGCTCGGCAAGACGCAATCGGTCGATGTCATGGACGGCGTCGGCTCGGCGATCCGCGTCGATACCCGCGGCCGCGAGGTGATGCGGATCCTGCCGCGCATCAACGAGGCTGTGAACGAGGAATGGATTTCCGACAAGACCCGTCACGTCGTTGACGGCCTGCGCACGCAGCGGCTCGACCGGCCCTATATCCGCGACAACGGCAAGCTGCGCGCCGCGTCGTGGCAGGAGGCTTTCGCGGCGGTCGCCGCCAAGGTGAAGATGACCGACGGCAAGCGGATGGGTGCCATTGCCGGCGATCTCGCCGCGGTCGAGGAGATGTTCGCGTTCAAGGATCTGCTGGGACAATATGGCTCCACCAATCTGGCGGTGCAGGGCGGCGATGCCTTCGACCCGAAGCTCGGCCGCGCGACCTACATCTTCAATCCGACCATTGCCGGGATCGAACAGGCCGATGCGCTGCTGATCATCGGCGCCAATCCGCGCAAGGAAGCCGCCGTTCTCAACGCGCGCATCCGCAAGCGCTGGCGCACGGGCCAGCTCAAGGTCGCGCTGGTCGGCGCCAGGGCCGATCTCACCTATGATTACGACTATCTCGGCGCGGGCACCGATACGCTCAACGAGCTCGCCAGCGGCAAGCATTCCTTCACCGAGGTGCTGAAGGGCGCCAAGCACCCGATGGTGCTGGTCGGCGCCGGTTCACTATCGCGACATGACGGTGCGGCGGCGCTGGCGCTGGCGGCCAAGGTCGCGGCGGGCGTCGGCGCGCTCAAGGACGGCTGGAACGGTTTTGCCGTGCTGCAGGATACCGCCTCGCGCGCGGGTGCGCTCGATATCGGCTTTTCGGCCGGCAAGGGCGGGCTGACCCTGGCGCAGATGACGACCTTCGGCACGCTCGACGTGCTGTTCCTGCTGGGGGCCGACGAGGTAAAGGTGCCGGACGGCACGTTCGTGGTGTATATTGGAACCCATGGCGATCGCGGCGCGCATCGCGCCGATGTCATCCTGCCGGGTGCGGCCTATACCGAGAAATCCGGCCTCTATGTCAACACCGAGGGCAGGGTGCAGATCGCCGCCCGCGCGGCGTTCCCGCCCGGGGAAGCACGCGAGGACTGGGCGATCGCCCGCGCGCTGTCGGATGTGCTCGGCAAGAAGCTGCCCTATGACTCGCTCGGGGCGTTGCGCCAGGCCCTGTTCAAGGCCGTGCCGCATCTGATGCGGATCGACCAGATCGAGCCCGGCAAGGCCGAAGACGTCAAGGCGCTGGCGGGCAAGAAGGGCGGCAAGGTCGACAAGAGCCCGCTGAAATCGTCGGTCGAGGACTTCTATCTGACCAACCCGATCGCGCGGGCCTCGGCGGTGATGGCGGAATGTTCCCGGCTGGCGGCCGGGCGAATGCTGACGGCAGCGGAGTGAGCGTGATCTGATGGCTGATTTGTTCGCAAGCCCGTTCTGGACCGGCTTTCTCTGGCCGCTGATCGTCATGGTCGCGCAGAGCGTCCTGCTGCTCGTCGTTCTCCTGATCGCGATCGCCTACATCCTGCTCGCCGACCGCAAGATCTGGGCGGCGGTGCAGATCCGCCGCGGCCCCAACGTGGTCGGCCCATGGGGCCTCTTACAATCCTTCGCCGATCTTCTGAAGTTCGTGCTGAAGGAGCCGATCATCCCGTCCGGCTCCAACAAGGGCGTGTTCCTGCTGGCGCCGCTGGTATCGTGCGTGCTGGCGCTGGCCGCCTGGGCGGTGATCCCGATGGATCTCGGCTGGGTGATCTCGGACATCAACGTCGGCGTGCTCTACATCTTCGCGATCTCGTCGCTGTCGATCTACGGCATCATCATGGCCGGCTGGTCGTCGAACTCGAAGTACCCGTTCCTGGCCGCGCTGCGCTCGGCGGCGCAGATGGTGTCCTACGAAGTCTCGATCGGCTTCGTCATTATCACCGTGCTCTTGTGTGCCGGCTCGCTCAACCTCTCGGCGGTGGTGGAAGCGCAGAACGCCCGCGGCTTCGCCAGCCTGATCGGGCTGCCGCAACTCACCATCCTGAACTGGTATGTGTGGCCGCTGTTCCCGATGTTCGTGGTGTTCTACGTCTCGGCGCTGGCCGAGACCAACCGTCCGCCGTTCGATCTGGTGGAAGCGGAATCCGAACTGGTCGCGGGCTTCATGGTCGAATACGGCTCGACGCCGTATCTGTTGTTCATGCTCGGCGAATATGTCGCGATCACCACTATGTGCGCGTTGGCGACGATCATGTTCCTCGGCGGCTGGCTGCCGCCGGTGGCGCTGCCGCCGTTTACCTGGATCCCAGGCGTGGTGTGGTTCGCGCTGAAACTGTTCTTCATGTTCTTCCTGTTCGCGATGGCGAAGGCGATCGTGCCGCGCTACCGCTACGATCAACTGATGCGGCTGGGTTGGAAGGTGTTCCTGCCGCTGTCGCTGGCGATGGTGGTGATTGTGGCCGCCGTGCTGCAATTCGCCGGCATTGCGCCGAAGTGAGGCCATCATGAGTGTCAACGTCAACGCAACGGCCCGTGCGCTTCTCTTGAGCGAATTCGTATCGGCGTTCTTTCTCGCCATGCGCTATTTCTTCAAGCCGAAGCCGACGCTGAACTATCCGTTCGAGAAGGGCCCGATCTCGCCGCGCTTCCGTGGCGAGCACGCGCTGCGCCGCTATCCGAACGGCGAGGAGCGCTGCATCGCCTGCAAGCTATGCGAGGCGATCTGCCCGGCGCAGGCGATCACGATCGAGGCCGGCCCGCGCCGCAACGACGGCACCCGCCGCACCGTGCGCTACGACATCGACATGGTGAAATGCATCTATTGCGGCCTGTGCCAGGAAGCCTGCCCGGTGGACGCTATCGTCGAGGGACCGAATTTCGAATTCGCGACCGAGACCCGCGAGGAACTCTACTATGACAAGGCCAAGCTGCTCGCCAATGGCGATCGCTGGGAACGCGAGATTGCGAAAGCAATCGAGCTCGACGCGCCGTACCGGTGAGGTGAGGGCATGATCCAGATTTCAACGTCATTCCGGGATGGTCCGAAGGACCAGACCCGGAATCTCGAGATTCCGGGTTCACGCTTCGCGTGCCCCGGAATGACGAGAGGAACATTCGCATGATCCTTCCCGCGCTGTTCTTCTATCTGTTCGCCGGCGTCTGCGTGGCCTCGGCTGTCATGGTGATTGTCTCGCGCAATCCCGTGCACTCCGTGCTGTATCTGATCCTGGCCTTCGTCAACGCCTCCGGCCTGTTCGTGCTGATGGGCGCCGAATTCCTCGGCATGATGCTGATCGTGGTCTATGTCGGTGCGGTCGCGGTGCTGTTCCTGTTCGTGATCATGATGCTCGATGTCGATTTCACCGAGCTGCGCGAGGGCTTTATCGAGTATCTGCCGATCGGTCTGGTGATCGGCGGCATCTTTCTTGCCGAACTGCTGCTGGTCGCGGGCGGATGGGTCATGAAGCCCGATACCGCCAAGCAGATCACGGCGGCGATCCCGACCAATGTCAGCAACACCGAAGCGCTCGGGCTGGTGCTCTATACGAAGTACATCCACTACTTCCAGATCGCCGGCATGGTGCTGCTGGTAGCCATGATCGGCGCGATCGTGCTGACGCTGCGCCACAAGGCGAAGGTCAAGCGGCAGGACATCAACGTGCAGAACGCGCGGACGCCGGAACTGGCGATGGCCGTGCGCAAGGTGGCGTCGGGGCAGGGGCTGCAGGATTCGGACGCGGCGGAGTGGGTGAAATGACGATCGGTCTGGGACACTATCTCGCGGTCGGCGCCATCCTGTTCACGGTCGGAATCCTCGGCATCTTCCTGAACCGCAAGAACATCATCGTCATCCTGATGTCGATCGAGCTGATCCTACTCGCCGTCAACATCAACCTGGTGGCGTTTTCGACCTTCCTCGGCGACATCGTCGGGCAGGTGTTCGCGCTGCTGGTGCTGACGGTTGCGGCTGCGGAAGCCGCGATCGGTTTGGCCGTGCTGGTGGTCTATTTCCGCAACCGCGGTTCGATCGCGGTTGAAGACGTCAATCTGATGAAGGGTTAGGGCGGGGCATGTATCAGGCCATAGTATTCCTGCCGCTGCTCGGCGCCATTCTGGCGGGGCTGATCGCGATCTTCGGGGCGCATGCGCGCAACCCGAGCGGCGACACGGTGGAACATGCCCACGGGCATGGCGATCACTCCCACGCGGCGGAAGCACATGACGACCATGGTCATGACGATCACGGCCACGACGACCATCACGTTTCCGAGCCGCCGGCTCAGGGCTCGCGCGCTGCCGAACTGATCACGACAGGACTTCTATTCGTTTCGGCGGCGCTGTCCTGGGTGGCGCTGGTCGATGTCGGCTTCATGCACCATGACGCCCGCATCGCGCTGTTCCCGTGGATCAATTCCGGCGATCTGCAGGTGTCGTGGGCGCTCCGCGTCGATACGCTGACCGCCGTGATGCTGGTGGTGGTCACCACTGTCTCGTCGCTCGTGCACCTCTATTCCATCGGTTACATGGACGAGGATCCGTACCGGCCGCGCTTCTTCGGCTACCTCAGCCTGTTCACCTTCGCGATGCTGATGCTGGTGACCGCGGACAACCTGGTCCAGCTGTTCTTCGGCTGGGAGGGCGTCGGTCTCGCCAGCTACCTCCTGATCGGCTTCTGGTATCAGAAGCCCTCGGCGAATGCGGCGGCGATCAAGGCATTTATCGTCAACCGCGTCGGCGATTTCGGCTTCGCGCTCGGCATTTTCGCCGTCTACATGCTGCTCAAGACCACCGATTTCGAGACGATCTTCGCAGGCGCGCCTGGGCTGACCGGCAAGACCATCAACTTCTTCGGCTGGAACGCCGATGCGCTGACCCTGATCTGCCTGTTGCTGTTCATGGGCGCGATGGGCAAATCGGCCCAGTTCCTGCTGCACACCTGGTTGCCGGACGCGATGGAAGGCCCGACCCCGGTCTCGGCGCTGATCCACGCCGCGACCATGGTGACCGCCGGCGTGTTCATGGTGGCGCGGCTGTCGCCGCTGTTCGAACTGGCGCCCAACGCGCAGGCCGTCGTGATGTTCTTCGGCGCCACCACCGCGTTCTTTGCGGCAACCGTCGGTCTTGTCCAGAATGACATCAAGCGCATCGTCGCCTATTCGACCTGTTCGCAGCTCGGCTACATGTTCGTGGCGATGGGGGCGGGGGCCTATTCGGTGGGAATGTTCCACCTGTTCACCCACGCCTTCTTCAAGGCGCTGCTATTCTTGGGCTCCGGCTCGGTGATCTACGCGATGCACCACGAGCAGGACATCCGCAACATGGGTGGGCTGAAGGACAAGATTCCCTACACCTATAGCGTGATGGTGATCGGCACGCTGGCGCTGACCGGCTTCCCGCTCACGGCCGGCTATTTCTCCAAGGATGCGATCATCGAGTCCGCCTACGTCGCGCACAATCCGTTCGCCTATTATGGATTCGCGATGACCGTGATCGCGGCCGGTCTGACCTCGTTCTATTCGTGGCGCCTGATCTTCAAGACGTTCCACGGCGAGCCGCATGACCGGCACCATTACGAGGCCGCCCACGAGGCGCCGATGTGGATGCTGGTCCCGATCGGCATCCTTGCCGCCGGCTCGATCCTGGCCGGCTTCCCGTTCAAGGAAGTGTTCGCGGGCCATGGCGTGGAAGAGTTCTTCCGCGAGTCGCTCAAGATGCACCCGCACATCATTGATGAAATGCATCACGTTCCGCAGACCATCGCCTTGCTGCCGACGGTGATGATGGTGGTGGGCTTCCTGGTGTCATGGCTGTTTTACATCCGCCGGCCGTACATTCCGGTCCAGCTCGCCAGCGAGCACCAGATGCTCTACCAGTTCCTGCTCAACAAATGGTATTTCGACGAGCTCTATGAGCTCATCTTCGTCCGCCCGACGAAGTGGCTCGGCCGCTTCCTGTGGAAGAAGGGCGACGGCTTCGTCATCGACGGCTTCGGCCCGGATGGCGTCTCGGCGCGCGTGCTCGATGTCACCCGCAACGTGGTGAAGATCCAGACCGGCTATCTCTATCACTATGCCTTCGCGATGCTGATCGGCGTCGCCGGGCTGATCACCTGGTTCATGTTCGGCTTGGGAGGCCAGTAATGACAACCTGGCCTATCCTTTCGGTCGTCACCTTCCTGCCGGTCATCGGCGCGGTGGCGATCTATCTCACCCGCGGCGATGATGAAGCGGCGCGGCGCAATGCGCGCTGGATCGCGCTGTGGACCACGCTGGTCACCTTCGCGGTGTCGCTGATCCTGGTTTGGCGCTTCGACGCCGCCAGTGCGGATTTCCAGTTCGTCGAAAAGGCGAACTGGCTCGCCAGC
Organism: Bradyrhizobium sp. CCBAU 051011; assembly: GCF_009930815.1. Lineage (NCBI taxonomy): Bacteria > Pseudomonadati > Pseudomonadota > Alphaproteobacteria > Hyphomicrobiales > Nitrobacteraceae > Bradyrhizobium > Bradyrhizobium sp. CCBAU 051011. The sequence continues at coordinate 7,279,998 of NZ_CP022222.1, read as the reverse complement.
GGCATCACCTATCACATGGGCGTCGACGGTATTTCGCTGCCGTTCGTGATCCTGACCACCGCGCTGATGCCGTTCTGCATCATAGCGAGCTGGAAGTCCGTCACAGTGCGCGTGCGCGAATACATGATGGCGTTCCTGTTTCTGGAAACGCTGATGGTCGGCACCTTCTCGGCGCTCGACCTCGTGCTGTTCTATCTGTTCTTCGAAGGCGGCCTGATCCCGATGTTCCTGATCATCGGCGTCTGGGGCGGCCCGCGCCGGGTCTATGCGTCGTTCAAGTTCTTCCTCTACACGCTGCTCGGCTCGGTCTTGATGCTGCTGGCCATCATGGCGCTGTACTGGAATGCCGGGACGACCGACATCCCGACGCTGATGAACACCGCGGTGCCGCGGTCCTTGCAGACCTGGGCGTGGCTGGCGTTCTTTGCCTCCTTTGCGGTGAAGATGCCGATGTGGCCGGTGCACACCTGGCTGCCGGATGCGCATGTCGAGGCGCCGACCGCGGGCTCGGTGATCCTGGCCGCGATCCTCCTGAAGATGGGCGGCTACGGCTTCCTCCGGTTCTCGCTGCCGATGTTCCCGCTGGCGTCGCATGATTTTGCGCCGCTGATCTTCTCGCTGTCGGTAATCGCCATCGTCTACACCTCGCTGGTGGCCTTGATGCAGGAAGACATCAAGAAGCTGATCGCCTATTCGTCGGTGGCGCATATGGGCTTCGTCACCATGGGCATCTTCGCGGGTACGACCCAGGGTGTCGCCGGCGGCGTGTTCCAGATGGTGTCGCACGGCATCGTCTCCGGCGCGCTGTTCCTCTGCGTCGGTATCGTCTACGACCGCATGCATACCCGCGAGATCGCGGCCTATGGCGGTCTCGTCAACCGGATGCCGCTCTATGCGATGGTGTTCATGGTCTTCACCATGGCCAATGTCGGTCTGCCCGGCACGAGCGGATTCGTCGGCGAATTCATGACGCTGCTCGGCACCTTCAAGGTCTCGATCCCGACCGCGACCATTGCCACGCTCGGCGTCATCCTGTCGGCTGCTTACGCGCTCTGGCTCTATCGCAAGGTGGTGTTCGGCGCGCTGACCAAGCCGTCGCTCGCCAGCATCAAGGATCTGACGCCCCGCGAAAGCCTGACGCTGATGCCGCTGGTGTTCCTCACCATCCTGTTCGGCGTCTATCCGAAGCCGGTGCTCGACATGTCGGCCGCCTCGGTTCAGCAACTCGTCAATAATTACAATGCCGCCGTGACTGCCGTGAAGGCAGCCGCGCTGGTCGCGCAATAACGTAGCGTTTTCAAGCGAAGTGGAAGCCGGTTCGCATGAAGAAGACGCGTCAAGGATAAGAAGGCCATGAGCTTCTCAAGTGCAGGTTATCAGTTGCTGCCGGTGCTGCCGGAGCTGGTGCTGGCCGTCGGCGCCATGGCGCTGTTGATGCTCGGTGCCTATCGCGGGCAGGATACGACCCGGCTCGTCACCACGCTCGCGGTGGTGCTGCTGGTTATCACCGGCGCGCTGGTATTGATGCTACCGGCCGGCAAGCTCACGACCTTCGGTGGCAGCTTCATCGTCGACGACTTCGCCCGCTTCCTGAAGATCCTCGCCATCATCGGCTCGGCGGCGGCGCTGATCCTGTCGACGGAGTTCCTGTCCGACCCGTCGCGGCGCATCTTCGAGTATTCGATCCTGGTGCTGCTTTCCACTCTCGGCATGATGGTGCTGATCTCGGCCGCCGACCTGATCATGCTCTATCTCGGGCTCGAGCTGATGTCGCTCGCGCTCTACGTGGTCGCCGCCTCGAACCGCGACAACGCCAAGTCCACCGAGGCCGGCCTGAAGTACTTTGTGCTCGGCGCTCTCTCGTCGGGCATGCTGCTCTACGGCGCCTCGCTGATCTACGGCTTCACCGGCACGGTCGATTTTGCCGGCATCGCAGCCGCTGTGAAGACCGGTAGCGTCGGCATCGTGTTTGGCCTCGTCTTCCTGCTTGCCGGCCTCTGCTTCAAGGTCTCGGCCGTGCCGTTCCACATGTGGACACCCGACGTCTATGAAGGCGCGCCGACGCCGGTGACGGCGTTCTTCGCCTCCGCGCCGAAGGTGGCCGCGCTTGCGGTGTTCACCCGCGTGACGCTCACCGCGTTCCCCGGCATCGTCCCGCAATGGCAGCAGATCCTCGTCTTCGTCGCCATCGCCTCGATGGCGCTGGGTTCGTTCGCCGCGATCGGGCAGAAGAACATCAAGCGCCTGATGGCCTATTCCTCGATCGGCCATATGGGCTTTGCGCTGGTCGGCCTTGCATCGGGCACGGTGGAGGGCGCGCAGGGCGTTCTGATCTACATCGCGATCTATGTGGCGATGACGCTGGGCTCCTTTGCCGTCATCCTGACCATGAAGCGGAACGGGCAGGCGGTGGAACAGATCAGCGACTTCGCCGGGCTCTCGCGCACCAATCCGATGCTGGCGTTCTTCTTCGCCATGCTCTTGTTCTCGCTGGCCGGCATTCCGCCGCTCGCCGGCTTCTTCGCCAAATGGTACGTGTTTGTGGCCGCGATCAAGGCGGGCCTGTTCACGCTCGCCGTCATCGGCGTGCTGACCAGCGTGGTAGGCGCGTTCTACTATCTCACCATCGTCAAGGTGATGTATTTCGACGAGCCGGCCGGCCAGATCGAACCGATGCGCATCGAATTGCGCACGGTGCTGGCGGTGGCTGGCATCTTCAACATCTTCTTCTTCGTCTATCCGGGGCCGCTGGTCAGCGTCGCCACGGCGGCAGCGAAGTCGCTGTTCTAGGATGACCTTCGCACTCGGTCCCAGGGCCTCATCGACGGGCTACGCTCTCGCCGCCTTCGACCGGATCGGTTCGACCAACGCCGAAGCCATGTCCCGAGCCCGCGATGGCGAGCGCGGCCCGATGTGGTTCGTGACAACGGAGCAGACGGCGGGCCGAGGCCGCCGGCAGCGCGCCTGGATCGCGCCGCGCGGCAGCCTCGCCAGCAGCATCCTCGAAATCATGGACGTCTCTCCCGGTGTCGCCGCCACGCTGGGTTTTGCCGCAGGGCTTTCGCTGGAAAGCGCGCTGCAGAAGCTCAGCATCGAAGCCAATTTGCGCCGCGCCGGCGCCGAGCCTCTGAGATACGCCCTGAAATGGCCCAATGACGTCATGGCGGACGGGCAGAAGCTCGCCGGCATCCTGCTGGAGGCCGAGGCTGTGGCCGGCAATCGCCTAGCCGTGGTAGTCGGTATCGGTACCAACGTCATTGCCGCGCCTGAGGGCACGCCGACGCCGGCGACCTCGCTGGCCGCGCTCGGCGTCAGCGTCAGCGCGGAGGAAGTGTTTACGGCACTGTCGGAGGCTTGGGCCGAGTTCCGCGGCATCTGGGACAATGGCCGTGGCTTTGCCGAAATTCGAAAACTGTGGCTGGAGCGCGCGTTCGGACTTGGCGAGCGGGTCGCGATCCAGACCGGAGCCGCGACGGTCGAAGGCGCGTTCGATACCATCGATGAAACCGGCTGCCTGATCGTCCGCACGGCCGAGGGCAAGCGTATTCCGATCGCCGCGGGCGAAGTCTATTTCGGCGCCGCGGCGTCTGTGGGAGCGGCCTGATGGCGCGGCCGGATGAACTGACCTTTGCGCCGCTCGGCGGTGTCGGCGAGATCGGCATGAACCTGTCGATCTATGGGCTCGGCAACCGCCACCAGCGCTCCTGGCTCGCGGTCGATCTCGGCGTCTCCTTCGGCGACGAGGAGCACCTGCCGGGCATCGATTTGATCATGCCTGACATCAGCTTCCTGGAGAAAGAGCGCAACAACCTGATGGGCCTGGTGCTGACGCACGCCCATGAGGATCATTTCGGCGCCATCATCGACCTCTGGCCGAAACTTCAATGCAAGGTCTATGCGACCAAATTCAGCGCCGCGCTGTTCGAGGCCAAATGCGCCGCCGAGCGCAATCCGCCCAAAATCCCGGTAACGGTGGTTCCGTCGGGTGGCCGGATCAATCTCGGGCCGTTCACCGTCGAATTCATCCCGGTCGCGCATTCAATCCCAGAGTCACATGCGCTGGCGATCCACACCTCCGCAGGTACCGTGCTGCACACCGGCGACTGGAAGATCGATCCGACGCCGATCATCGGCCTTCCGACCGATGAGCGGCGCCTGCGGGAGCTCGGCGATGCCGGTGTGCTGGCGCTGGTCGGCGATTCCACCAACGCGGTGCGGGACGGACGCTCGCCCTCGGAAACCGAGGTCGCCGCCACCATTGCCAAGCTGGTGATGGCCGCCAAGGGCCGCGTTGCCGTCACCACCTTCGCCTCCAACGTCGCGCGCCTCAAGGCGGTTGCGGACGCCGCCAAGGCCGCCGATCGCGAAGTGGTCGTGGTCGGCCGTGCCATGGAGCGCGTGGTGCAGGTGGCCCGCGAGACCGGCTATCTCGAAGGCGTGCAGAATTTCCGCGGCGCCGACTACTACGGCCATTTCCCGCCGGACAAGGTGCTGGCGCTGTGCACCGGCAGCCAGGGCGAGCCGCGGGCAGCGCTCGCCCGGATCGCCAATAACGACCATCCGCAGGTGACGCTAAACAAAGGCGACAGCGTGATCTTTTCCTCGCGCACCATCCCCGGCAACGAGAAGGCGGTGGGCGCCATCATCAACGGGCTGGTGGCGCAGGGGATCGAGGTCATCACCGACCGTACCGATCTCGTCCACGTCTCCGGCCATCCGCGCCGCGACGAGCTGCGCGACATGATCACCTGGGTGCGCCCGCAGATCCTGATCCCGGTCCATGGCGAGGCGCTGCATTTGTCTGAGCATGCCAAGCTCGCCCGCGCCGCCGCCGTGCCGAAGGTGCTGACCTGCCGCAATGGCGATCTGGTCAGGCTCGGCCCCGGCGACCCCGCTATTATCGACGAATTGCCGTCGGGCCGGATCTACAAGGACGGCGCGATCCTGGAGGATTCCAAATCCCGCGCCGTGGTGGAACGGCGGCGGATGGGGTTCGCCGGATGCGCCTTCGTGGCAATCGCCGTGACCGACAAGGGCGAGCTGGCCGACGATCCCGAGGTTGATCTCGTCGGCGTCCCCGAGAAGAATGCGGCTGGCGAGATCATCGACGAGATCGTGTTCGATACGGTGGTCACGACCGTCGAAGGCCTGCCGCGGGCGCGGCGGCGCGATCCGGACGCCACAGCGGAATCGGTCCGCCGCGCGGTGCGGGCGGTCATCAACGAGCAATGGGGCAAGAAGCCGATTTGCGTCGTTCATGTTCTGGTGGTTTGAGGTAGAAAGCGTCCGGGCGGCTGGCCGCCGGAAACGAAGTAGGGAGTAGGGCGTCATGCTGGGCCGGCTCAATCATGTGGCAATCGCGGTCAAGGATGCGGAAAAGGCTGCCAAAATCTATGGCGGCGCGTTCGGCGCCGAAATCTCCGGCGCGGTGCCGCTGCCGGAGCATGGCGTCATCACCGTGTTCGTGACGCTGCCCAACACCAAGATCGAATTCATCCAGCCGCTCGGTGACGCCTCGCCGATCGCCAAGTTCGTCGAGCGCAACGCCGACGGCGGCATCCATCACATCTGCTACGATGTGCCTGATATCATCGCCGCGCGCGACAAGCTGATCGCGGAGGGCGCGCGCGTGCTCGGCGACGGCGTGCCGAAGATCGGCGCCCATGGCAAGCCGGTGCTGTTCTTCCATCCGAAGGATTTCTCCGGCGCGCTCGTCGAAATCGAACAGGCCTGAGCTCTGATGGCCTACAGCATCTCAACCGCGCTTGCGATCTACTTCGTGCTCTGGTGGGTCGTGCTGTTCGTGACGCTGCCGTTCGGCGTCCGCAGCCAGCACGAGGACGGCGAGGGCGCGCCCGGCACCGACCCCGGCGCGCCGGTGATGGCGCGGATGGGCTGGAAGCTGCTCTGGACCACGCTGATCTCGGGCGTGGTGTTCGGCATCGGAATGTGGGCCTATCACCAGGGGCTTTTGAATATCGAGCGGCTGTCGAAGCTGATGGGTCTGCCGTTCTGATCCGGCGCGATCTGAAAAGGCGCTAGTCGAACGCGACGCCAATTCGTTTTTCGTTTCGCCAGGCAACCCGGCAGTAGCGACGCGTGTGAGTGCCCGAGATCACCAACCAGAAGCTATCGGGAATGCCGAGTTGGCTGGCAACTTCAATCGCGGCACCCGTATCAGATACGTTCCGGATGGTGCAGTCGATGACGCCGCCATTGAACTCGATCGATCCTGCCTTCAATACCCGGTGCCGGGGCGCCGCGCGATGGTTGTTCATGATCTGAAGCGGTTCAGGCGCCTTGGGCTTTTCTTCCTTCGCCGTTTGTTGCTGCAGCAGCCCTTGGGCGTGCCGCGTTGCGGTCTGGATGGTTTCGTCCGTTAGTGTGGGCCGGATTCTGGCCCAGGCGAGCCGGAAGCGGACCTGGCAGTCCTTGAAATTGATGGCGGGCCCCCGGTCATTGGGGGTCGGGGGAAGCCCATAGACCGTGCAGGCCCACCACCAGTGCGGGCCGTCCGCCTGCTTCATGATCCGTCCGACCGGGAAGCCGCGCCAGACCACCTCAAAGTCGTCGTCCTGGCGGGCGCCGCCAATGACGGTGGGCCGCAATGCAATCGTTTCCAGATCGTCAGTCGTCATCGGATGTCCCTGATCCGATCATGTAGGCCGGATGATACCGTTAGTCACATCCGGGCGATCGGGACAATAGCCCGCTGGCCGATTTCATTGGTAAATTCCGGCTCTGACAAATCCGGCTGGATCGGCTAGTTGTGCCGCCGGGTCAGTTCCACCTGGGGGAAATCAATGAATTTTCAGCGCATTTTATTATTGTTTGTTGTCCTGCTCGCCGCCGGCCTTGCCGGATCGTTCTACATGAACTGGAAAATCCTGGGGCAGCTTCGGACGGTGAAAGCCTTCGTTGAGAGCTCCGTCTTCGCCGATGCGGTCGCGGCCTGCGAGAGGGCGCAGAGCACGACCCCATTCAAATGGATCGATGGCAAGCGGACCGCAGTCATTGGCCTGACCTCCGTGAAGCTGAACAAGGACACGATCATCCCGAGCTACACGCTAGTCGCCGATAGCGTGTTTTGCGACTATGACCCGATCAAGAAAAAGGCCGATATCGGCTCGAACTTCCTGGAACGGGAAACATTCTAGGCGCTGGCGATTACGTGGTGCGTGAGTTCGCAAATGGCGTCGGAAGAAGCCGAAGGGATCATCGATCTGTACCAGCGCAAGGCACTGGATTGGATCGAGAGTCGGGCACGTACCAAACTTATTGAAAAGCCCTGGCTTGACCGTTTCCGGGCGCTGTTGCCGCCGGCGGGCCCGATCCTCGATCTCGGCTGCGGCGCCGGCGAGCCGATGGCTGCTTATCTGATTGGGCTTGGTCATCCCGTCACTGGCGTGGATTCCTCCTCGACCATGATCGAGGTTTGCCGAAAGCATTTTCCCAAGCAGGAATGGATCGTGGCCGATATGCGTCGGCTTGCCTTGCAGCGGCAATTCTCCGGAATCCTGGCGTGGGACAGTTTCTTTCATCTGTCTTACGACGATCAGCGCCGGATGTTTCCGCTGTTTCGCGAACACGCAGCGCCGAACGCGGCGCTGATGTTCACCAGCGGTCCCGTGCATGGCGAGGCAATCGGGAGTTTTGCAGGCGAGCCGCTGTTTCATGCGAGCCTCGCTCCCGCCGAATATCGTTCATTGCTCGATCAGAACGGGTTTCGCGTGGTGGCGTATATCGCCGAAGATCTCGACTGCGGCGGCCACACCATCTGGCTCGCGCAGCTCATTTGAGACGTTGGGACAACTGTGGACGGTGAACGCGCTGGCCGCCGGCAACGCCTTGCGGCTATGATCCAGCCAAGAAAGGCCGGATCAAGTTCCTGAAACGGGAGTGAACCGCAACTCCCGGCGCCGGCAACGGGGGGAGACCACGATGAGTTCACAGCGCCGATCATTGGCTGATCCGCGGGAGACCGAGTATCGAATTCTTCACGAGGCCGATCTGCGGGATTACCTCGCAGGACTTCCGGAGGTCGCCGGATGGCTCGGCGGCGCACCGGCCTCATGGTCGATCAGCGAAGTCGGCGACGGCAACCTCAACCTTGTGTTCATCGTCAAGGGGGCTGCGGGCGGCATCGCCGTAAAGCAGGCGCTGCCTTACGTCCGCCTCGTCGGCGAGAGCTGGCCGCTGCCGCTGTCGCGCTCGCACTACGAATATCTGGCGCTGACGCATCAGGCGCGGCTGGCGCCCGGTCTGGTGCCTGATGTGCTGCACCACAACGAGGGGGTGGCGCTTGTCGTCATGGAATTGCTCGAGCCGCATATCATTATGCGCAAGGGGCTGGTGGCCGGCACGCTCTATCCCCGCTTTGTCGGAGACATCACGACCTTTCTGGCGCGGACGCTGTTTTTCTCGTCCGATCTGGCGGTGACGGCCGCGCACAAGAAGGAGGGGATTGCCGCCTTCGCCGGCAACCATGCGCTCTGCAAGATCACCGAGGACCTGATCTTCACCGATCCCTACCGCCAGGCCGAGCAGAACCGCTGGACACAGCCGTGGCTTGATGCCACTGCCGCGGCTTTTCGAGAAGACCTCGACCTGCATATTGCGATATCGCGGCTCAAGCTCAAATTCATGGCCTCTCCGGAAGCCCTGATTCATGGCGACCTCCACACCGGCTCGATCATGGTGACGGAAAGCGCAACCATGGTGATCGATCCTGAATTTGCGTTCTATGGACCGATGGGCTTCGACGTCGGCGCGGTCATCGCCAATCTCCTGATGGCTTACCTGGCGTCCGCCGGTCACGAACGCGCGGTGGGCGAACGGCGGCTGTTCGAGGCCTGGGTGCTGGAAACGATCGAAGACGTCTGGAACGAGTTCGCCCGCGAGTTCCTCGAACTCTGGCGCACGGAAGGCCATGGCGACGCCTATCCGCGAACGCTGTTTCCCGGCGAGGCAGGAGCTGCGCGTCTGGAGGCCGAGCGGCAGGCCTACATGGCGCGGCTGTTCCGCGACACCGTCGGCTTCTCGGCCGCGAAAATCATCCGCCGCATTCTGGGACTGGCCCACAACATCGATTTCGAACTGATCGAAGACCCGAAGCGGCGGGCGATCTCCGAGGCGCGCAGCCTGCGGCTGGCGCGGGCGATGATGGTGGATGCGGCTTCATTTCCAACGATCGGCGCCGTGACAAAAGCGGCGCGCGAGATTCTCGACTGGCAGCCGGATTTCGGTTGATGCCCCCCGCGGGGACGGTTGCTCTAAGTGGGGGTCCGCTCGCGCAAGCGCTGCGCATGGACGTTGATGATAGCCGCCAGCAGGATCATACCGCCGATCAAATCTTCAAGCCTGAAACGCGCGCAAATAGCCACGACGGCAAGCGTTCGATGGTTCCAGAATTAACCGCCAGCGCGGACATCAAGGTTAACTAACAAGCTTACTCAAGGGATTTGGTTTGCTCGCTTCCACAGGCAAGCTAACCGTCGAAGCTGCATTTTTCGAGACAGTTGTTGTCTCTGCTCACATTTTTCATTCAGGGAGCATTCCCATGGTACGGGTAGCAAAACCGCCGATTCTCGATGCGATCGATCTTGAGCGCGAGATTGAAAAAGAGTTTCGCAAATTTCCGCCCCACGAATCCGGGCCGACCGAATTCGCGCCGCCCTCCGTGCGCGCTCCGGATTTGGGGATGCCGGATTATGTGGAGCACAACGATGGGGCCACGGAGATCGGCAGGCTGTCGGCGGAAGCCGTCGTTCGCGAATACGAAGCTGCGGCAAAGGACATCGAGGCCCTGGGCGTTGAACTCATGGAACAGGCCAGGCAGTGCGAGGCCATGACTCGCGAGGCGCTCGTGGTGACCGAAGAACTGAAGGAAACCGCGGCGCGCTACCGCGCGGAGGCCAAACGCGTCTTCGTTCAAATTGAGAGCTGTTCTTTGTTGACGGCGGAAGTCCGCAAGATCTGCGAGGAAATGAAGGAAAAGATCGCAGCTCCGGCCATGGCCGAAGCCAAAGCCGGGGAGTAAAGCGAGCGACACCGCAGTCCTATTCGGCGGTCCTCTCCCGCAGCCGCTGCGCATAGACGTTGATGATGAGCGCCGCCAGCAGGATCAGGCCGCGGATCAAAATCTTCAGAAAACTGTCGATGTTGACGTGGTCGAGGCCGTTGTTGAGGACGCCGAGCACGAACAGGCCGACGATGGTGTTGCCGATGCCGCCGCGGCCGCCAAAGAGACTGGTGCCGCCGACCACGACGGCGGCGATCGAGTCCAGCAAATAAGTGTCGAACTCGTTCTGCTGCGCGCTGCCGAAATGCGCGACGCCGAGCATGCCGCCGATGCCGGCGCAGACGGCTGAAATCACCATCACGCTGCCGAGGATGAGCTTGACGTTGAGGCCGGAATATTCGGCGGCCTCGCGGTTTCCGCCAACCATGTAGACGTAGCGGCCGAAGCGGGTGTAGGTCAGCACCAGATGACCGCCGAGCAGCATCAGCGCTGCCACGATCACGATCCAGGGAATGCCGCCGATCGATGTCGATCCGAGCGTGGTAACCAGCGGCGGCACCTTGTAGGCGATCTGGCCGCGCACGAGTAGCGCCGAGATGCCGGCCGCGATCTGCATCATTGCCAGCGTCATGATGAAGGAGGGGATGCCGATGACCGTCAACCCGAACGCGTTGACGAGGCCGAGCAGGGCGCAGAGCGCCAGCGCCAACAAGATCGCGGCCCACCCCGGCATCGGGACGTTGGCGATGTTGACGTAGGATTCCTGCAGCGTGAAATAGGCAACTGCGATGCCGGTGACGTTGGCGATCGCGGCGATCGAGAGGTCGATCTCGGCGCAGAGGATTACGAAGGTGAGGCCGACGGCGATGATGCCGGTAACCGAAATCTGCGTCAGGATGTTGCCGAAATTGTCGAGCGTCGCAAAAGAGGGGCTTGCGACCGCGAAGAACGAAAACAGGCAGATCAGCGTCAGGAACGGCGCGATGTTGCGCATCTGGGAGCGCAGTATCGCGGCGAGCCGGTGCGGGCGTTTGCGATCTGCCGCGACTGTCACGCTGTCACCGGTCGTCATGTCGCTCTCCTCATGCCGCCTCGAGCAGGCGGTCCTTGCTGATCCGTTCGTTGGAAAACTCCCGCACCACCGCGCCGCGCTTGAGCACGATGACGCGGTCGGCGAGCGACAGCACCGTCTCCGGCTCGGTGGATAGCACGATGACGGCGAGCCCTTTGGCGCGCAGATCCCTGACGATGTGGATGACGTCGTCCTTGGCGCCGACGTCCATGCCGCGGGTCGGCTCGCACAGCACGAGCAGCCGCGGCGGGTAGCTCAGCCATTTCGCCAGCGCCACCTTCTGCTGATTGCCGCCGGACAGCATGCCGAGATCGAGCTCCACCGCCGCCGGGCGGATCCGCAACTGGTCGACCTGCCGCGTGGCGATCTCGCGCTCACGCGACGGCTTGAGCAGCAGGGATGAAATCCGGTCGAGGACGCTGATCGAGATATTCTTGTAGACCGGCTCCTGGTGGAACAGCATGTCGCGCCGGCTCTCGGGCACGAAGGCGATCCCGGCGCGCCGCGCATCGGCCGTGCTGCGAAAGCTCTTTTGGTCGCCTGCCACCGTCAGCGAGCCCTGATCGGGTCTGAGTTTGCCGAACAGGATTCGCGCCAGTTCGAGCTGGCCGCATCCCATAAAACCGTAGATGCCGAGCACTTCGCCGGCGCGGACGTCGAACGAAACATCGCGCAGGCTGCGGGAGAGCGAGAGCCCGTTCGCGTTCAGCACGACCGGCCTTTCGGCGGCCGGCGGCAGCATAATGTCGTGCGTATAGGTCTCCTCCAGCGCCTCGCGGCCCTTGCCGATCATCGCCTCGATCAGGGCGGACTTGCTGGTCTGGGCGGCCCTGGTTTCCGCGACCTTCCTGCCGTTGCGGAACACGGTCACGACATCGGAGACGCGCAAGATGTCCTCGATGAAATGCGAAATGAAGACGATGCTGGTGCCTTCGTCCCGCAACCGCTTCAGCGTCGCGAACAGCCGCTCCACTTCCGGCGGCGATAGCGCCGAGGTCGGTTCGTCCAGGATGATGATGCGCGCGCCCGAGAACAGCACGCGGGCGATCTCGATCAGTTGCTGCAACCCGATCGGCAGGTCGCCGAGCCGTGACATCGGGTCGACGTCGATGCCGAACCGCTTGAGTTGCTCGCCGGCTTCGCGCGCCATGCGCCGCCATTGCACGAAGCCGAGGCGGTTGGTCGGCTGGTTGCCGAGAAAGACGTTCTCGGCCACCGACAGGTCGGGCGCCACGCTGAGTTCCTGATGCACCATGGCGATACCCGCAGCATGGGCGTCGCGCACCGACCGGAATCGGGTTTCCTTTCCGTCCAGGATGAAGCGGCCGGAAAAATCCGCATGCACGCCGGCGATGATCTTCATCAGCGTGCTTTTGCCTGCACCGTTCTCGCCGACGAGACCGTGGATCTCGCCGGCGGTCAGCGCGAAATCGACACCACGAAGGGCTTCGACGCCGCCGAAGGCCTTCGTGATCTCTTGCAGTTCGAGGATGGGCTGTTGTCCCGCGGGCATGCTGGTTCAGATCAGGAAGTGGTCCTCCATCCATTGCATGCCGGCGGCGTTGGCCTTGGTCACGACCGGTCCGTCCGTGATGACGTGCTTCGGAATGCCCTGTCCGCTCTTCTCGCCTCCAGTCACCGCGGCGACACCGGCGACGATGGCGCCGCCATGGATACGGCAGGAGGGATTGCGCACGGTCGCGAACATACGGCCTTCGCTCACCGCCTGGATCGCCGGCGGCATGGCGTCGACGCCGCCGATCAGGATGTTGGTGCGGTTGCGCGCCTTCATGATGTTGTAGGCGGCCAGCGCCATGTCGTCATTGTGGAAGAAGGCCGCGTCGATCTGCGGGTGCTTCGTCAGGTAGGTCTCCCATAGCCGAGCTGTCTTCGAGACGTCCCAATCGGCGGGCTGGGTGTCGAGCACCTCGATGTTCGGGAACTGCTTGACGACGGACTCAAAACCCTTGGCGCGGCCCTGTGCGCCGGTATGGCCGAGCGCGCCTTGCGTCATGATGATCTTGCCCTTGCCGCCCATGGCGTTGCAGAGCGCCTGGGTTACCGACGCGCCCATGAATTCATTGTCGGGCGCCAGGAACGAATGCACCTTGATCTGGTCGAGCGGCGCGATCAGCGTGTCCATGTCGATCACGGGAATGCCGGCGTCGATCATCTTCTGCACCGGCTGGGTCAGCGTGCCGATGCCGAATGCCTGGATGGCGACAAAATCCCATTTCTGCGAGGCCATATTGTCGATCGCGGCGCGCTGCTTGACGGCGTCGAGCTGGCCGTCGAACCAGGTGACCTCGACGTTGAACAGCTTGCCCCACCATTCCGCCGCCTGCTTGCCCTGGGCGCACCAGGTCGCCTGCAGGCCGGCGTTGGAGAACGCCGCCTTCAGCGGTTTCTCCGAGCGTGTGGCTGCCGCCAGCGCCGGGTTTATGCCCAGCCCCCCGAGCAGGGCGGTCGCTGCGCCAGCCGCGCCGGCCGCCTGAAGAAGATCGCGTCTGGTCGTTGCGGATTTGTCAGTTCCGGACATCGTTTGCTCCCTCGTTTTGTCTTTGTTATCGCCGTCGGCGTCGACTGCACGCACCGCGGATCGAGGCAGTCTTTCACACTCGGCGCGGTTCCGCCACCGGATGACTTGATCGTCCGTATCAATGAGATCAGGGAAACTTTGGTGCTCGTCGCTTCACTGCGCTGCAACGAGACTTTCGATGTCGCCGAGCAATGTCCGCCACGCCGCGTCGATGTCATCAGACCATTCCGGCCCGATGACCTCACGCAGCGTCTGCGCGACGATGCCGAAGAACGCGACGAACAATTCGCGGGACGTGCCAGCGCATGATCCGCCAAAGTGTGCACGGTTTGGCGACAAGATCATGCGCCGATTCAAAAGAATAGCGCGCGATCGGACGCAAAACCGGCTTCCACTTTTGCTGTTCGCGCGCGGGCGTCGTGCGAGGAGACTTCCGATGTGATCAGGCTGAAAAGGCCGGTGCGTTCGCCGGCAAAGTCCAGGATGGCGTCGATCGTCATCGCGAGCATCGAACCCTTGACGAGTTCGCTGCCCTCGGTACGGAACATCGTCTGCGCTTCTGGATGCGCCTCGAACAGGCGGCGATAGACCAGCGGCGTGAGATCCGCGCAGCGCTCGGCGGCGAGTTCAAAGCTTCGCTCGATCGGATTTGACGATGCCGTCATTATTGTTTGCGATCGTCTCGAAAAAAAAGAGCAGGGCTCGGAGCCCTGCTCAAAAATTGTGTCGACCCTTAATTTCCTCGAAAATTTAGATTTGATCTTGATTGTCGAGGCGACGCTGCTTGTGCGCGTCAGGGCTCCTCCCGAGACTTGGACCACCAAGCTTTGCCTCTCGGCCAGCCTGAGGTTGAATTGGTAGACCATCTTTTTCGTCTTGTCACCATTTTCGGCAACGTTTGTTCAAAATTCCAGCACTCTGCGAAATGATTGGGAAATTGCTACCGTTGGTTGTTGGTTTAGCTACAATACGCCCGAGGCTTGGTATCGGGGTAGGGCGCCCTTCAAATGCTGCAAAAGGCATCGCTTTTCGCCAGCTTTACTCCTTGAAGCTGCAACATAGTTCCGGGAACTTCGTCTCGACTTCGGACTCCTGAGATGATTAAGGTCTGAAGCGGATAGGTTTGCGATGCGTCGGCGGCTGAAGAATTTTCTGCCAATAGTCCTGATTGCGCTACTGGTGCAGATTTTTGCACCGGTCGGCGCATGCTGGGCGGCCAGCATCGCGGCCTCCGATCCGCTCACCGGCGCCGTGATCTGCCATGGCAATGGTGCGCCCGGTGCCGGGCAGTCCGATCAGGCCAATCACCGCGCCCACGACGGATGCTGTTCGGTCTGCAGTGTGCTGCAGACCGGCGCCCCGATCGACACGCCAGAGATTGCCGACATCGTTACTGTCGATCGCCAGCCCGAGCGCGTGGTCTGGATCGAATTCACGCCTGACCGGTTCGCCTCCCGCGCCGGCTCGCACGCGCAGGCGCGCGCGCCACCCTCCGTTTCCTGACCTCCATCCCTGTCGAGATTGGTGCGGCCTTCGGCCGTCACGGTTGATTCACATGAGCAGCCCGGCAGAAGGCCGGCGTCAGGATCGTTCCCATGTTTCGTTATCGTGCCCTTGCCGGGGTGAGCACGCTTGCATTGTGCAGCGTCTCGCTGGCGTTTCCCTCGGCAACACAGGCGCAGACGGCCAGTCAAAGCCTGCCGGCCGTGACGGTCCACGCGCCGCGGACCGCCGCGGCCAGGCCTACGGCCCGCAAGCCGGCGGCTCGTTCCGCCGCCAGGACGCAGGCGCGGCAGCCGCTGGCCATCGCGCCAACGGCTTCCTCCCTGACTGCCGGTATCACGCCAAGCGTGGCGCGCGCGCTGCTGTACCAGGCGCCGGCCGGCCAGACCCAGACCACGATCGATCGCAGCCAGTTCGACAACCGGCCGGCATTCTCAGTGGCCGACGTGCTGCGCGAGAGCCCGGGCATTTCGGTGAAGCAGGGCAACGGGCCCCGCGATATCGGCATCTCGATCCGCGGTTCAAATGCCCGCAACGGCTTTGGCATCCGCAATCTCGTGATCTTCGATGACGGTTTTCCGGTCACGCAACCGGACGGGCTTTCCCGCAGCGACCTGATCGATCCCAAGGCCTATGGCGCGATTGACGTCATCCGCGGGCCGTCGTCGGCGCTCTTTGGCAACTATGCCACCGGTGGCGCGCTCAATTTCCGCACCCGGCCGGGCCGTACCATCGACGGGGTCGAATACGGCGTCGAAGGCGGCAGCTTCGGCTATCTCAACAATTACCTCGCCGCAGGCAAGAAGGTCGGCAATTTCGAGTACTCGCTGTTTACGAGCGACGCGCGCGGCGATGGGTTTATCCAGAACAGCTGGTTCAATACCCAGACCGTGAATTTTCTCGGCACCCTGCACGCGACGCCCGACGACCGTTTCACGGTCAAGTTCATCAACAACAATCTCGATACAAGGCTGCCGGTTAGGCTGTCGCTCAATCAATACTACCAAAACCCATTCCAGCAGGGCTGCGAGATGGCCGGCGTCGCCGGCTGCGGAACCGTCTCCCTCTTCAACAACGGCTTCAACGGGACGAGAACGCCGCTCACCGCCATACAGGCCGGCCTCGGCCGCGAGGATCGCCGCACCATCGTCGGCGGACGGTGGGAGCACGATTTCGACAATACGACCACCTGGCGCAACCAGTTCGTGTTCGACGATCGCAACATCAATCAGCCGACGGGAACAACCAGCGCGATCGGTGACTTCCCGTCCTACAATTACATGAGTGACGTGACCAAGCGCGGCGAAATCCTCGGCATGGAATCGACGACGTATTTCGGCGCGTTCTACAACACGCTGACGGCATCGAGCGATACGCGCAACGTGATGCCGGGCGGCAATGCGAAGCTTGGTCTGTTGCAAAGCAATACCTGGAGTTCCACCACGAACTACGGTGTCCGCGCGCGCGAAGAGCTCAAGCTCGCTCCCAATCTGACTGCAATTGCCGGCATCGGATGGGAAACCACGCTTTTGAAGGGGATCAATACATCCTACGCCTACAACACGCCCAACGTCCCGACGGCGACGCCGAGACTAGTGTCCGCCGACAGGCAATTCCAGAACACCGCGCCGGAACTGGCGCTGCTCTACAAGCTGAATCCGGAGTGGCTGCTTCGCGCGCGCGTTGCCACTGGATACGGCACGCCACAGGTCGGCAACCTCTTCGTCGATTCCACGGGCGCCAGCGGCAACAACACGCAACTGAAAGCGCAAAAGAACCTTGGCTATGATCTCGGCTTCGACTGGACGCCGAACAGCGCGCTGAAGTTCAGCGTGACCGGCTTCTACGAGTTCTTCAGGGACGAACTCGTGACTCAGGCAACGCCTGCTGGTGCACCCAATGCAAGCTTCACCTTCAACGCGCCCAAGTCGGAGCATCGCGGGGTGGAGTTGGCCGCTGACTGGAAGTTCTATCCCGGCTGGCGTTTCACGGCGGCGTATACCTATCTCGATCAATACTACACTGAATATACGGAAACTCTCAGGAGCCCCGGCGCAGGTGGAGCGGCCTTCAACTTCAATCGCGCGGGCAACAAGATTCCCGGCGTATCAGCGCACGAGCTGACGGCGCGGCTTGGCTATGACCAAATGTGGGGCCCCTTGGCAGGCCTTGGTGCGTTTGTCGAAGTGCAGTGGAAAGACGCGTTCTATATGGACAACGCCAATCTGCTGAAGGCGCCCGGTTACGAATTGGTCAATCTCAACGTGCACTACAAGACGGACCTCCAGTCCGACTACTTCAAGTCACTGAATGTCTACTTTGAAGTTAGAAACGTGTTCGACCGCACGTATGTAGCTTCGGCCAACAATATCGCGAATACGGTGCAAGCAACGGGCATTCCGGACGGTGCGATCGCATTGGCAGGTACGACCGGCTCGATCTACGCGGGATCGCCGCGCGCGTTCATGGCCGGAATGAAACTGGCGTTCAAATGACTGGACAGCCCTGCAGGAGGAATAAAGCCATGCTGCGAATGAGCCTGCTCGCGACGCTCGCTTTCTCGCTTTGCCACACGGCGGCGAATGCGCAGATGAGCCATCACCACCATGCCTCGGAAGCGGCATGCGAGGAGACAGCGCTGCGCTGCGCGTCGAAAGTCGCACCGGCCTTTGCGCAAGACGGAACGCTGTGGCTCGCCTTCATGGCGGGCGGCCACATCTCGGTGGCTAGTTCGAAGGATGAAGGGCGCAGCTTTTCAACGCCGGTTCAGGTGACACGCGAAGAGCTCACGCTCGATTGGGGGCCGGACGCGCGCCCCCAGATCGTTGTCGAGAAGAACGGCGGCATTGCGCTGGCGTTTTCGCACTTCAGGGACAAGGCTTTTAATGGCCAGGTGCTGACCACCAGGTCGGCCGATGGCGGCCAAAACTTTGCCGAGTCGCAGCCGATCACAGCGAGTAACGAGAGCCAGCGCTTTGTAGCGCTCGGTCTTGATGCTGATGGTTCGGTGTTTGCGGCCTGGATCGACAAGCGCAACCGGGTGCCTGCGCAACAGGAGGGCAAGAAGTACGAGGGGGCAGGGCTGTTCTTCGCCTCGTCGAAGGACGGTGGCGCGACCTATTCCGAGACGCGGCTGGCAAGCGACAACACCTGCGAATGCTGCCGCATTGGTCTCGCCTTCGCAGGCCCCGGCCGTCCCGTGGTGGTATTCAGGAACATCTTCGAGGGTGGGGTACGGGATCACGCGATCATGACATTTGGCGACCCGGCGACGCCAGGCGAGGTTCGCCGCGTCAGCAACGACGAGTGGCAGATCGCCGCGTGCCCGCATCATGGTCCCAGTCTTTCCATCTCGTCCGCGGGCACTTACCACGCGACCTGGTACACCAATGGCAAGGCCCGCAAGGGGCTGTTCTATGCCCGCTCGCAAGACGAGGGCCGCACATTCTCCGATCCGCTTCCGCTCGGCCGCGCCGACCGCAATCCAACGCGGCCATATGTTCTTGCCGGCCCGCACGCCACCACCATGGTCTGGAAGGAGTTCGACGGTGAGAAGACCGCGGTCAGCGCGATGACCTCGCATGACGAGGGCAAGAGCTGGTCGAAGCCGGTCACGATCGCCACGACGACTGATACCTCCGACCATCCGCTGCTGGTCAGCAACGGACAAAAGACCTTTCTTTCCTGGATGACCAAGGCCGACGGCTATCGCCTTCTGCCGATCGGAGACGGATCATGAAGCGCCTCCTGCTCGCCGTTATTTTCCTCATTGCCTGTCTGAGCGCCGCGCCGGGAGCGGAGACGCCGTCCGAGCTCAAGCCGTTCGTGCGCGGAAGCTGGCAGGAAATTCTGCGCTCGCACGCCGGGCGTCCGACACTGGTGCATTTCTGGGGCGTCACCTGCGGCCCGTGCAAGGTCGAACTGCCGCTGCTCGGGCAATTCATGAAGGCCCATTCCGAGGTCGACGTCGTGATGATCAGCGCCGATCTCGTCCCGAATTTGGCCGGCGCAACCCGGGCGATGCTGCAGAAGTCGGGGCTCGCGTCGGCGGAAAATTGGATTTTCAGCGACGGCTTTGTCGAACGTCTCCGGTTCGAGATCGACCCAGCCTGGCAGGGCGATATCCCGCGCACGCTGTTGATCGGGCGGGACGGAGCCGTCACCACGATCGAGGGATCGGCGGAAATACCCGACCTCGAAAAATGGTCGGCTCAGCAAAAAGCAGCAATGAGATGAGAAACTTGCATAAGTGGTGGCACGGCTATTCGGGCGCTTTGGGGTGAACATGCGACGGCGGCTGGAAGTCTTCATTCCGATCGTACTGCTCTCGATCATGGTGCAATTGCTCGCGCCGATCGGAGCGTTTCGCGCCGTCGCCCATGCCGTCTCCGATCCGCTCTATATGGCGACGATCTGTTCCGGCATGGCGTCCTCGCAGGACGCCTCAAAGACAAACTCGGCCACGCCGCAACACGGCGCCAATTGCTGCGGGTTCTGCAGCGTCAGCCACGGCGGCGCCGTTGCGATCGATCCGCCTCCGTTGATCTTTGTCGTCCTGCAGCGGCAGTACCAGCTCATCACATGGCTGGAAGCCACAGATCATATGCCGCCGGTGCGCGTCAGCTCGCACGCGCAGGCGCGCGCGCCACCGGCAATTCCTGACCTCACTTGACCTCCGTCAAATGGCGCGGCCCGCGGTCGTGCCAGTGCGTTCAGTTGAGCCAGGATCATCCATGTTTAGATTCTCCCCATCCGTCGGAGCTGCCGCAGTCGTATTTCGTCGACAACGCCAACACGCAGAAGACGGAAGCCTATGCGCTTCTCGGGCTGAAGGCCGGCTTCGATAATGGCGGGCCGGTTTCGGCCTATGTCGAAGGGCGCAATCTTCTGAACAAGGCCTATATTGCCAGCACCAGCATCATCAACCAGGCGACCCCCACATCGCCATTATTTGAACCCGGCAACGGCCGGGCGGTCTATGCGGGGATAAAGTACAGATGGTAAGTGCGTCCCCGGTCCCAAGCACAAACGGAATCGATATCGATCATGAAGAACATTGCACACACGCTTGCTTGCTGCGCCGCCATGCTGGCACTGGTCGGATCGTCCGCACACGCGGGCGACGCTACCGTCGGTGACATCGTCATCACGCAGGCCTGGAGCCGCGCGACGCCGAGCGGCGCGAAGGTCGCCGGCGGCTATCTCACCATCGAAAACAAGGGCACGGCGCCGGACCGGCTGGTTGGCGCCGCCGGCGATATTGCCGGCAAGCTCGAAGTTCACGAGATGGCCATGAACAACGGCGTCATGACCATGCGGGAGCTCGACAAGGGGTTGCCGATCGAGCCCGGCAAGACCGTCAAGCTCGCACCGGGCGGCCACCATCTGATGCTGATGGACCTCAAACAGCCGCTCAAGGAGGGCGACAAGGTTCCGGTCACGCTTCAATTCGAGAAGGCGGGCAAGGTGACGCTGTCGCTCGACGTGCAGAGCGTCGGCGCCAAGGGTCCCGCGGGCGCAGCGCCGTCGGGGCACGATCATTCGGGCAAGAAGTAGGAGACACTGATGTTGAAAGGCGCTTTGATCGTCGTCACGCTGGCAGCGTTATCGGCGGCTCCCGCGTTGGCGCATGTCACGCTCGAAAGACGGCAGGCGCCGGTCGGCTCGTACTACAAGGCGGTGTTCGCCGTGCCGCACGGCTGCGCGGGATCGGCGACCGTCAAGCTGCGGGTGCAGGTTCCGGAAGGGGTGATCGGCATCAAGCCGATGCCCAAGCCGGGCTGGACCGTCGAGACGGTCAAAGGCAAGTACGCCACCGAGTATGAGTTTCACGGCGGGAAAATATCCGAAGGCGTCAAGGAAGTGGTGTGGAGCGGCGGCAAGCTCGCCGACGACAATTTCGATGAGTTCGTCTTTTCCAGCTACCTCACGGCGAGCCTGAAGCCGGATACCACGCTGTATTTCCCTGTGGTGCAGGAATGCGAGCAGGGCGTCAGCCGCTGGATCGATACTCCGGCTGGAGGCAATACAGGTAATGGGCACGACAGCAAGACGCCGGCGCCGGGCATCAAGCTGATTGCGAAGCCGTAAAGCAATCCCGATGGCGCGCGTGCTTGTTAGCCTTGCCGCGCTGCTGTCCGCTCTCTGCGTTGCGAGCGCCGCGTGGGCCCATGCGACGCTCGTCTCTTCGGAACCGACCGACGGCAGCGTGCTGGCGCAGCCGCCGAAGATGGTGCAGTTGCACTTCAACGAGGGCGTCACGCCGGCCGTAGTCGGCCTGATCGATGCCGGCGGCAAGGCGCGCGACGTCGCCACGCGCGCGGTCGGCCAATCGGTCCTGATCGTTCTGCCCGACGACCTGCCGCAGGGCACGCAGATCGTCAGCTACCGCGTGGTCTCGCAGGACGGCCATCCCGTAGCGGGATCGCTGGTGTTCTCGATCGGCGCGGTGACTGGCGCTGCGCCGCCGGCGAAGGCCGGGCCGCTTCCGGTGTTGATCTGGCTCGCACGGATCGGGGTCTACCTCGGCCTGTTCGTCGGTGTCGGCGGCGCGTTCTTTGCGGCGTGGATCGGACAGGGCCCGGGCGGATCGACGGTCAGCCGCGGCGCGCTTGCCATAGGTCTTCTCAGTGCGGTGGCCTCGCTTGGCCTGCAAGGGCTCGATCTCCTCAACCTGCCGCTTGGCGGCATCGTGACGTCGGCGCCGTGGACGAGCGCGTTCGCGACCTCGCTTGGACCGTCGCTGTTGATTGCGATCGCGGGGATGGCCGTCGCCTGGCTTTCCTGGCGAAGTCCGAGCATCCTGATTTCATGGGTCCTGACCACGCTCGCTATCGTGGGCGTCGGACTGTCGCTGGGGGCGAGCGGACATGCGGCTACGGCATCGCCGCAATGGCTGACACGGCCGTCGCTGTTCCTGCACGGCGTCGCCGCGGCGTACTGGATCGGCGCGCTGGCGCCGCTGGCGGCTATGGCGCATCGGCGTAATGACGATCTGCCGCGCGTGCTCAAGCAGTTCTCGGCCATCGCGATTGTGATGGTCGGGCTGTTGGTGCTGAGCGGACTGGTACTGTCGGTCGTCCAGCTCGGAAGCGTTGGTGCGCTGATCGAGACTCAGTACGGCATCATTCTCTCGATCAAGCTGGCGCTGGTGATCCTGTTGCTTGGCTTGGCGGCCCTGAACCGGTTTCTCTTTACGCCTGCGGTCGTTGCGGACTACGAGAACACCCGCCCGCTACTGCGGTCGATCCTCATCGAATGCGTGCTCGCCGTTTGCATCCTTGCCGTGGTCGCCGGCTGGCGCTTCACGCCGCCGCCGCGCGCAACCGTTGCTCCTGTTGCCGCGCCGCTCTCGGTCCATATCCACACTGATGCAGCAATGTTTCAGGTGCTGGTTTCGCCGGGCAAGGTCGGTGCGAACGACTTCGTGCTGCAATTGATGACGGGCGACGCCGCGCTACTGCCGGCCAAGGAGGCGACGCTGATCCTGAGCTTGCCGGACCGCGGCATCGAGCCGATGGAGCGGCGTGCGGTGCTCGGTTCGGACGGCTACTGGCACGTGCGCGGCGTCGCGTTGCCGGTACCCGGCCGATGGCGGATGCAGATCGAGGCGCTAATCACCGACTTCCAGAAGATCACGCTGCAGGATGAGTTGGAGGTGAGGTGACACCGGACGTGTGGGATGGGTAGAGCGCAGCGAAACCCCATCATCGCGAGAACCCGGTGTTTCCGGCATTGATGGGTATCGCTGCGCTCCACCCATCCCACGAACTGCGAAACTAATAATTCACCGCCAAAACGGCCTACAAATCCTCGTTTTCAGAGGCTTTTTAGCCGTTTCCGGCCTTGTCTTTTCGCAGCCGATCCGCTTTCACTGCACCTTCTTTCGGTAGCCCACTGATTCCTCGAGTTGACCCATGCGATTGTCGCGGTTTTTTCTGCCCATCCTGAAAGAGAATCCGAAAGAGGCGGAGATCGTCTCGCATCGGCTGATGCTGCGCGCTGGGATGATGCGGCAGGAAGCGGCCGGCATTTATGCCTGGTTGCCGCTCGGATTTCGGGTGCTGAAGAAGATCGAGCAGATCGTGCGCGAGGAACAGGACCGCGCCGGCGCGCTGGAACTGTTGATGCCGACGCTGCAGCTTGCCGACCTCTGGCGCGAGAGCGGCCGCTACGATGCCTACGGCCCGGAGATGCTGCGCATCGCCGACCGCCACAAGCGCGAATTGCTGTACGGGCCGACCAATGAGGAAATGATCACGGAGATATTCCGCGCCTACGTCAAATCCTACAGGAACCTGCCGCTCAATCTCTATCACATCCAGTGGAAGTTCCGTGACGAGCAGCGCCCGCGCTTCGGCGTGATGCGCGGCCGCGAATTCCTGATGAAGGACGCCTATTCCTTCGACATCGACGAGGCGGCGGCGCGCCGCGCCTATAACAAGATGTTCGTCGCCTATTTGCGCACCTTCGCGCGGATGGGATTGAAAGCGATCCCGATGCGCGCCGAGACTGGGCCGATCGGCGGCGACCTCAGCCACGAGTTCATCGTGCTGGCGGAGACCGGCGAATCCGGCGTGTTCTGCAACAGCGATGTGCTCAACCTGCCGATTCCACCGGACGATGTCGATTATGACGGCGATCTGACGCCGATCATCAAGCAGTGGACGTCGGTCTATGCGGCAACCGAGGACGTTCACGATGCCGCGCGCTACGAAAGCGAAGTGCCGGCCGACAAGCGCGTCAACACGCGTGGCATCGAGGTCGGCCAGATCTTCTATTTCGGCACCAAATATTCCGACGCGATGAAGGCGCTGGTCGCCGGCCCCGACGGCGTCGACGTGCCGATCCATGGCGGTTCCTACGGGGTCGGCGTCTCGCGCCTGGTCGGCGCCATCATCGAGGCCTGCCATGACGATGCCGGCATCAAATGGCCGGACGCCGTGGCGCCGTTCACGGCCGTGATCCTGAACCTGAAGCAGGGCGATGCTGCCGTCGATGGCGCCTGCGAGAAACTCTATCGCGAGCTTCAGGCCAAGGGCGTCGATGTGCTTTATGACGATACCGACCAACGCGCCGGCGCGAAATTCGCCGCCGCTGACTTGATCGGCATCCCCTGGCAAATTCTGGTAGGTCCCAAGGGCCTCGCCGAGGGCAAGCTCGAGATCAAGCGGCGCAGCGACGGCTCGCGCGAGAATCTCAGCCCGGCCGATGTGGTGGCGAAGATCGCGGGATAAGATATCCACCGCGACGGTAATGTTGGTCAATAAGGCCACATTTGGCCCGAATCATGGGATTATCGAGTAATGGTGAGACCATGAGCGATACAGCCCGAACCAAGCCTTTTGCGCCCTTCGAATGGCTGTTGTCCGGGCGTTACCTGCGCGCGCGCCGCAGGGAAGGTTTCATTTCCGTCATCGCCGGCTTTTCGTTCCTCGGCATCATGCTCGGCGTCGCCACGCTGATCATCGTGATGGCCGTCATGAACGGCTTTCGCAAGGAACTCCTGGACAAGATCCTCGGGCTGAACGGCCATCTTCTGGTGCAGCCGTTGGAATCGCCCCTGACCGATTGGAAGGATGTCGCCGAGCGTATCAGCCAGCTCGAGGGCATTCGTCTTGCCGCGCCGGTCGTGGACGGCCAGGCGTTGGCGTCTTCCGCCTTCAACGCCGCCGGCGTGCTGGTGCGCGGTATGCGATCTGCGGACCTCAACAAGCTCACCTCGATCGCCAAGAACATCAAGCAGGGCACGCTGGAGGGGTTTGACGAGGGGCAGGGCGTGACCATCGGACGACGGCTCGCCGATCAATTGTCGCTGCATGCCGGCGACACCATTACGCTGGTCGCGCCCAAGGGCGCGGTGACGCCGATGGGAACCACGCCGCGCATCAAGCCTTACAAGGTGGCGGCCGTGTTCGAGATCGGCATGTCGGAGTATGACGCCAGCTTCGTGTTCATGCCGCTGCCGGAGTCGCAGGCCTATTTCAACCGCAAGGACGACGTGACCGCGATCGAGGTATTCACCACCAATCCCGACCGCATCGACGCCTTCCGCAAGAGCGTGACGGAGGCCGCCGGGCGGCCGGTGTTCCTGGTCGACTGGCGGCAGCGCAACTCGACCTTCTTCAACGCGCTTCAGGTCGAGCGCAACGTGATGTTCTTGATCCTGACCATGATCGTGCTGGTTGCCGCGCTCAACATCGTTTCCGGCCTGATCATGCTGGTCAAGGACAAGGGGCAGGACATCGCGATCCTGCGCACCATGGGTGCCTCGCAGGGCTCGATCATGCGGATCTTCCTGATCACGGGCGCCGCGATTGGCGTGGTCGGCACGCTGACCGGGTTCTTCGTCGGCATGCTGATCTGCCTGAACATCGAATCCATCAGGCAGTTCCTGTCCTGGATGACAAACACCGAATTGTTCTCGCCGGAACTCTATTTCCTCTCGCGCCTGCCGGCCGAGATCGATTTCGGCGAAACCACCGCGGTCGTCATCATGGCGCTGACGCTGTCGTTCCTGGCGACGCTCTATCCGTCGTGGCGCGCCGCGCGGCTCGATCCCGTCGACGCTCTCCGGTACGAGTGAGGGCGAGATGGCCGAAGAGGCGGAAGACGTACCGGTTATCTATCTCCACGAGATAAAACGCGAGTACAGGCAGGGCGAGGCGACGCTGACGATTCTGAACGGCGCGAAGCTCGCGCTGTGGGCGGGACAGTCGGTGGCGCTGGTGGCGCCGTCAGGGTCGGGCAAGTCGACGTTGCTGCATATCGCTGGCCTGCTCGAAACCCCCGATGACGGCGAGGTCTATGTCGCGGGCACGCCGACCTCGCAATTATCGGACATCGAGCGCACCCAGATCCGGCGCTCCGACATCGGCTTCGTCTATCAGTCGCACCGGCTGCTACCGGAATTCACCGCGCTTGAAAACGTCATGCTGCCGCAGATGATCCGCGGCCTCAAACGCTCCGAGACGATCAAGCGCTCGCAGGAGATTTTGGCCTATCTCGGCCTCGGTGACCGCGTCACGCACCGCCCGGCCGAACTCTCCGGCGGCGAGCAGCAGCGCGTCGCCATCGCGCGCGCGGTCGCCAATGCCCCGCGGGTGCTACTCGCGGACGAGCCGACCGGCAATCTCGATCCGACCACGGCCGACCATGTCTTCAATGCGTTGATGCAGCTTGTGAAGGCGACGCAGGTCGCGATGCTGATCGCCACCCACAACATGGAATTGGCTGGTCGGATGGACCGGCGGGTGTCGCTGGTCGACGGCCAGGTCGTCGAAATGGACTAAAGCGTGATGACTTTTCTTCGGATCGTCATTCCGCTTTTTCTTTTGTTTGAGCATGATCTCCGCGCAAACGCGTTCCGCGTTTGTCGCGAGGGAAAACCGCTACACACTTTTCCGGGTCATGCTCTAACGGAGTCAGTAGCCGCTGCGGTACCGCTTATTGCGAGGTGCCGACGGCCCCTGAGAAGCATAGGCGAAATAGGGATTGATAACGCACTGCGCCGAGCGGCCCGACGCGGTCGCGTTGCATTGGGGTAGCGACGTATAAGCACATTCGTAATAGCTGATCCTGCCATAGACATGCAGGCAAACCGGATAGCTGGGATCGTACGTCTGCGCTTGCGCCGGTACAGCCGCCGAGGCCGCGCCGATCGCTAAAATTGCCAAAGCCAGATTGCGCATCAGAACCTCCTTGAGAGCGCGGCCGATCCGCGAGGGCCGACGGCCAGCAGATATTCGACGCGACCGGGCGTCAAATCACGTTCACGCGTTGTAGGCGTGCGCAGGCGCGTGTGCGGAATGTCTCGCGGGCGGGCAGCCGCGCCGCTCGCTATCTGCCGTAAGCGGGGGCGGGCGGCAGCGCGCGGCCGGGCAGCGGGCGGTAGGCGGAGGGCGGTGGTTCGCTCTCGCCGATATAATAGGGATTGGCGATGCAGTAGAGAAAGCGCCCCGACGCGGTCGCCTGACACTGCTCGTAGCTCGTGAAGGTGCAGTAGCTCAGTCCCGGATACTCGTTGCCCTGAAGGCAGAACGGATATCTTGTGCCGACGGCTTCGGCGGGAGCGGCACCGATAACTGCCAATCCGCTCGCGGCCAGCACGGCCAGAATCGCTCTACGCATTTCGAATCTCCTTCATGGCGCATCGGCGTTTTTGCGCTGTTCCATTTTCGTCGACAAGCCGCAGCTGCGCAATCCCGTCAACCGATTCACATCGTCACGTCGCTGTAAATCGAATGTGAATTATTTGCGGCGAGCATTGGCGAAGCAATGTTTCGAAAAACGCCTGCAAGACAACATTAATTTACGTTCACACTGCGGCCGTTTGGTGTGTGCTGTGGCCGTGAGGTTACAGCAATTCGAGCGAACGATGCTAAGAGCATGCCGCGGCCTTGGGGGCTGTCAACGAAGGAACGGGAATAAGAATGAAGAAGGTTTTGCTTGTTACGGCCAGTCTGATTGCGCTCGGCGCAACTGCGCCGGCACTCGCTGCGGATCTCGCTGCGCGTCCTTACACCAAGGCGCCCCCGATGGTTGCTGCTGTATATGACTGGACCGGATTCTACATCGGTGCGAACGGCGGCTGGGGTTCGAGCCGCAACTCCTGGGATTCGGTTCCGCCTGCGTTTTTGGTTGGCCCCGAGGGCTCCCATGATGCAACCGGCGGCACGGTCGGTGGCCAGGTCGGCTACCGCTGGCAGGCTGGCACTTGGGTGTTCGGTCTTGAAGCTCAGGGCAACTGGGCCGACTTCTCGGGCAGCAACGTGAGCCAGGTGTTCGCTAACTCGCGCAACCACACGAACGTCGATGCGTTCGGCCTGTTCACCGGTCAGGTCGGTTATGCCGTCAACAACGTCCTGCTCTACGTCAAGGGCGGTGCTGCGGTGACCGCGAATAGCTACCGCATCAACAACTTTGCAGGCGCGCTCGTTGGCGTCACCGGCGACGACACCCGCTGGGGCGGTACGATCGGTGCCGGCCTCGAATACGCCTTCGCCCCGAACTGGTCGGTCGGCGTCGAGTACAATCACCTGTTCATGCAGGATCGTACCTACACCTTCACCGCGCCGGGTGGCGGCTTCGTTGGCACCGACCGCATCCGTCAGGACGTCGATCTCGTCACCGCCCGCCTGAACTACAAGTTCGGTGGCCCGGCCGTCTCGCGGTACTGATCGTTCGCAATTCTCGCGAATCATCGAAGCCCCGGGCGGTGCCCGGGGCTTTTTTTGTTGCGGCGAGTGGTCCGGTTAACCAAGCGGAGTTGTCGCAGAACATGCCGTGAGACGGGGTCTTGACTCCTAGAACAAAAAAGGAACAATGTTCCTCATATGTTCTCAGATCGTAAGGAGTCGGACCATGTTGCGGATGTTCGTGGAAGAAGCGGCGGCGCTGGCGTCGATTACGCTGTTTGTCGGCATGATTGCGGTCTGGGCGCAGGTGATTCCGCAGCTTTGATGATGGCGGAAGCTGACCCGGACTTGGTAGCGGACGGGTTGGGGAAAAGCCGGATGGCGGGCGCGGAGCGCGCGTTCCGCGTGGACTCCGTCAGGCCAAGGCATCACCATTGCGGCGGCGAGTCGGTGCGCACGTAAGCGGCCGGCGATCGCTCCCCACCACGCTGCAAGAGCCCATTTTGCGCATGTCCAGTGCCGGATTCGTTCATCTCCACGTTCATTCGGCCTATTCGCTGCTGAAAGGCTCGATCAAGATTGCCAAGCTCGGCGAACTGGCGAAAGGCGACCGCCAGCCGGCGCTGGCGCTGACCGATACCGACAACATGTTCGGGGCGCTGGAATTCTCCGACAAGATGGCGGGCTATGGCATCCAGCCGATCGTCGGCTGCGAGCTCGCCATCGATTTCGGCGATCAGGATCCGAACGCGCGCAATGCGCTTGCCGCCGCGCCATCACGAATCGTGCTGCTGGCGGCGCGGGAGCGCGGCTACCGCAGCCTGATGCGGCTGAACTCGCGGGCGTTTCTGGAAACGCCGGTCCATCAATCCCCGCATATCAAGCTCGAATGGCTGGAAGGCGATTCGGAGGATTTGATTGCGCTGACCGGCGGTCCCGACGGCCCGATTTCGCTGGCGCTGCAGGCCGACCATGCGGCGCTCGCAGCAAGCCGTTGCGAGCGGTTGGCGAATTTGTTCGGCGATCGCCTCTATATCGAATTGCAGCGCCACGGCATCGACAAGGAGCGCCGCGTCGAGGGTGGCCTGATCGATCTCGCCTACGCCAAGGGCCTACCGCTGGTCGCGACCAACGAGCCATATTTTGCATCCAATGACGATTATGAGGCCCATGACGCGCTGCTCTGCATCGCCGGCGGCAAGCTGATCGCCGAGACCGACCGCGATCAGCTCACGCCGGACCACCGCTTCAAGACCCGCGCCGAAATGGCGGTGCTGTTTGCCGACATTCCGGAAGCGCTGGCCTCCACCGTCGAGATCGCCGAGCGCTGTTCGTTCCGCCCGAAGACGCGAAAGCCGATCCTGCCGCGTTTCACCGTCGGTGCCGGATCGGGCTCGGATGCGGCAACCGAGGAAGCGGCCGAGCTGAAGCGCCAGGCGGAGGAGGGGCTCGCACGGCGTCTTAAGGTTCATGGCCTGTCGCCCGGCACTACGGAAGAGGACTATCAGAAGCGTCTCGCCTTCGAGATCGACGTCATCAACCGCATGAACTATGCGGGCTACTTCCTGATCGTTTCCGACTTCATCAAATGGGCCAAGGCCCACGACATCCCGGTCGGTCCCGGCCGCGGCTCCGGCGCCGGTTCGCTGGTCGCCTACGCGCTGACGATCACCGATCTCGATCCGATCCGCTTCGGCCTGCTGTTCGAGCGCTTCCTCAATCCCGAGCGCGTCTCGATGCCGGACTTTGACATCGACTTCTGTCAGGACCGCCGCGGCGAGGTGATCGACTACGTGCAAGAGCGCTACGGCCGCGATCAGGTGGCGCAGATCATCACCTTCGGTACGCTGCAGGCGCGCGGCGTGCTGCGCGACGTCGGCCGCGTGCTGCAGATGCCCTACGGCCAGGTCGACAAGCTCACTAAGCTCGTGCCGCAAAATCCCGCTGCACCCGTGACGCTGGCGCAGGCGATCGAAGGCGAGCCGAAGCTGCAGGCGTTCCGCGACGAGGATCCGGTGGTCGCCCGCGCCTTCGACATCGCCCAGCGCCTCGAAGGGCTGACGCGCCACGCCTCGACCCACGCGGCCGGCATCGTGATCGGCGATCGCCCGTTGAGCGAACTGGTGCCGCTCTATCGCGATCCCAAATCCGACATGCCTGTGACCCAGTTCAACATGAAATGGGTCGAGCCCGCGGGACTCGTGAAGTTCGACTTCCTCGGCCTGAAGACGCTGACCGTGCTCGACGTCGCGGTAAAACTGCTCAGACAGCGCGACATCCAGGTCGATCTGGCGACGTTGCCGATTGACGATGCGCCGAGTTACCAGATGCTGGCGCGCGGCGATGTGGTCGGTGTGTTCCAGGTGGAAAGCCAGGGCATGCGGCGCGCGCTGATCGACATGCGGCCCGACCGTTTCGAGGACATCATCGCGCTGGTGGCGCTCTATCGCCCGGGCCCGATGGCCAACATCCCGACCTATTGCGCCCGCAAACACGGCGACGAGGAGCCGGAATATCTGCACCCCGTCCTGGAGCCGATCCTCAAAGAGACCTTCGGCGTCATCATCTATCAGGAACAGGTGATGCAGATCGCGCAGGTGATGTCGGGCTATTCGCTCGGCGACGCCGACCTGTTGCGCCGCGCGATGGGCAAGAAGATCCGCGCCGAGATGGACAAGCAGCGCGACATCTTTGTCGCCGGCGCGGTGAAGAATGGCGTGCCGAAAGGGCAGGCGGATACGATCTTCGAACTGCTGGCAAAATTCGCCGACTACGGCTTCAACAAGAGCCACGCCGCCGCCTACGCGCTGGTGTCGTACCACACCGCCTACATGAAGGCGCATTACCCGGTGGAGTTTTTGGCGGCGTCGATGACGCTCGAACTCAACAACACCGACAAGCTCTCGGAATTCCGTGCCGAGGCGCAGCGGCTCGGCATCAAGGTCGAGGCGCCGAACATCAACCGTTCGGGCGCCACCTTCGAGGTCGGCGACAACACCATCTACTACGCGTTGGCCGCGCTGAAGGGCGTCGGGCAACAGGCGATCGATCAGATCGTGGAAGAGCGCAAGAAGGGCGCCTTCACCTCGCTTGCGGACTTCGCCGCGCGGGTCAATCCGCGCGCGATCAACAAGCGTATCATCGAGAGTCTCGCCGCGGCCGGCGCATTCGACACGCTCGAATCCAACCGCGCCCGCGTCTTCGCCGGTGCCGACGCCATTCTCGCCGCCTGCCAGCGCAGCCACGAGGCGGCGACGATCGGCCAGAACGACATGTTCGGCAATGCCGCCGACGCGCCGACCATCATGCTGCCGCAGATCGAGCCGTGGCTGCCGGCCGAAAAACTCCGCCGCGAATACGACGCCGTCGGCTTCTTCCTGTCCGGCCATCCGCTCGACGATTACGCGACCGTGTTGAAGCGGCTGCGGGTGCAGTCCTGGGCGGAATTTTCCCGCGCCGTCAAAACCGGCGCGACCGCGGGCAAGGTCGCGGCCACCGTGGTGTCGCGGATGGAGCGCCGCACCAAGACCGGTAACAAGATGGGCATCATGGGCCTGTCGGACCCAACCGGGCATTTCGAGGCCGTGCTGTTTTCCGAAGGCCTTGCGCAATATCGCGATGTGCTCGAGCCGGGCGCTGCCGTATTGCTGCAACTCGGCGCCGAACTGCAAGGCGAGGACGTCCGCGCCCGGGTGCTGCATGCCGAGCCGCTGGATGATGCCGCGGCCAAAACTCAAAAGGGCCTGCGGATTTTCGTTCGCGACACCAAGCCTTTGGATTCGATCGCGCGGCGGCTCAACATGCCTGAGGCATCGGCGCCAAACGGTACGGCCAAGGGCCTGCCGGCAAAGCCCGCGACCGCGCCATCGGGTGGCGCCGATGGCGACGTCTCGGTGGTTATGATGCTCGACCTGCAGACCGAGGTGGAAATGAAGCTGCCGGGGCGCTTCAAGGTCTCGCCGCAGATTGCGGGCGCGATCAAGGCGGTCGCTGGCGTGGTGGACGTGCAGACGCTATAACCAACGCTTGTTCGCGAGCCATGCAGCGAATTCGCCTCTGCCAACCGTTAATTGTGTGCGGGAATCCTCGATCTGTTACGGCGGCTCAAGAACCGATTCCGCCGAAGCTTTGCCGCTCCATCATAACCGTTATCACGGATCAGGCGTCAGCGACACGGACGCCGAAGGCAAGGAGAGGTGCAATGTGCGAAAAATGCGTCTCAAATCAGCTTCATTCGACGGCGCCCTCGCGGCGTTCCGTAGTTCTCTTCGCGGCCTCGACACTCGGGCTAATGCTCGCCGACACAGCTCTCGCCGACACAGCTAACGCCAAGGATACGAAGACTCCTCCCAAGCCGCAGAACGTGTTGTTGCCGGACGCTGCCCTCAAGAAATTGATGGAAGGAAATGCGCGCTATGTTGCCGGCACATCGCGGCGCCACGACTTCAAGCATGAAAGGGAAGCATTGGTCGGAGGTCAGAACCCCTACGCAGCCGTTCTGAGCTGCGCGGATTCGCGCATCGCGCCCGAATATGCCTTCGATAGCGCGCGTGGTGACTTGTTCGTCTGTCGCGTGGCCGGCAATTTCGCCAACGACGATACGGTTGCAAGCATGGAGTATGCCGTCGCCGTGCTTGGCACGCCGATGATCCTCGTGCTGGGTCACGACAGTTGCGGTGCGGTCGACGCGACGATCAAATCCCTGAAGGACGATAAGCCGCCTCCGGGACATATTCCGTCTCTGGTGGCCGCGATTGCACCCTCGGTGAAGGCGTCAGCCCAGCAGAGCGGAAATGCGCTCGACAACGCCATTCGGCAGAACGTGATTGATAACGTCGCCAAGCTGAAGTCGGCCGCACCGATCCTCAACGCCGCCGTCGAGCAGAACAAGATCAAAGTGGTCGGCGGCATCTACCGGCTTGCAACCGGCAAGGTCGAGCTGTTGAGCTGACCGCAGCCGGATAGGGCGCGGCGCCGTTATCTCCCGCGGCTCAGTCGCGCGGCGGCCCAACATGCCGGAGGCATCGGCGCCAAATGGTCCGACCAAGGGCCAGCCGGCAAAGCCCGCGCCCGCGCCATCAGGCGGCGCCGATGGCGACGTGTCGATGGTCATGATGCTCGACCTGCAGACCGAGGTGGAAATGAAGCTGCCAGGCCGTTTCAAGGTCTCGCCGTAGATCGCCGGCGCGATCAAGGCGGTCCCGGCGTGGTCGACGTGCAGACGCTGTAGGGTCACCCGGCGCCCGCGGATAACGCCATAAGTGCTATTGCAACCTCACGGTGTTTCCGGATATGCCCGTTGAGGGGAATCGATTGGGGGCGTTATGTTGGGGCGTGGAATTGCGTTGCTGTCGTGCGCGCTAATGTTGTCGGGCTGCATGACGGCCAAGGTCGGTACCGACTATGCGGCGATCTCGCAAAAGATCGGCCCGCCGAAGCCGGGGCAGTCCCGGGTGGTGGTGCTTCAGAAAAAGCGCGACGGGCTGTCCATGGCCTTTTGTGCCTGTGAGGTGAGGGTGGATAGCAGTCCAATGGGTAAGGTGCTGGTAGGCACCTACGCCTATGCCGATCTCCCGGCGGGTCCGCATCAGCTTGTCGCGAGCGAAACGCTGTTTCCGGGCGAGACCAGGCGCGATTTCACCACCGCGCCCGGCCGCACCTACTTCTTTCTCGTCAAATCGAGCCCGAGGCATGATGCGGTGAGCGGAATGTCACTGGTCGGAGGACTGGCCGGCGTCGCGGTCGCGGCTGTCGCAACGTCCGGCAGCGATAATCTCGGGCCGGGCGAATTTATTCCGCTGGACGAGCCGACCGCGAGAACGATGCTCGCGGACCTGCAACTGGCCGATTAGCGTCAATTCGAAGCGCGGGACTGGGGAACGATTTGATTGTCTTGATTGCCCGCGCGTTGCGCGCCTCCCTCCTGCTTCTGTCGTTCCTGCTTCTGTCTGCTGCAACATTTGCACCAAGCGCAGCGTCTGCTGCCGGTCCGCCATCGTCTTCCGCGGAAGGCATTTACGCTGCCGCGCCGCCGCGGTTATTGCAAATTCGTACGCTGCTTGCAGATGCCGGACGGCAGACATCGATCGGCTCCGGCTTCCTCGTCTCCGCCGACGGGCTTGCGGTCACGAACTATCATGTGATCTCGCAGGCCGCACTGGAGCCGAAGACTTACCGGCTCGAATACCGGGGCGCTGACGGCAGCCACGGCAATCTCAGCCTGATCGGGGTGGACGTGCCGAACGATCTCGCGATCGTTCAACTCGACAGGCGCGATGCGCCGTTCTTCACCTTCAACAAGGCGGCGATGGACGGAGCCATGCCTAAGGGCGAGCGGCTCTACTCGATGGGCAATCCGCTCGACCTCGGTTTCACCATCGTCGAAGGCACCTATAACGGCCTGGTCGAACATAGTTACAACGAACGCGTCCACTTCACCGGGGCGCTCAATCCGGGCATGAGCGGCGGCCCCGCCGTCACCGCTGACGGCCGCGTCGTCGGCGTCAATGTCGCCACCAGGCGCGGCGGCCAGCTCGTCAGCTTCCTCGTCCCCGCCCGTTTCGCTGAGGCGCTGCTCGAGCGCGTACGCGGCCGCAGCGCTGCGCCTTCCGAACTGCGTGGCGAGGTCGGGCGCCAGCTCGCCGCCTGGCAGGCCTCGCTCTACAGATCGTTTGCCGACCGGGGTTTCCGTTCCGCCACACTCGGGCCGTACCGTGCGCCGGAGACCTCGGCATCGTGGTTCAATTGCTGGGCGCAGACCAATGCGGATGCGACGCCCAAGCCGCGCGCGAGCATCAATTCGACGACCTGCACCAGCGACACCGGCCTGTATGTCGCCTCCGATCTCACAACCGGCTCGATCCAGATCAACCATTCCTATGTCAAGACGATCGATCTCAACCAATTCCAGCTCGCCTCGCTCCTGACAAACCTCAGCCAGCCGCGCGTGGTCGGCGGTGGGCCGTTCCGCAAATGGTACACGCCGGAGCGCTGCCACGAGGACTTTGTCGCCGCCGCCGTCACGTCGAGCCACCCGCCGTTCCGCGCCATCTGGTGCGCGCAGGCGTACCGTGAATTCGACGGCCTCTATAACGTTGTCATGGTCGCCGTCAGCCAGGACGACGGTCGCGAGGCGCTGGTGTCGCGGCTCAACCTGCCGGCGATCGGTTATGAGGACGCGATCGCGCTCGGCAAACGGTTCCTTGAATCGGTGCAAGTGACTCGATGACAAGTGAAGCGATAATCTGGATCGAGATTCTGTCGCGCCATCGCGAGGTCACCGCACGTTTCCGGATCGTCTCTGCGGAAGCGCGGATCGGCCGCGGTTACGACAACGACGTCATCGTCGATGATCCCTATGTTGCCGCGAGCCATCTGCGGATCTTTCGCGACGATGCGGGGCAATGGATCGCCGAGGACCTGGGAAGCGCCAACGGCACGTTCCTCGATGGCGTCCGTGCGAAACAAGCGCGCTTTGCGACAGACGGCAGGCAACTGATCCGGATCGGGCAGACGTTGTTGCGTGTCCGCCAGGCGAGCCACGCGGTCGAGCCCGAGCGGCTTGCGCCACGCGATCGGCCAGCGCTGCCGGTCGCGCTGGCTGTGGGGCTCGCAAGCGCTGTT
This sequence comes from Bradyrhizobium sp. CCBAU 051011, assembly GCF_009930815.1. Taxonomy (NCBI): domain Bacteria; kingdom Pseudomonadati; phylum Pseudomonadota; class Alphaproteobacteria; order Hyphomicrobiales; family Nitrobacteraceae; genus Bradyrhizobium; species Bradyrhizobium sp. CCBAU 051011. Next base: position 7,244,104 of record NZ_CP022222.1, on the reverse strand, counting down.
CTCGGGCTGTCTGCGCTTACCATTTGGCTCGCCCAGACTTCCGAGCCGCGGGCCTCGTCCTATTTGACGCCGCTGCTGGGGATCATCGCCGCCGTATTGCTTTGGACCGGGCTGTGGGCGCTGCTATCGCGCATCTTTTCCGGCCGATCGCGCTTCCTGCGCAACCTGCTGATTGCGCTTGCCGGCATACTGGCGCTGACCGTCTACAACGAATTCGCGCGCTATTTCGCGTTCGCCCTCAACTGGCCTTCGGGCATCATCTATCAGTATGCCGCCGCCTGGACGGTCCTTGCGACAATCTGCTTCCTGCATCTGCGCGAGATCGGCCCGGCGCGACTGTGGCTGAAGGGCGCGATCGTGACCACGGTGCTGGCGACCGCGGTCGCAGCGCAGACCCTGCAGCAGTCCGAAGCCTTCTCCGAATCCGGCCGGCAGAACAACGCCCGCTTGCTTATGCCGCCGGCGCTTCGCGTGGTGCCGGTCAAGGAGGAGGATACCTTCTTCCGTGATGTCGGCCAGTTGAAAGCCAGGCTCGATGCTGATCGCGGCAAGGCGAGGGCCGGGGAGGCGGGCCGATAAACATTGGCCCGCCAAGGGGCGCCTCGGCCAGCACGAGCCCGCTCACCCGACGCCGATAGCCGCGCAAAAGCTGAATGAGATCAAGCAGGCGCTGCGCGCGCCATCGATCGCCCCGTTACCAAGCCGACTAAAGTCTACCAGGACATGCTGCCAAAACCTGTCAGCGTCGTCAGGCATAATCGGCTATTGCCGGCTTGGGGACGGGACAGTTACGACCGCGCGTTTGATCTGCATCAACTCGTCAACCGCTCCAGGCATAATAATTTACAGCACGGGAGGATCAAGCGTGGCGCAGACCACCAGACACCATGTCGATCAGGTACAGGCGACGGTCGCGCGCGGCTCGGCCGCGACGTCAGCCATGGTCGCGTCCTGGCGCCGGTCCTCCAATTTTCATCGCCTCGATCCCGCCGAATGCAGTCTGCCGCGCCGGCTGAGCCAGGCTGAATTCGAAACGGCGCGGCAGCAGATCGAACCGCTGGTCCGCGCCGCTCAATCCAACCTCGATCGCCTGTTCCTCGCGGTCGGCGGCGTCGGATGTTGCGTGCTGCTGGCCGACCGAAACGGCGTGCCGGTCGACCGGCGCGGCGCTGCGTGTGACGACGAGACGTTCAAGGCGTGGGGATTGTGGACCGGAACGGTCTGGAGCGAGGATTGCGAGGGCACCAACGGCATCGGCACCTGTCTTGCCGAACAACGCGCGCTCACCGTTCATCGCGACCAGCATTTTTACGCGCGCAACACGCTGTTGAGCTGCACCTCGGCGCCGATCTACGATCACGAGGGCAGGCTGGCCGCGGCGCTCGACGTTTCCTCCTGTCGCGCCGACCTGACCGAAGGTTTCGTCAACCTCATATCGGTTGCCGTCAGCGACGCCGCGCGGCGGATCGAGACGGAGAATTTCCGCCTGGCGTTTCCCGGTGCGCGCTTTCTGTACGCTCCCGACATCAATCGCGGCGGCGGCGGGCTGATTGCGGTCGATGCCGACGATCTCGTCATCGGTGCGACACGGTCGGCGCGGCTGGCGCTCGGCGTGACGCGGGACTTTCTGAAGAAACCGTTGCCGGCGGCCGACCTGCTCGGCGGTGCATCGAGTCCGGCGCGCGACCTCGATCAGGCCGAGCGGGCGGCGGTACAACGGGCGCTGGCGCGCAGCGACGGTAACGTTTCGGCCGCCGCCGAGGCGCTCGGCATCAGCCGCGCGACGCTGCACCGAAAGCTGCGGCGCCTCGACCTCCATCGCGCGCACTGACGATTGCCCCGCGCACTGTCGCAGTTCTGCGACACGCGGGCCGGCGATCAAGTTTGGACGGACTGACAACGTAACCGGCCTTCGCCATGGTTTTCCCAGAGCGCCGCATCCAGCGACGCCATTGCGAGGAAGAGCCATGAACAAGGTCGAATTCTCACGGACTGCGAAGGCCCCGTTCGAAAGGCGTTACGGGAACTACATCAACGGAAAATGGGCCGAGCCGCGCTCGGGCAGATATTTCGATAATCATTCGCCGGTGAATGGGCAGTTGCTCTGCGAGGTTGCGCGCTCTGACGCCAAGGACGTCGAGGATGCGCTCGACGCCGCGCACGCCGCCAAGGAAGCGTGGGGCCGCACCAGCGTCGCCGAACGCGCGCTGATCCTCAACCGCATCGCCGATCGGATGGAGGAAAACCTCGATCTGCTCGCGCTCGCCGAAACCTGGGACAACGGCAAGCCGATCCGCGAGACCACCGCGGCCGACGTGCCGCTCGCGATCGACCATTTCCGCTACTTCGCCGGAGCGATCCGCGCGCAGGAGGGCGGCCTTTCCGAAATCGACCACGATACCGTCGCCTATCATTTCCACGAGCCGCTCGGCGTCGTCGGGCAGATCATCCCGTGGAATTTTCCGCTGCTGATGGCGTGCTGGAAGCTGGCGCCGGCGCTGGCTGCCGGCAACTGCGTCGTGCTGAAGCCGGCCGAACAGACCCCGGCCGCGATCATGGTGTGGGCGGGGTTGATCGGCGACCTGCTGCCGCCGGGCGTGCTCAATATCGTCAACGGCTTCGGCCTCGAGGCCGGCAAGCCGCTGGCCTCCTCGCCGCGCATTGCCAAGATCGCCTTCACCGGCGAAACCTCGACGGGCCGGCTGATCATGCAGTATGCCAGCCAGAACCTCATTCCGGTGACGCTCGAACTCGGCGGCAAGTCGCCCAACATCTTCTTCAAGGATGTCACCGCCGAGGACGACGAGTTCTTCGACAAGGCGATCGAAGGCTTCGTGATGTTCGCCTTCAACCAGGGCGAGGTCTGCACCTGTCCGAGCCGCGCGCTGATCCATGAATCGATTTTCGACCGCTTCATGGAAAGAGCCTTGAAGCGCGTCGAGGCGATCGTGCAGGGCGATCCGCTCGATCCGGCCACCATGATCGGCGCGCAAGCGTCCTCCGAACAGATGCAGAAGATCCTGTCCTATATCGACATCGGCCGCGGAGAGGGCGCGCAGGTGCTGACGGGCGGGGCGCGCAACGAGCTGCCGGGCGATCTTGCCGGCGGCTTCTACGTCAAGCCGACGGTGTTCAAGGGCAACAACAAGATGCGCGTGTTCCAGGAGGAGATCTTTGGACCCGTCGTTTCGGTCACGACCTTCAAGGACGACGACGAGGCGCTCGCGATTGCCAATGACACGCTCTACGGTCTCGGCGCCGGCATCTGGAGCCGCGATGCGAGCCGGCTGTACCGCTTCGGCCGCGCCATCCAGGCCGGTCGGGTCTGGACCAATTGCTACCACGCCTATCCGGCGCATGCCGCGTTCGGCGGTTACAAGCAATCGGGCGTCGGTCGCGAGACCCACAAGATGATGCTCGACCACTACCAGCAGACCAAGAACCTGCTCGTCAGCTACAGCCCGAAGAAGCTCGGCTTCTTCTAACCTGTCCTGACATCGGTAACGGCGTAGCGCGCGGACCATTTCGGTCCAGCGCGCTACGTCGCGATCGTCTTTTCAAGAAGTTTTCATTGCCTTTGCGATTCCGCCCCGGCCGAACCGGCGTATAATCGCATCGAGGGGGAACTGTGCTGCATCACGTGAATTTCACCTGAAATCGCAGTGACGGAGGTCCGCCATGAAAGTCAAAGACGCGATGCACAAGGGCGTCGACTGGGTCAATCCCGATACGCCCATCACCGAAATTGCCAAACTGATGCGAGAACATGACATCGGCTGCATTCCGATCGGAGAGAACGACCAGCTGGTCGGGATGGTGACCGATCGCGACATCGTCTGCAAAGGAATTGCGAACGGCAAGTTCGACCCCAGCCGCGCCCTGGCGCGCGACGTGATGACCGAAGGCATTCATTGCTGCCGGGAGGACGATGACCTTGCCAAGGCCGTCCATCACATGGAGGCGCTGCAGGTCCGAAGGTTGCCGGTGATCAACAAGAGCAAGCGAATGGTCGGCATGATCAGCCTGGGCGATGTCAGCCGCTTTGCACCCAATGATTTGCTGGCCGGGTGCGTGAAGAGCGTCGCGGCCCATCACTGAATACGGCGGCAGTCCTTGCCGTTCACGCGCGATGGCGTCCGCGTCGAAATCGACGCGGACGACCGAAGGAAGTGCGCGGGCCTCAATCGTGGGTGCTGAAGTGGCCGCGCCAGGCCTTCGCCGTCAGTCGGGCGAACTGGTCGCCATCCATGCGGATCAGCGTCGCGTGATCGCCGCCCTCCAGGTAGATTTCCCGTCGCGCGTCGATGCTGTCGTCGATGATGACGTCCAGCCCGTAGCACTCACCGAGCGGCGGGATCGCGCCGCGCTCGCAGTCCTCGAACAGCCGTTCGATTTCGTCCTCGCTCGCCAGGTCGACCTTGTGGCCGAGCTGACTTTTCAGGGCCGATAGATGCAGGTGATGGGAGGCCGGAAGCACGGCCATCATGTAGCCGCCGTCACGGCGGAGCACGACGGCTTTCGCCAGCGCCTCGCCCGGCACGTGGCAAGCCTCGGCCGTACGGTTCGATGACATGGTTGGGGCATGCGGGATCACGTCGTAGGTGACGCTCTGATCCAGGTACTTCTGCAGGGTCGGGGAAACGGTCATGGCGGCTCCTCCATTGCATGGGCAATCCGCACACCGGGAGGAACTCGCGCAGTCGCCTCACGATGCGGGCGAACACGATTGCAGCAAGATACGCCCGCCGGCAGGCCGCGACAATGCGAATTCGGTGCTGGAACCGTCGAGGGAGGACCCGTCTCGGTCGGATTTTGCGCGAATTGCCTTGCTGCGAGCGTATTTATTCAAGAAATGTTCAGCTCAACGAGCCTTCGATGCGGCGCTCGGGCGGCGACAGGGTGGAAGCCATGCGGTTAGTAAGAAGTCTGTCGATCCTCGCGATGTGTCTCGTCACGGCGCTGGCGGGATATTTGAGCCCCGCCGCGGCGCAGCAACCGGAAAAGCGCATTGCGCTGGTGGTCGGCAACGGCGCTTACGCGAAATCGCCGCTGGCGACCGCGGCCAACGACGCCGGCCTGATCGCGCAGACGTTGCAGGCGGCAGGCTTCGACGTGGTCGGCGCCCGCGATCTCGATGGCGACACGCTGCGCAAGAGTTTCCGCGATTTCATCCAGAAGGCCGACAGCTCGGGGCCTGATACGGTCGCAATGGTCTATCTGGCCGGTTACGGGCTGCAGCTGGCCGGCGACAACTACTTCGTGCCGGTCGATTCAGCGATCAACCGCGATACCGACGTTCCGACCGAGGCGCTGCGGACCGGCGACTACATCCGCCAGCTCGCCTCGCTGCCGCTGAAGGCCGGCATCGTCGTGCTGGATGCGGCGCGCCAGCAGCCTTTCGTCGACGGGCAGATCGCAAGTGGCCTCGCCCTCGTCGAGGCCGACCCGCACATGCTGATCGCGTTCAACGCGGCGCCCGGAACCGTGGCGCCGGCCGAGCAGGGGCCGTACGGCATTTACGCCCAGTCGCTGGCCGAGATGATCCGGACCGGCGGACTGCCGTTGCCGGAGGTCTTCAATCGCCTGCGGCTCCGCGTCAACGAGGCGAGCAAGGGCGCGCAGATGCCCTGGGACAGCCAGAAGGTCGATGCGGCCTTCACGTTCTTCGAGCGTGAGCCCGACGCGCCGGCGCAGCCGTCGGCGGATCAGGCCGCCGCCGTCCGCAGCAAGCCGATCCGCGAACTCGGCGTGCAGGATGCCTACGCCATGGCGGTCGAGCGCGACACGCTGCAGGGCTATGAGGAGTTTCTCGGCGCCTATGCGAGCGATCCCCTGGCCAAGCGGGTGAGGGCGATCGCGGCGGCACGGCGCGAGGCGATCACCTGGCGCCGCACCTACCGCACCGACACTCCGAACGCCTATTGGTCGTACCTGCAACGCTACCCGCGCGGGCCGCATGCGGCCGACGCACGCCGGCGCCTCACCATTCTCACCGCGCCGCTGGAGCCGCCGCCGACATTCGACGTGATCGATTACGATGTGCCGCCGCCGCCGCCGGACGAGCTAATCTATATCGATCGTCCGGTGCTGGCCTTCGGCGATCCCGAATTCGATTTCGTCGCGCCGCCACCGGCGCCGGTCTATTACCTGCCGCCGCCGCCGGATGATTTCGTGGTGCTGGAGCCGCCGCCGCCGCCGATCGGGCTGTTCATCCTGCCGCAGCCGATCTTCGTGCCGATACCGGTCTATGTCAGACCGCCGCGCTACGTGGCGCCGCCGCCGAACAACATCATCTATGCCAACATCCACAACAGGGCCGTCATCAACAGCGTGATCAACCGGCCGCCGGTTGCGCCCGTGGCCGGACCTGGTATGGCCGGACCTGGCGGCAGGCCTGTCGGGCGCCCCGGCACTCCGGATCGGGTGGCTGCGCCGGGGCAGGGGAGCGCCACGCCTGTGCTGCCGCCTGCGGTGGCGCAGCGGGCGACGCTGATCCAGCAGGGCAAGGCGCCGGTGCCGCCGAGCGCCACGATCAATCCCGCCGTGAGAACGGGTCTGCCCGGTACTCCCGCGGGGCAGACCGGAAGGCCGAACGCAGTGCAACCGGCAAACGCGCCAGCCGCGCTGCCGTCGACACAGCAGCCCGTGCCGAGGACCAACGCCCTGCCGGTCCCGGGCGCCAGGGGCACGCCACCGGCGCCTCCGAGCGCCGCCGTCAGTCCGAACGCGAGGCCTGGGCCGGGCGGTCCGCCGCCGGGATCGGCGGCACCTTCCGCTGCCGGAGCCAGACCCGCGATCGGCGCAACGGCGCCGGCTGGCCAGCAACCAAGAGAAGGGCCAAGAGAAGGGTCAAGGGTGGTCGCACCGCCCCCAAGCGCGGCCGCGCCCTCAAGACCTGCGGCTGCGGTTGCTCCAAAACCTCAATTGCAGCCTGAATCGCGACGAACGCCGCCGCCGTCCGCGGTGCAGGTGGCCCGGCCTCCGCCACCGTCCGCTGCACGCGTTGCTCCGTCGGCACCGCCGCCCAGGATGGCCGCACCGCCTCCACCGGCGAGGGTGGCAGCCCCGTCGCCTCCACCCAGGATGGCCGCCCCCTCGGCCCCGCCGCCGCGCATGGCTGCGCCGCCGCCTCCTCCACCGAGGATGGCGGCACCATCGCCGCCACCCAGGATGGCCGCGCCACCGGCCCCGCCACCGCGTATGGCCGCGCCGCCGCCTCCACCGAGGATGGCGGCTCCACCGCCGCCGCCACCGCGTATGGCCGCGCCACCGCCGCCGCCGCCTCGGATGGCTGCACCGCCGCCAGCGGCCCGCCCAGCTCCGGCCAGGAGCTGCCCGCCAGGAGCCCGATGCTGATTGTTAAAGGGCCAGATCCGCCGGGTCTGGCCCGAGGCGGCCCTGAATCGCTGATCTACAAGACCGAAAATCCGGCCGTATTTCCTTGCTTCTGGCTGGAATCCGGCTATATAGCGCGCCATCTCACACGGAAACATGGCTCTCAAAGGCCGTCCGGTGGCAACCGGGCCAATCAGGCTCGTTTGCTCACACGTTTCCGGAGGAACCAACCGGAGAACTATAACTATGGCGCTACCCGATTTCTCTATGCGTCAGCTCCTCGAAGCTGGCGTTCACTTTGGTCACCAATCGCACCGCTGGAATCCGAAGATGGCGGATTACATCTTCGGTGCCCGCAACAACATCCACATCATCGACCTCGCCCAGACCGTGCCGATGCTGCATCGTGCACTGCAGGCGGTGTCCGACACCGTCGCCAAGGGCGGCCGCATCCTGTTCGTCGGCACCAAACGTCAGGCGCAGGACGGCGTGGCCGACGCGGCCAAGCGCTCGGCGCAGTATTTCGTCAACTCGCGCTGGCTCGGCGGCACGCTGACCAACTGGAAGACGATCTCGGGTTCGATCAAGCGCCTGCGTCACCTCGATGAGGTGCTCTCGTCGGGCGAAGCCAACTCCTATACCAAGAAGGAGCGGCTGACGCTGCAGCGCGAGCGCGACAAGCTCGACCGCTCGCTCGGCGGCATCAAGGACATGGGCGGGCTTCCCGACATGATCTTCGTGATCGACACCAACAAGGAAGACATCGCGATCCAGGAAGCGCAGCGGCTCAACATTCCCGTTGCCGCCATCGTCGACACCAACTCCGACCCCAAGGGCATCACCTTCGTGGTGCCGGGCAATGACGACGCCGGCCGCGCCATTTCGCTGTATTGCGATCTGGTGGCCCGCGCCGCCATCGACGGCATTTCGCGCGCGCAGGGCGATTCCGGCATCGACATCGGCGCCGCGGTTCAGCCGGTTCGCGAGGAAGTTCCGGCGGCTCCGCAGCCGGCCGGCTTCCAGGGGCTGGCCGGTCCGCGCGGCACCGCCGACAACCTCAAGAAGCTCACCGGCGTGTCTGGTACCATCGAGAAGAAGCTCAACGACCTCGGCATCTTCCACTACTGGCAGCTCGCCGAGCTCGATCACGACACCGCGCACAAGATCGGTGAAGAGGTTGGTCTTCCGAGCCGCGCCGATGCCTGGGTCGCCCAGGCCAAGACGCTGACCGCGGAAGCGGAATAATTGTTACGCCGCGTGGCCGGGTCTTCCGGCCACCGGTTCTGCTCCCCAGATTACGGCATTCCCTGTAGCTGACGGCGGCCGGCGCAAACCGTGCCGTTGCCCGTGGCTAACAGGCAAGAAGGATATTCGACGATGGCAACGATCACGGCGGCGATGGTCAAGGAACTGCGCGAGTCGACCGGCGCAGGCATGATGGACTGCAAGGCAGCCCTCACCGAAACCTCCGGCGACATGCAGGCCGCGCAGGATTGGCTGCGCAAGAAGGGCCTGTCGAAGGCTGCGAAAAAGGCTGGCCGTGTCGCGGCCGAAGGCCTGATCGGCGCCGTGACCTCGGGCCCCAAGGGCGTCGTGGTCGAGGTCAATTCGGAGACCGACTTCGTGGCTCGCAACGAGCAGTTCCAGGGCCTCGTCAAGATGATCGCCCAGGTCGCGCTCCACAACGGCGCCGACGTCGAGAAGATCAAGGCCGCGAAGGTCGGCGACGTCACCGTCGAGACCGCGATTTCGGACGCGATCGCGACCATCGGCGAGAACATGTCGCTGCGCCGTGCGGCCTCGCTCGAGGTCGGCAAGGGCGTGGTGTCGAGCTACGTCCATGGCGCCGTGATCGACGGCGCCGGCAAGATGGGCGTGCTGGTCGCGCTGGAATCGGCCGGCAAGACCGATGAACTTGCTCAGCTCGGCCGCCAGCTTGCGATGCACGTCGCCGCGACCAATCCGCAGGCGCTGGATCCGTCCGGCCTCGACCCCGAGATCGTGAAGCGCGAAAAGGACGTGCTGGCCGACAAGTACCGCCAGCAGGGCAAGCCCGACAACGTGATCGAGAAGATCGTCGAGTCCGGCCTCAAGACCTATTACAAGGAAGTCTGCCTGCTGGATCAGGCGTTCATCCACGACACCGGCAAGTCGGTCGCGCAGGCGGTCAAGGAATCTGAAGGCAAGGTCGGCGCGCCGGTGAAGATTGCCGGATTTGTGCGCTATGCTCTCGGCGAAGGAATCGAAAAGCAGGAATCCGATTTCGCGGCCGAAGTCGCGGCGGCCAGCGGCAAGAAGTAACCGCTGCGGTACTAGTCTTCCGGCGCGGCCGCGCCGGAAGTCGCCTGCGCGGGAGAGGAAAGCGATAAGCAATGGCTGAGCCGGTCTATCGTCGCGTCGTGATCAAGCTCTCGGGCGAGTATCTCGCAGGCAGCCAGTCCTTCGGCATCGACCAGCCCACCGTTGATCGCATCGCCGACGACCTGATCGCGGCCAAGAAGCTCGGCGTCGAGGTGGCCGTCGTGATCGGCGGCGGCAACATCGTTCGCGGCGTGGAAGTGTCCTCGCGCGGTGTGTCGCGTCCGACCGGCGACACCATGGGCATGCTCGCCACCATGATGAACTGCCTGGCGCTGGAGGCGGCGATCGAGCGCAAGGGTGCGCCGGCGCGGACGCTCTCGGCCTTCGTGATGCCCGAGATTTCCGAGCTGTTCACCCGCAGTGCAGCGCACAAATACCTCGCGGATGGACGAATCGTGCTGCTCGGCGGCGGAACCGGCAATCCGTTCTTTACCACCGACACCACGGCGGTGCTGCGGGCGGCCGAGATCGGGGCGCAGGCGGTGCTCAAAGCTACCAATGTCGACGGCGTTTACAGCGCCGATCCCAAAAAAGACCCGTCGGCCAAGCGTTTTGACCGTTTGACGCATTCGCAGGCGATCGCCGGCGACTACAAGGTGATGGATGCGACAGCATTCGCGCTTGCCCGCGAGACGTCACTGCCTATCATCGTATTCTCGATCGCCGAGCCGGGTTCGATCGGCGCGATCCTGCGCGGGACCGGCCACGGCACGGTGGTTGCCGGCTGACAGGCTGGTGCTGCTTCGAACCGCCAGCTTTTGATGCCGGCGGCTGGTTTTCTAAGGAGGGGAGAGTGTTATGCCCACGCCCGGTTTTGACATCAACGAATTGAAGCGCCGCATGCAAGGCGCCACTAACTCGCTCAAGCACGAGTTGGGCGGATTGCGGACCGGCCGCGCGGCGGCGTCCATGCTGGAGCCGGTGCAGGTCGATGCCTATGGCACGCATATGCCGCTCAACCAGCTCGCGACCGTCAGCGTGCCCGAGCCGCGCCTGCTCTCTGTGCAGGTATGGGACAAGTCGATGGTGAAAGCCGTCGAAAAGGCCATCGTCGATTCCAATCTTGGCCTGTCGCCGGCGACCGAAGGGCAGGTGCTGCGCCTGCGGATTCCCGAGCTCAATGAGGAACGGCGCAAGGAACTGGTCAAGGTCGCGCATAAATACGCCGAAGCTGCCAAGGTTGCGGTTCGCCATGTCCGCCGCGACGGGCTCGATATCGTCAAGAAGCTCGAGAAGAATCATGAGATTTCCGAGGACGATCAGGAGCGGCTCGCCAACGATGTGCAGAAGGCGACCGACGGAATGATTGCGGAAATCGATCAGTTGCTGGCGGCGAAGGAAAAGGAAATCCTCACCGTTTGAAGGCAACGTTGAAGAGTTGAGACTGGTCCTGGAATATTGATGATGCCGAACGCCGCCGCCCCCGCCACGGAAGGATCTGACCGATCCGTCCCGTTGCATGTGGCGATCATCATGGACGGAAATGGGCGCTGGGCGGCAGCGCGCGGCTTGCCGCGCGCCGAAGGCCACCGCCGCGGCGTCGACGCGCTGCGTCGCGTGGTTCGCGCCGCCCATGAACTCGGCGTCCTCTATCTGACGATCTTTTCGTTCAGTTCCGAAAACTGGTCGCGGCCGGCGACCGAAATCGGCGACCTGTTCGGCCTGCTGCGCCGATTCATCCGCAACGATCTGGCGACGCTGCATAGCGACGGCGTCCGCGTGCGCGTGATCGGCGAGCGGGAAGGGCTGGAGCCCGACATCTGCACGCTGCTGAACGAAGCCGAGGAACTGACCAAGACCAACACCAAGCTCAACCTCGTGGTCGCGTTCAATTACGGATCGCGCCAGGAAATCGCCGGCGCCGCGCAGCGCTTGGCGCGCGAGGTGGCCGAGGGCAAGCGCGATCCGGCATCGATCGATGCCGATGCACTCGGGCAATATCTCGATGCGCCCGACATTCCCGATCCCGACCTGATCATTCGCACCAGCGGCGAGCAGCGGCTGTCGAACTTCCTGATGTGGCAGGCGGCTTACAGCGAACTCGTGTTCGTGCCGATCCACTGGCCGGATTTCGACAAGGCCGCGCTCGAAAGCGCCATTGCCGAATATGCCAGACGGGAACGCCGTTTCGGCGGTCTGGCCGCGAAAACCGGATCGTGACCGAGCCCGAGGCCGCGCCGGCGGCAGCAAGCGCACCCGATTCGCGCAATCTCGTGATGCGCATCGCCGCCGCCGCGGTACTGATCCCGCTAGCGGTCGCCATCGCCTATGCGGGCGGCTTTCTGTGGGCCGCGCTGGTGACGCTGGCGGCGATCGGCCTGTTTGTGGAATGGCTGGCAATCGTTGGTCTCGCCGGCGCGATGCGTGTGATCGTGCCCGGCGTGGCGGCGCTTGCGATTGCCGGAATTTGCTTTGCGTTTGGCCGGCTCGATGCCGCGCTGATTGTGTTGGCGGTTGGTTTCGTCGCGGTTGTGGCGATCGCCCCGGAACGGCGAAACTGGGCGGCGGCGGGCTTTTTGTACGCGGCGGCGGCCGAAATTGCCTCGGTGCTGGTGCGTCTCGATTCCGTGAAGGGCTTTGCCGCCCTGATGTTCGTGCTGCTGATCGTGTGGGTCACCGACAGCGGCGGCTATTTTGCGGGCCGCGGCATCGGCGGGCCGAAACTCTGGCCGCGCGTCAGCCCGAAAAAGACCTGGGCGGGCGCCATCGGCGGTTTTGCCGCCAGCCTCGCCGTGGCAATCGGGTTTGCGGTGTTCGATCTGGGCAGAATCGGGCCGCTATTGATGCTTGCGGGGGTCCTCTCGGTGGCTTCGCAGCTCGGCGATCTCTTCGAATCCGCCGTGAAGCGGCGTTTTGGCGTAAAGGACTCAAGTCACATTATTCCCGGCCACGGCGGACTAATGGATCGCCTGGATGGATTTGTCGCAGCCGTCGTCGTGGCGGCACTTTTCGGCCTTCTGCGGGGCGGCGCCGATGGCGTCGGCCGCGGTCTTATGGTTTGGTGACAGGATGAGCGCAGTTCCATTGCGTAACAACAAGGCCGCGTTGGCCGCCGTGCGTACGGTCACGGTGCTAGGCGCCACCGGTTCGATCGGCGACAGCACCATGGATTTGCTGCGCGGCGCGCGCGACCGCTACCAGGTCGAGGCGCTGACCGCGAATTCCAATGTCGAAGCGCTGGCTAAACTTGCAAAGGAATTCGGCGCACGATTCGCGGCAATCGCCGATCCCGCGCGCCTTGGCGAACTGAAGGACGCACTGGCAGGCACGAACATCGAATGCGGCGCCGGTGAAAGCGCGATCATCGAGGCCGCGGCACGTCCCGCCGACTGGGTGATGGCGGCGGTGAGCGGTGCGGCCGGGCTGAAGCCAGCGCTCGCCGCGGTCGATCGCGGCGCTGCCGTCGCATTGGCGAACAAGGAATGCCTGGTCTGTGCTGGCGATTTTTTCATGCAGCGCGCGGCAAAAGCCGGTGCCTGCATTCTGCCGGCGGATTCCGAGCACAACGCGCTGTTTCAGGCGCTCTCTTCCGGCAATCGCGAAGAGTTGGTGCGCGTGATCATCACCGCATCCGGCGGCCCGTTCCGCACCTGGGCGCCGGCCGACATCGAGCAGGCGACGCTGGAGCAGGCGTTGAAGCATCCGAACTGGAGCATGGGCCAGAAGATCACGATCGATTCGGCCTCGATGATGAACAAGGGCCTCGAAGTCATCGAAGCTTCCTATCTCTTCGCGCTCTCCGCCGACGAGATCGACGTTCTCGTGCACCCGCAGTCGATCATCCATGGCATGGTCGAATTCTCCGATCGCTCCGTGGTCGCACAGCTCGGCGCACCCGACATGCGCATCCCGATTGCGCATTGCCTTGGATGGCCCGAGCGAATCGTTGGCCCGTCGGCGAGGCTCGATCTCGCGAAAATCGGTCAGCTCACCTTCGAGGCGCCGGATTTTGAGCGGTTTCCGGGCTTGCGGCTGGCCTACGAGGCGTTACGTACGGGGCGTGGCGCGACCACGGTGTTCAATGCCGCCAATGAGGTGGCGGTGGCGGCGTTCATTGCCGGAAAGATCAAGTTCGGGTCGATCGCGCGCCTCGTCGAGGCCACCATAAATGACTGGATTCGCACCGGGAACCTTGCGCCTCTGAGCTCGGCTGACGACGCGATCTCCGTTGACCATAACGCGCGAAACAGAGCCGCCTCCCTATTGCCTCAAATTGCCTTAAAGGCATCCTAGAGGGTTGGGGACGGAGCCTTTGGCTCTTGTCGAGGGGAACCTGATGATTGAGTTTTTTCTAAACAGTTTCAATACGTTGGGCCACGGGCTCATCGGCTATATCATTCCCTTTTTGTTTGTGCTGACCATCGTCGTGTTCTTCCACGAACTCGGCCACTTCCTCGTCGCCCGCTGGGCCGGCGTGAAGGTGTTGACCTTCTCTCTCGGTTTCGGGCCGGAACTCGCCGGTTTCAATGACAGCCATGGTACCCGCTGGAAGATCTCCGCGATCCCGCTCGGCGGCTATGTGAAGTTCTTCGGCGACGAATCGGAAGCCTCGACGCCGGCTTCGGCCGAAACGCTTGCCCGCATGAGCGACGAAGAGCGGGCTGGCAGCTTCCATCACAAGAAAGTCGGCGCCCGCGCCGCCATCGTGGCCGCCGGTCCGATCGCGAATTTCATTCTCGCAATCGTCATCTTCACCTGCCTGTTCACCTTCTTCGGCAAGCCGAGCACGACGGCGCGCGTCGACAAGATCGAAGCCGCGAGCGCCGCCGAGCGGGCGGGCTTCCAGGTCGGCGACATCGTCACCGCCATCGACGGCAAGAAGGTCGGCAGCTTTTCCGACATGCAGCGGCTAGTCAGCGTGCGTGCTGGCGACACCCTGACCTTCACCGTCAAGCGCGGCGATTCCGCGCTGCAATTGAAGGGCACGCCGGAACTGCGTGAAGTGAAGGATCCGTTCGGAAACACGCAGCGGCTCGGGATTCTCGGCATCACCCGCGCAACCTCGCCGGGCGAAGTGACGACCGAGAAGGTCGATCCGGCGACCGCGCTCTGGCTCGGAATCAAGGAAACCTGGTTCGTTATCGAGCAGACGCTGTCCTATATCGGCAACATCTTCACCGGCCGGGCCAGCGCGGACCAGATCGGCGGGCCGATTCGGATCGCGCAGATTTCAGGGCAGGTGGCCACGCTGGGGCTGATTCCCTTGCTGCATCTGGCAGCGGTGCTGTCCATTTCGATCGGACTGCTGAACCTGTTCCCGGTTCCCTTGCTGGATGGCGGCCACCTTATGTTCTACACGGCCGAGGTGCTGCGGGGACGCCCATTGTCGGAAAAATCGCAGGAATACGGGTTCCGCGTGGGGCTTGTTCTGGTGCTGATGCTGATGGTGTTCGCTTTCTATAACGATTTCCATCAGGTGCCGTGGCTGAAGGGGCTGTTCGGAAGATCGTAGTAGCGGCTTTTTTGTGACGTTGCCCATTGGCAACGCCTTGGAATGAAATTGGAATTGCCGCGTGAAGTCTGGTTTGCCCCCCTGTCGAAATTAGCTACAAGCAATGCAACTTGGGAATCTGCCGGTTCGTAGGGGTACGGGCCGGCATGCAATGACGAGGGCGCGTTGCGCATGATGTTGGGAATGCGAGTGCGGGGGGCTCTGCTGGGCACTCTGATCATGTTGGCCGCGCCGATGGGGGGCGCGCTGGTGTCTGTGCCGGCTGCGGCCCAGACAGTGGCGTCGATCGCCGTTGAGGGGAACCGGCGTGTCGAAGTCGAGACCATCCGTTCCTATTTCAAGCCAGGACCTGGCGGCCGCCTCGGGCAGGCCCAGATCGACGATGGTCTGAAGGCGCTGATCGAGACCGGCCTGTTCCAGGACGTGCGAATCAACCAGGTCGGCGGCCGGCTGGTCGTGACCGTGGTCGAAAATGCCGTGATCGGGCGCATCGCCTTCGAAGGCAACAAGAAGGTCAAGGACGAGCAGCTCTCGGCCGAAATCCAGTCCAAGCCGCGCGGCACGTTCTCGCGCCCGATGGTTCAGTCGGATGCCCAGCGAATCGCTGAAATCTACCGGCGCTCCGGCCGCTACGACGTGCGCGTGACCCCTGAAATCATCGAGCAGCCGAACAACCGCGTCGACCTGATCTTTACGATCACCGAGGGCACCAAGACCGGCGTCAGGTCGATCGAGTTCGTCGGCAACGTCGCGTATTCGTCCTATCGCCTGAAGGACGTCATCAAGACCCGCGAATCGAACCTGCTGAGCTTCCTCGGCGGCGCCGACGTCTACGATCCGGACCGGGTCGAGGCCGACCGCGACCTGATTCGTCGCTTCTATCTCAAGAACGGTTACGCCGACGTCCAGGTGATTGCCGCGCTGACCGAGTATGATCCCGACAAGAAGGGCTTCCTCGTCACCTTCAAGATCGAGGAAGGGCAGCAATATCGCGTTGCCTCCGTCGATTTCCAGACCTCGATTCCAACCCTCGATGCGGCCTCGATGCGCAGCTTCTCGCGCGTCGCCGTCGGCTCGGTCTACAATGCCGAAGCACTCGAGAAATCCGTGGAGGAAATGCAGATCGAGGCCTCACGGCGCGGCTACGCGTTCGCCGTGGTGCGCCCGCGCGGCGATCGCAATTTCGAGCAGCACACCGTTTCGATCGTGTTCGCCGTCGATGAAGGCCCGCGAACCTATATCGAGCGCATCAATATCCGCGGCAACACCCGCACCCGTGATTACGTGATCCGTCGCGAGTTCGATCTGTCCGAAGGCGACGCCTACAACCGTGCGCTGGTCGACCGTGCCGAGCGCCGGCTGAAGAACCTCGACTTCTTCAAGGCCGTGAAGATCCTGACCGAGCCCGGCTCGTCGACCGACCGCGTGATCCTGGTCGTCGACCTCGAAGAGAAGTCGACCGGCGACTTCTCGGTGTCGGGCGGTTACTCGACCACGGACGGTGCGCTGGCCGAAGTCAGCATTTCCGAGCGCAACTTCCTCGGCCGCGGCCTGTATGCGAAGGCAGCCGTGACCTATGGCCAGTACGCGCGCGGCGGTTCGCTGTCGTTCGTCGACCCCTATCTGTTTGACTATCGCGTCGCGCTCGGCCTCGACCTGTTCTATCGCGAGCAATTGGCCAACAGCTACATTGCCTACGGCACCAAGACGCTTGGCTTCAGCCCGCGGCTCGGCTTCACCCTGCGTGAAGACCTCGCGCTGCAGTTGCGCTACTCGATCTACCAGCAGGAAATCCAGCTGCCGAGCACGCTCGCGAACTGCAACAACAACTCATCGAACTCGTTGCTCGCGTTCAACCCATCGCCGGCCTTTGCGAATCTGGTGGGCGCACCTAACGGCGGATCGATCACGTCGGGAGGCCAAACCGCCACGGACACTTCCGGTGCCGGCCTGTGGTGTTACAGCGATGGCGAAGCTTCGCTGCCCATTCGCCGGGAGTTGCAGAGCGGCAAGGCGCTGACTTCGTCGGTCGGCTATTCGCTGAACTACAACACGCTGGACAATAACAAGAACCCGACCGACGGCTTGCTGATTGACTGGAAACAGGACTTCGCCGGCCTCGGCGGCGACGTGAAGTACATCAAGTCCGCGATCGACGCGAAGTACTACACCCCGCTGGTCGCCGATATCGTCGGCCTGATCCACCTCCAGGGCGGCATGCTGAACCAGTTCGGCGGCAGCGAGCTGCGCATGCTCGATCACTTCCAGATGGGCCCGAACCTCGTTCGCGGTTTCGCGCCGAACGGCATCGGTCCGCGCGATCTCAACCCCTTCGGCACGCGTGACGCGCTGGGCGGCACCAAGTACTGGGGCGCTTCGTTCGAACTGCAGATGCCGTTCTGGTTCCTGCCGAAGGAAGTCGGGCTCAAGGGCTCGGTCTATGCCGACGCTGGCGGACTATGGGACTACAAGGGGCCGACGTCGTGGGCGGCAACGGGTGAGGTGAACGTGCCTGGCTGCGTCCCGCCGACGCAATCCCCGAATGCCAACGCCGGAACCTGTTTGGGATTGCAGTATGACGACGGCAACTTGGTACGCACCTCGGTGGGTGTCGGCATCATCTGGGCTTCGCCGTTCGGTCCGCTGCGCTTCGACTATGCGGTTCCGCTTACGAAGGGTCAGTTTGACCGCGTGCAGCAATTCAAGTTTGGCGGTGGCACATCGTTCTAAGGCGTCTCGAAGCGACCGGACGTAAGGTCCGGGAGACGAGAGCACCACGGAATAAGAGGAGGGGTCGGCTCCGTTGCTTCGGAGACGGCACCCCGGTGTGAAGGCCGGCCGGACTGCGGCGGATGGAATGGCGCAGCCGATATTCTTCAAGCAACCTCCTTCCTCGACGCTGGCCGAGCTGGCCGCGTTGACGGGAGCGGTATTGGCCGATCCCGCGCGGGGCGGTGATGTGATCAGGGGCCTCGCTTCGCTCGACGAAGCCGGTCCCATGCATCTGGCGTTCTTCGACAACCTCAAATATGCCGATCAGCTCAAGGCGACCAAGGCCGGCGCCTGCCTGGTCAGCCCGCGTTTCGAAGCCCAGGTGCCAGCCCATGTGGCGGTGCTGCGGGCGGCCCAGCCGTTCCGCGCCTTCGTGAAGCTGGCGCGCGAATGGCACGCCGACGCGCTTCGTCCGCAATCCTGGTTCGACAATGACGGCATCGCGCCGTCGGCGATCATCGACCCGTCCGCCCATCTCGAGGACGGTGTCATCGTTGATCCGCTGGCGGTGATCGGCCCGCGGGTCGAGATCGGCACTGGTACCGTGATCGGCGCCGGCGCGGTGATCGGCGCCGACGTCAAGATCGGCCGCGACTGCAATGTCGGCGCGCGGACCGCGATTCAGTTCGCCCTGATCGGCAACAACGTCCTGATCCATCCCGCTTGCAGCATCGGCCAGGACGGCTATGGCTTCATCTTCTTCGGCCCCGAGGGCCACCTGAAGGTGCCTCAGACCGGCCGCGTCCTGATCCAGAACGATGTCGAGATCGGTGCCGGCACCTGCATCGACCGCGGCAGCCTCCGGGATACGGTGATCGGCGAGGGGACCAAAATCGACAATCAGGTCCAGATCGGCCACAATGTGACTATCGGCAGGCACTGCCTGCTCGCGGCCCAGATCGGGCTCGCGGGCAGCCTGACGATCGGTGACAACGTCGCGCTGGGGGCGAAGGTGGGTATCAACAATCACCTCAAGATCGGCGACGGCGCCCAGGTCACGGCCATGAGCGCGGTCAAGGACGACATTCCGCCGAACGGCCGCTGGGGCGGTCATTTTGCCAAACCAACCAGGCAGTGGTTTAGAGAGATCGTTGCAGTGGAGCGGCTGGCACAGGGCGGCACGGCCGATCCGAAAGGCGAAGGACAGGAGTGATGGAGGAGGCACCGGTCAGGTTCGAGCTCGTGGATATCAACGAGATCCTCAAGACGCTCCCGCACCGCTATCCGATGCTGCTGATCGACCGGGTGATCAAGATCCGGACCGATTACAGTGGGATCGGTATCAAGAACGTCACCTTCAACGAGCCGCCGTTTCTCGGCCATTTTCCCGAGCGTCCGGTCTATCCCGGCGTGATGATGATCGAGGCCATGGCGCAGACCGCCGGCGTCATCGGCATCAAGTCGGTCGAAGGCACCGAGAAGCCGCGGGCGGTCTACTTCCTGACCATCGACAAGTGCAAATTCCGAAAACCCGTGATGCCCGGCGATACCATCGAGTATCACATGCGCTCGATCGGCCGCCGCAAGGCGATGTGGTGGTTTCACGGCGACGCCAAGGTGAATGGCAGCGTGGTCGCCGAGGCCGACGTCGGCGCGATGCTGACGGATTGAGCCGAATTGAATTTATCCGTCACACAACCGACGTCTTCCTGATATCTCTGCTCAATCGTTGGTAGTGGAACCCACGCCGAGGCGATTGATGAAATTTTCCGCATAAGTCCGGTTTGGGGCCACGCTTTTTCAACGGAGGCTTCCCGTGAACAGGCTTGCGTCTATTATTTCGTGTTTGGTCATTTTTCTGCTGACGTCGCCGCCAAGTTACGCGGCTGATCTGGATGGTCTGGTATCGTCGCTGAAGGGCGGTGGCTACGTCATCGTGTTTCGGCACGGCGCCACCGACGATAGCCAGAAGGACATCTATCCCTTCAAGTTCGACGACATGAGCGCGCAGCGGCAACTGAGCGAGAAGGGCCGCGCCATGGCACGCGAGCTTGGGGCGGCGCTTGCGAAACTGGGGGTGCCGGTCGGCGAAGTCTACACCAGCCGGCTCAACCGTGCAGTGGAGACTGGTAAGCTGATTGGCGGCAAGGACGTGGCTGCGGTGGACGAATTGACCGACAGCGGCGCCGGCAGTTCGTCGGCGATGGCTAACCCCGACGGCAAGAACGCCAAGGCGGGACGCGCCGTGCGCGACCTCGTCAACGTGGCTCCGAAAGCCGGCGTCAACAATCTGGCGGTGACGCACAAGACCAACGTCGCCGATGCCTTCGGCAAGGAATTTGCCGATATCCGCGAAGGCGAGGCACTGGTGTACAAGACCAGCGCCTCGGGCCCGGCCGTCCTCTTCACGCGGGTGCAGGCAAGCGAGTGGATCGCGCAGGCAGGCAGCTAGAGAGAATATTGCGAGGTCGGCAGTTGCCTGCGCGTGAGGAGCGCCGTTGGTGTGAACTGTCACCGCGCACTGTCTGCAACGGTCAGGCGTGACTATACGCGGGTATACTCGACAATTTCGGGACGTTGACGGAGCATGTGCCTGTCACTCCGTGTGGCCATGCCGTCAGCGTGAGCATGGCGCATTGGAACTTCGGTCCAATCGACTGACTCGTGATTTCCGGTGGCAGGTCACTGTTGAGATTGCCGCATGAAACGCCTGACAACTGCCGTTGTGCTGATAGGCTCGGCCGCTGTTTTCGCTGGTAGCGCAATGGCACGCGACGACGGCCGTTACGCCAATTCTCCGCTCAAATCCTGGTTCGATAGCTTGAGAAGCGGCAAGGGGCCGTGCTGCTCCGATGCCGACGGCTCAGCGGTTGCCGACGTCGATTGGGAATCGAAGGACGGTCACTATCGCGTGCGCCTCGAGGGCCAGTGGATCGACGTCCCCGACGACGCCCTCATCACGGTGCCGAATCGCGTGGGCAGGACGATGGTCTGGCCGATCAAGGGCACGGCCGGAATTTCGATTCGCTGCTTCATGCCCGGCAGCATGACCTGACGCCGCAGGATCGCTCTGACGTCCGGCGAGGACCGGCCGACCGCGGACATTGCGGACCGGACGATTCGCAACACGCCGTAACCATACGTCACTAGACAGCCTTGGGATGCCGCGCTAACCACCGGAAAACGCGAGATATTCGCGTGCAACGGATGGGCTGGGCTTAGTTGATGGGTACGATCGATCCAACCGCGCGGGTTGAGGATGGCGCTGTGATCGGCGAGGGGACGACGATCGGTCCCTATTGCATCATCGGGCCCCATGTCATCATCGGCGCCAACTGCAAGTTGATCGCGCATGTGCACGTCACTGCGCAGACCACGATCGGCGACGGCTGCACGATCTATCCGTTCGTCTCGCTCGGCACGCCGCCGCAATCGCTGAGTTACAAGGGCGAACTGACGAGGCTCGAGATCGGTGCGGGCTGCACCATCCGCGAGTCCTCGACCATGAACGCCGGCACGGTCGCCGGCGGCGGCGTGACGCGGGTCGGCGAGCGCGGCTACTTCATGAACTGCAGCCATGTCGGGCACGATTGCCAGGTCGGCAATGACGTGATTTTCGCGACCTCGGCGACGCTCGGCGGCCATTGCGAGATCGGCGATTTCGTCTTCATCGGCGGGTTATCGGCCGTGCACCAGTTCACGCGGATCGGGCCGCAGGTGATGGTCGGCGGCGTCTGCGGCGTGCGCGGCGACGTCATTCCATTCGGCCTCGTCAACGGCCAGTATGCCGCTCTCGAAGGCCTCAACATCATCGGCATGAAGCGCCGCAAGTTCACCAAGGAGCGGCTGGCGAAAGTGCGCTCGTTCTACCAGAAGCTGTTTCACGGCCCCGGCATCTTTGCCGAGCGGCTGAGCGCGGTGCAGCCGTTGGCCGGCGAGGACCCGGCGATCGCCGAAATCCTCGCCTTCATCGAGCAGGGCAAGCATCGCGCGCTTTGCCTTCCCGCCGACGACGGCCACAGGCAGTGATGACGGGATCGCCGCAGCCATGATCTCAGCGGCCTCCGACATTTCATCGCCGGTCGGCGTCATCGCAGGCGGCGGCGCAATGCCGTTCGCGGTGGCGGATTCGCTTGCCGCGCGGGGGATCGCGCCGGTGCTGTTCGCGCTGCGCGGCGCCTGCGATCCGGGTGGGGTCGAACGCTACCGTCATCACTGGATTTCGGTCGGACAACTCGGCCGCGCGACAAAGTTGTTCCGCAGCGAGGGCTGCCGCGATCTGATCTTCATCGGCACGCTGCTGCGGCCGGCGCTGTCGGAAATCCGGCTGGACTGGGGAACGCTGCGCGTCATCGGCCATGTCCTGGCGGCATTTCGCGGCGGCGACGATCATCTGCTGTCGGGCATCGGCCGCATCCTCGAACAGGACGGTTTTCGAATGGTCGGCATCAGGGATGTCGCGCCCGATATTCTGATGCCGGAAGGAAACATTGCCCGCGCCACGCCCGATCCGGCCGCTCTGGCCGATATCGCCAGGGGGCGGGAGGTGCTCGGCGCGCTCGGTCCCTTCGACATCGGCCAGGCCGTGGTCGTGATTGACGGGCACGTGGTGGCGGTCGAGGACATCGAGGGCACCGATGGGCTGCTCGCACGCGTGGCGCGGCTGCGCGAGGCCGGGCGTATCAGAGCCAAATCCGGCCGCGGCGTGCTGGTGAAGGCGCCGAAGAGCGGCCAGGATTTGCGCTTCGACCTGCCGACGGTGGGCGCCAAAACCATCGACGGCGCCGCGAAAGCCGGGCTCGCCGGCATCGCCGTGATCGCCGGCCATACGATTGCCGCCGACTCGCAAGCCATGATCGAGGCCGCGGACAAAGCCGGCCTGTTCATCCAGGGGTTAGCAGCGTGACGCCGTCTCGCGCGACCGCCGGAATGGAGCGGAGGATCTTTCTGATCGCGACGGAAGAGTCCGGCGACCGACTCGGCGCCAATTTGATGAAGGTGCTGCGCCAGCGCCTTGGCGACGGGGTGCAGTTCGAAGGCGTCGGCGGTCGCGCGATGGCGCGCGAAGGCCTGGAGTCGCTGTTTCCGATCGAGGAGCTCTCGATCATCGGGCTCGCCGCCGTCGTCAAGGACCTGCCGAAGATACTCGGCCTGATCAAGGAAACCGCGATC
Source organism: Bradyrhizobium sp. CCBAU 051011 (assembly GCF_009930815.1). Lineage (NCBI taxonomy): Bacteria > Pseudomonadati > Pseudomonadota > Alphaproteobacteria > Hyphomicrobiales > Nitrobacteraceae > Bradyrhizobium > Bradyrhizobium sp. CCBAU 051011. The sequence goes on along the minus strand of NZ_CP022222.1, from coordinate 7,221,072 downwards.
GCGGTTACAGAAGCTGCACCCGATATACTCGTCATCATCGACAGCCCCGATTTCACCCACCGCGTTGCCAAGCGCGTTCGCGCCAAGGATCCCGGGCTGCCGATCGTCGACTATGTATCGCCCTCGGTCTGGGCATGGCGGCCGGGCCGGGCGCGGGCGATGCTGAAATATGTCGATCACGTGCTGGCGCTGCTGCCGTTCGAGCCCGAGGCCTATCAACGGCTGCACGGGCCGCCCTGCAGCTATGTCGGCCATCCCCTGACCGAGCAACTGGCCTCGCTGCGCCCGAATGCCGAGGAGGCTGCGCGGCGGGCGGAATCGCCGCCGGTGCTCTTGGTGCTGCCGGGAAGCCGCCGCAGCGAAATCCGCCACCACATGGCGGTGTTCGGCCAGGCGGTGGCGCGGCTGCAGGAGCAGGGCACCACGTTCGAACTGGTGCTGCCGACCATGCCGCATCTGCAGGAGACGGTGGTGGAGGCCGTGAAGGGCTGGCCAGTGCAGCCCCAGGTCGTCATCGGCGAGCAGGAGAAGCGCGCGAAGTTTCGGATCGCGCACGCGGCGCTGGCCAAGTCAGGCACCGTGACGCTCGAACTGGCGCTGGCGGGCGTGCCGATGGTCACGGCCTACCGCACCGGCGCGATGGAAGCGTGGATCCTGCGCCGCGCGATCAAGGTGAACTCGGTGATCCTTGCCAATCTCGTGATCGGCGAGAACGTCATTCCCGAATTCCTGCAGGAAGACTGCACGCCGGAAAAGCTTTCGCAGGCGCTACGCGAGGTGATGAGCGACAGCGACCTGCGCCGGAAGCAACTCGAAGGCTTCGCCAAGATCGACGACATCATGTCGACCGGCAACCAGCCGCCCAGCGTGCGGGCGGCCGATATCGTGCTTGCGACGATGCACAAGGCTAGACGGCCAAACTAGAGCATGATCCGGAAAAGTGTGTAGCGGTTTTCCGAAAGGATCATGCTCAAACAAAAAGATAAAGCGGGATGACGATTCGAAGAAACGTCATCACGCTTTAGGCACCGGCTTGCGGCCGATGATGTCGGACAGCCAGCCAAAAAAGATCAAGCTTGGCGTTGCAATCAGCAGCGCTGCTCCCACGATGTAGGCCGAGGTCAGCGGGTCCACCTTGGAGACCTGCTGCAGGAAATACAGCGCCCAGAACTGACCGCTGTACCAAACCACGCCTTGCCCGATCAGCACGATGGTGGCGATCCCGACGTATTTGATGTTCGAACTGAGGAAGGCCTCCTTCCAGGGATTTCTGGTCATCTGGCCCTTGGCCTTTATCTCCTGGAAGATCGGCGTCTCCTGCAACTGAAGCCGGATGTAGATTGCAATACCCACCAGCAGGAAGGACACCAGGAACGGGACGCGCCAGGCCCACGTGTCGAAGGCCTCATTGCCGAAGTAGGTGCGGGTTGCGATGATTACGGCCAGTGACACCACGATCCCGAGCGTAGGCGAGGTCTGAAGCCAGCCGGTGTAGTAGCCACGGCCTCATAAGACTTTTGGCTCAGTCGGGCGGTAAGAGGGGATCGCGGCGAATGGCGCCGTCCGGCACGCACCCGCCGGCGTCGCTTCAACGAACGGCGCGCATTTGCGCGGCCGTTGCCACGGCATCGAGGATGATGCGAACGGGTTCGAAACAGCACGCCGAAACAACCCGTCGCTCCCGACGTCACCGATGGACGGTCGTAGCGAGGCCTTCCAAGTCAGGCTTCAGACAACCTCCGTGTTGTCAGTTGGCTGTCCGATTGCCAGTGATCGTGCCACCATGTGGCGAAGTCGCGATCGGTCGCCAATTCCCAGACTGCAAACAGGATCACGACCAGACCTGACACCGCACTGTTGACCGTAGCCAAGGTTGTCTCGTAGCCAACCGTCCAGGGCGCCGCCAGCAGGGCCAGGCCGAGGAGAATTTCTCCCCATTCCTCCAGATAGGACGGAATGATCAACCCCTCCAAGGCAAACAAGATAACGCATAACCCAAGCACGACGGTGATCCAGGTGGCCGCCCCGGTGAAGCCGAGGACGAACGGCGACAAGACCAGCCAGACGCCCAGCACCAGGCTGGCGGCGTCTTGCCAATGTCGAATGCGCATGAAGCTCACCTCCTTCGCGCAAGTCTCCCTTTACACATGGTATTGGTTTTTGCAGCGGCTAGGGCCTGCGACAGCGCGGCTGGCGAGGCGGCGGCGACACAAGAAGGGCGCGGCGGGGTTAGCGCGCCGTAGGGTGGCAAGCGAAGCGTGCCCACATCTCTTCGGGCATCGGCCATCGTGGGCACGCTCCGCTTTGCCCACCCCACAAGAGAAAAGCCGGCCGCGATGATCGCATCCGGCTTTTCCGACTTGTCCCTATGAGGCAGCTTACTTGCGCTTGTCCATCTCGACGTAGTCGCGGCGGGCGACGCCGGTGTAGAGCTGGCGCGGACGGCCGATCTTCTGCTGCGGATCCTCGATCATCTCGCTCCACTGGCTGATCCAGCCGACGGTGCGGGCGACCGCGAACAGCACGGTGAACATCGAGGTCGGGAAGCCCATCGCCTTCAGCGTGATGCCCGAATAGAAGTCCACGTTCGGATAGAGCTTGCGGTCGATGAAGTACTGGTCGGAGAGGGCGATCTTTTCCAGTTCCAGTGCGACCTTCAGCATCGGGTCGTCGCCATGGCCGGTCTCGGCCAGCACGGCGTGACACATCTTCTGCATGATCTTGGCGCGCGGGTCGTAGTTCTTGTAGACGCGGTGGCCAAAGCCCATCAGGCGGACTTCGGAGTTCTTGTCCTTCACCTTGGCAATGAATTCCGGAATCTTGTCGACCGTGCCGATCTCGGCGAGCATTGCGAGCGCGGCTTCGTTGGCGCCGCCATGCGCGGGGCCCCAGAGGCAGGCGATGCCGGCGGCGATGCAGGCGAACGGGTTGGCGCCGGAGGAGCCGGCGATACGCACCGTCGAGGTCGAGGCGTTCTGCTCGTGGTCGGCGTGCAGGATGAAGATCTTGTCGAGCGCGTCAGCCAGCACCGGGTTGATCTTGTAATCCTCGCAAGGCACCGCGAAGCACATGTGCAGGAAGTTCTCGGCAAACGAGAGCGAGTTCTTCGGATACATGAAGGGCTGGCCGACGGTGTATTTGAAGGCCATTGCGGCCAGCGTCGGGACCTTCGCGATCATGCGCATCGAGGCGATCATGCGCTGCTTCGGATCGTTGATGTCGGTGCTGTCGTGATAGAACGCGGCGAGCGCGCCGACGGCGGCGACCATGATCGCCATCGGATGGGCGTCGCGGCGGAAGCCCTGGAAGAAGCGGGCCATCTGCTCGTGAACCATGGTGTGATGGATCACGCGATGGTCGAAGTCTTTCTTCTGCGCCGGGGTCGGAAGCTCCCCGTAGAGCAGCAGGTAGCAGGTCTCGAGGAAGTCGCCCTTTTCGGCGAGCTGCTCGATCGGGTAGCCGCGGTATTCCAGCACGCCGGCATCGCCGTCGATATAGGTGATCTTCGACTGGCAGCTACCGGTCGAGGTAAAACCGGGGTCGTAGGTGAACATCCCGGCCTGGGCGTAGAGCTTGGCGATGTCGATGACATCGGGCCCCACCGTGCCGCTGAGGATCGGGAAATCGTAGGTCTTGTTACCTACCGTGAGCGTTGCAGTCTTGTTGCTGGATTTTGCGTCCATCGTGGATCCCCGATGAAATCGTTACGAAAAACCGCGCCGACCTTGGTGCCATTCGCAAGGCAGCAGCAAGGGAAGCCGGCATGTCTAGAAGCGGCGCCAAAGGCGTAGCTTATTGCCCTGTGCACTGCAAGATGGCCGCGGCCCCCATATGGTAGGGGCTTAGTTGGCCGCCTGATCGCCCAAGCGCGCCAGGCATTCCTCCCGCCCCAGTACCGCCAAAACGTCAAAAATGCCCGGTGAAGTCGTACGTCCGGTCAGCGCCACCCGGAGTGGCTGGGCGACGGCGCCGAGCTTGAGATTGTTCTGCTCTGCGAAATTCCGCATGGCGGCTTCCGCGGTCTCGGCGCGCCAGTCGGTGACAGTCTCGAGCGCCGTCCGGAGTTGGCCGACCAGCGCGCGCGTCTCCGGCGTCAGCAGGGTGGCCGCCTTCGGCTCGATCTCAAGCGGACGGTCGGCAAAGATGAAGTAGGCGCCCGATATCAGCTCGATCAGGGTCTTGGCGCGCTCCTTCAGGCTCGGCATAGCGCGAAGCAGTTGGCCGCGCGTCGTGTCGTTGAGTTTTGCCTTCAGCTCGGCGCCGTTGGGGACGTAATCCAATACGCTTTCGAACTGCGCGACCAGCTCGCGGTCATCAGCATGGCGGATGTAGTGGCCGTTGAGGTTCTCCAGCTTGGCGAAATCGAACCGCGCCGCCGAGCGACCGATCGCGGGCAGATCGAACGCGTCGATCATTTCCTGCGTCGAGAAGATTTCCTGGTCGCCATGGCTCCAGCCGAGCCGGACCAGGTAATTGCGGAGCGCCGCCGGCAGATATCCCATGGCGCGATAGGCATCGACGCCGAGCGCGCCATGGCGCTTCGAGAGTTTTGAACCGTCGGGCCCATGGATTAGCGGGATGTGGGACATGTTGGGGATGTCCCAGCCGAGCGCGTCGTAGATCTGCTTCTGGCGCGCGGCGTTGATCAGATGGTCGTCGCCCCGGATCACGTGGGTGACGCCCATGTCGTGGTCGTCGACCACGACAGCCAGCATGTAGGTCGGGTTGCCGTCGCCGCGCAAAAGCACGAGATCGTCGAGGTTCTCGTTCTGCCAGACCACGCGGCCCTGCACCTGGTCCTCGATCACGGTCTCGCCGGTCTGCGGCGCCTTGAGGCGGATCGTGGGCTTCATGCCCGCGGGCGCCTCGGAGGGGTCGCGGTCCCGCCACATCCCGTCATAGAGGCGCGTCTTGCCCTCGGCGCGTGCCTTCTCGCGCATCGCTGCCAGTTCCTGCCCGGTGGCGTAGCAGCGGTAGGCTTTGCCGCTGGCGAGCAACTGCTCTGCCACCTCGCGATGGCGCGCGGCGCGGCTGAACTGGTAGATGACGTCGCCGTCCCAATCGAGCTCGAGCCATTTCAGGCCGTCGAGAATGGCCGCAATGGCAGGTTCGGTCGACCGCTCGCGATCGGTATCCTCGATCCGCAGCAGCATCTTGCCACCAGTCTTCTTGGCGTAGAGCCAGTTGAACAGCGCGGTGCGGGCTCCCCCGATATGGAGGAAGCCGGTGGGCGAGGGAGCGAAGCGTGTGACGACGGGATCTGTCATTTACCGGGCGGGTGAGGTTTGGAATTGGCGGTGGTGTATAGCAGGAACGGTGCATAACTAAAGCCTTAGCCATTGGCAAAGTAGGCTTGGCTCGCAAGGGCGAATTTGGCAGAAGGTTCGCCAATCCCTAACAGGAACTCGTTGATGACCACAGAACCGGTAGCGGCAGAGGCGGGGCGCGATTTCATCCGCGACATCGTACAGGCCGATCTCTCCTCGAAGAAACATAGCCGGATCGTGACCCGATTTCCGCCGGAGCCGAACGGCTACCTGCACATCGGCCACGCCAAGTCGATTGCCCTTAATTTCGGCATCGCGCAGGAGTTCGCCGGCAAGTGCCATCTGCGCTTCGACGACACCAACCCGACCAAGGAAGAGCAGGAATATATCGATTCCATCCAGGCCGACGTGCACTGGCTCGGCTATGACTGGGGAACCGATCTCTATTACGCCTCCGACTATTTCGAGCGCCTGTACGACTGGGCGGAGGGCCTGATCAAGGCTGGTGATGCCTATGTCGACGACCAGTCGCAGGAGGAAATCCGGGTCAACCGCGGCACGCTGACGGAGCCCGGCAAGAACTCGCCGTTCCGCGACCGCCCGGTGGAGGAAAACCTCGACCTCTTCCGCCGCATGAAGGCCGGCGAGTTTCCGAACGGCACGCGGGTGCTGCGGGCCAAGATCGACATGGCCGCCGGCAACATCAACCTGCGCGACCCCGTGCTCTACCGCATCCTGCATGCCGAGCATCCGCGCACCGGCACCAAATGGTCGATCTATCCGAGCTACGACTACGCGCACGGCCAGTCGGACGCCATCGAAGGCATCACGCATTCGATCTGCACGCTGGAGTTCGAGGACCATCGGCCGCTTTATGAATGGCTGCTCGACAAGCTGCCGGTGCCGTCAAAGCCGCGCCAGTACGAATTCGCCCGGCTCAACCTGACCTACACGCTGCTGTCCAAGCGCGTGCTGACGCAGCTCGTCCGCGACGGCCACGTCTCCGGCTGGGATGACCCGCGCATGCCGACCATTGCCGGGTTGAAGCGGCGCGGCGTGCCGCCGGCGGCGGTGCGCGAATTCGTCAAGCGCATTGGCGTCGCCAAAGCCAACAGTGTGGTCGATGTCGGCATGCTGGAGTTCTGCATTCGTGAGCATCTCAACAAGTCGGCGCAGCGGCGGATGGCGGTGTTGCGGCCGCTGAAGGTGGTGATCGAGAATTATCCGGAAGGGCAGGTCGAGGAGCTCGAGGCCGTCAATCATCCCGACGACGCGGGCGCCGGCACGCGAAAAATTTCGTTCGGCCGCGAGCTCTACATCGAGCGCGACGACTTCATGGAAAATCCACCCAAAAAATTCTTCCGCCTGTCGCCGGGCAACGAGGTGCGGCTGCGCTATGCCTATTTCGTCAAATGCACCGGCGTCATCAAGAACGACGCGGGCGAGGTGGTCGAATTGCGCTGCACCTACGATCCCGCGACCAAGGGCGGCAACGCGCCTGATGGCCGCAAGGTCAAGGCCACCATGCACTGGCTGTCGGCCAGGGATTCAGTGCCGGCGGAGATCCGCGTCTACAATCAGCTCTTCTCGAACCCGAGCCCGAGCGCTGCGAACTTCGCTGTCGACCTCAATCCGGAGTCCCTCGAAGTTTTGCCTGACGCCCGGATCGAGCCATCGGTCGCGTCGGACAATTCCGGCGAGGTGATGCAGTTCGAACGGCAGGGCTACTTCGTGCGCGACAAGGATTCCGCGCCGGGCAAGCCGGTGTTCAACCGCACCATCGGCCTGCGCGACACGTTTGCGAAGGAAGTCGGCGGGAAGGGCTGAAGGCGATGGGGTCGTCCGAGCGCAGCGCGACCGACGACATCGTCTCCGGCATCATGGGTAGATGGGCGGCGGCGTTCAGCAAGCTGGACGCTCGAGCGCTGGCGTCGCTCTACGCGCGCAACGCCTTCTTCTTCGGCTCGAATCCGAGCCTCTATCGCGGCAACGACGGTATTGCCGCCTATTTCGATGGGTTGCCGAGGTGGCATTCCCCGACGGTCAAATTCACCGACGTCAGGACCGCGCAGGCCGCTCCCGACCTGATCAACGTCGCCGGCACGGCGTCGTTTTTCGTGGAAGCGGGCGCCGAACCGCTGACGGTGAAGATTACCTGGGTGATCGTCCGTGAAGACAGCGACTGGAAGATCGTCAGCCACCACGTGTCGTCGAAGACGCCGCTGATCGAGCCGCGCACGGACGCCACCTAGTTCGTGCGGCTAGCCAAATGTCCGGCCTCGGCTGAAAGGGCCGATCGTCGCTCGATCAGCCCTTTAGCCAGATTTACAGCGCAGGCTGGATTGGTTTCCAATTCCATTGCGAATGGTATGGGCCTTCGGTGGTGGTCGCGGCCGGGGTTTGGATCATCATGCCCTCATATGGAGCGTGGTCCGCGTGCGCTGCCCTGGACAGGTGCATCGCGCATGAACGCATGTTGCCGCCGAGCAGGGCCTCCTGGGCCTGCGCGACTTCCCTTTCCGCCGTGAACTTGCCCGGGCCATCGGCCATGGCTTCGGTCGCGGCTTCGGTTTTCTCCAGGTTCACACCGCTGCAGCCCGTCGTTTGCGCGGCGTAGGCTGGAACGACGGCATAGGCTACGGCAGCCATTGCGGCTACTCCGAATAGCTTGTTGAGCATGTTCTTCCCTATCTGTTTTGAACAGACTCAGCGTCATTGCTGAATGCTGCGTGGGCATGATCGCCGATCCGCAGAACCTTTCGAGTGAATTTCGCGCGACTCAGTTGTGATAAGCGCGCGGTGCAATCGTCTTATGCAGGGAGATGCATTTTCATTAAGGGTCCGTAATGAATTTGTCACGACGGCGATTGACATGCTGATGCTGATTTTGAACGCCGAGCGCGATCGCGCATTTGTTCGGCGCTGCGGCATCATTGTCGCGGCAGCACGTCGTCAGATCCTCACCACAAGCAACCGCGGCAAATGCCCCGTATGGCCCTTGCGAGCTGGGCATCTTCCTGCGTCATGGGCTCGTAGGGCTTTTGCTGCTCGGCTTGCCGGGCCTCGTTCGCCTTTTGCCGGGCGGCCCGCTCGTGGATCGCGCTTGGCGCGGTTGCGGTCCTGGTGCGGCGGCAGAAGTGTTTTCCGTCGCTGCCAACTATCTGGTCTTCATCAAACTCGCATCAATACGAATTTGGGCTAAGCGCCAGTGGGTCCACAACCTGGCTAGATGTCGTAATACAAATGAAACTCGTAAGGATGAGGACGCAGCCGGATAGGATCGATCTCTTTCTTGCGCTTGTAGTCGAGCCAGGTCTCGATCACGTCGCCGGTGAACACATCGCCGCGGAGCAGGAAGGCGTGATCGCGCTCGAGCGCGTCGAGCGCCTGATCCAGCGATCCGGGTGTCGACTTCACGTCCTTCGCCTCGGCGGGCGGCAGGTCATAAAGGTTCTTGTCGATCGGGCTGCCCGGATCGATCCGGCTGTTGATGCCGTCAAGGCCGGCCATCAGCATCGCGGCAAAGGCCAGATAGGGATTGCAGGAGGGATCGGGCGAGCGAAACTCGACGCGCTTTGCCCGCGGGTTCGGCGAATACATCGGAATCCGGCAGCAGGCTGAGCGGTTGCGCTGCGAATAGACCAGATTGATCGGAGCCTCATAGCCTGGCACCAGACGCCGATAGGAGTTCGTGGTGGGGGCGCAAAGCCCGCACAACGCCCAGGCGTGGGTCAGCAGGCCGCCGATGTAGTAGCGGCCGAACTGGCTCAACTCGGCATAGTCGCCCTTGTCGTAGAACAGATTGGTCTCGCCCTTCCAAAGGGACTGGTGAACGTGCATCCCCGAGGCATTGTCCTCGAACAGCGGCTTCGGCATGAACGTTGCGGTCATGCCGTGCTCGCGGGCGGTGTTCTTCACCACGTATTTGTAGATCATCAGATTGTCCGCCATGCGGGTCAGCGTAGTGAAGCGCATGTCGATCTCGTTCTGGCCGCCGGTTGCGACTTCATGGTGATGGGCTTCGATCTGGATGCCGAGTTGTTCCATCGTCAGCACCATTTCGGTGCGGAGAGCCTGCATGCTGTCGGTCGGGGGAACGGGAAAATATCCTTCCTTCGGGCGCGGCTTGTGGCCCAGATTCGGGTCTTCCTCCTTGCCGGTATTCCAACTTCCTTCGCTGGAATCGATTTCGTGGAAGGCGTAATTGATGCCCTGTCCGTAGCGCACGTCGTCGAACACGAAGAACTCTGCCTCCGGGCCGAAGTAACTCGTATCGGCGAGGCCAGTGCCCTTCAGGTTGGTTTCCGCCTTCTGGGCGATGTAACGGGCGTCACGGCTATAGGGTTGACCGGTCACGGGGTCCCTGATGTTGCAGATCAGGACCAGGGTCGATGCAGGCGAATACGGGTCGAGGAAGGCCGTGGCCGGGTCCGGCACGACCAGCATGTCGCTTTCCTGGATTTCCTGGAAGCCGCGGATGGATGAGCCGTCGAATCCAAGGCCTTCGCTGAGAGCGTCGACATTCGCGGCACTCGGCGGCACGGAAAAATGCTGCCACACCCCAGGCAAGTCGGTGAAGCGCAGATCGATCATCTGCACCTTCTCGTCGCTGATCGCCTTCACGAGGTCTTCGGCTGTCGCACACTTCGGAAACATGGCTTCACTCCTGTCATGGAGAGGCGCATCGTGGAGGTCGTGCCGCCATTCAGCCGTGGCGAAGCGGCTTGCGACGGGTTTTGGGACCACGTTCTGCGTTGCACGCCGGCAGCCTCAGCTTTGGTGCGGCCCGCGCATGAGCTTCATCGCGTCTTCGATATGCCGCCAGGTTCTGGCCAGTTCGGCCTCGCCTTTTGCCTCGAGTTCGATGGCGTTCTGGGCCGCTTCCGCAATGGCCTTGGGGCCATGCGCTTCCAGCAACTGCCGTGCATAGTCGTGGATTTCGATTTCTCGCATGGGGTCATGCTCCTCTCGTTTTGAGCGCAACTGTGAATTCCAGTCGAGCCGAGAGCCGTAGACGTTGACACCTGGTCATGCGCGCACAGTGTGCATCCTGCTGCGGCGCACTTGCAAGAGCGGTTTCAGGGCGGTGGGCCGTCGGGATTGGATCGTGGCGCCGGCCGCCTAGCAACCCCGGCAAATGCTGCGCAGGGATTTTGCGAGCTGGGCGTCGTCCGCCGTCATGGGCTCGTAGGGCTTTTGCTGCTCGGCCTGCCGGACCTCGTTCGCCTTTTGCCGGGCGGCCCGCGCGGCCTCCTGGCGCTGGTAGCACGCCTCGCGCTCGGCTCGTGCCTCAATGAAGCGGCATTGCTCTGGAGAGGCGGCATCGGCAGGGGAGGAGGTCAGGACCACCGCAAATAAAATCCAGACCGCACGCTTCATGTCACTTGTCCTGATGTTCGCTCCACTGGTGCAACTGTAACTCTGGCCGCCATGCATTTCTTCCGGTTTGTGCATCCGGTACCGCTGACGGGTTCAATAAACCGCCCAATGATGGGGATTTTTAGCGCGGCTCGATCAACGGCGGCAAAAAGCTTCCGGTCACCTCCGATGTGTCATCGGAGAGGCGCCAAGCCGCTACTCCGAAGCATGCCGTGAGCATCAGAGCCGTCACAAGCAGAAGCGTGCAGTAAAACTGGCTCACCTCGTACTCCGCCACCAGCCTCGATCTAGAGAGCACGGTCTGCCGAGTCGGAAAATGCAGTTGGCCTGACTTAACGGCGGTTTTCCACGTGGATGAATTGCCTTTTCGGGCGCCGGCCGGTTGGGGGGCCCGGAGCTTCGCGCGTCCCCGCTCTTTCAGGATTCTGCATCCGTTCTGCTAGCCGTCCGAATACAGCGTCCGGTAGTCTTGCGATCTCCACGAGATCGTAGGGTGTAAGCACGCGTGGCGGAGCAAGGCGACATTTCGGGCCGGAAGCGGGGCTATGCCGGCACCTGGCCGCCGTGCGCCGCAGTAGCGGCCGGCGGCGTTCTGCCATCGCGTCCGGCATTCTGGCCGCCGCTGATCGAGGCCCTGCGCGCCTGGGCGCGCGCGGAAGCCGGTGCCGGGCGGTTGCTGCCCTGGGTGCCGGTGGCGTTCGGCACCGGGATCGCATTCTACTTCGCCGCCGATCATGAGCCGGCGCTATCGGCGGCTGCCGTCGTGGCGATCGCCCTGTGCGCGGCGGCGGTGCTGTTGCGGCGGCAAAAATTCTTTCCGCTCGCGGTCATGGTCGCAGCCGTTGCGGCGGGCTTTGCGATCGCGACCTGGAAGACCGCGCGGGTCGCGCATGGCGTGCTGGCGCGGCCGATGTTTTCGGTCTCGCTGACCGGTTTCGTCGAGACCCGCGACATCCGCGAGCGCACCGACCGTTTTGTGCTTCGCGTGGTCACTATGGAAAGCGCGCGGGGCCAAACAAGACTCGAGCGCGTGCGGCTGTCGGTGAAGAAGGGGACGGCGCCGCCGGTCGGCAGCTTTGTCGAGCTGAAGGCGCGGCTGTTGCCGCCGCTTTCGCCGGTGCGGCCGGGCAGCTACGATTTCAGCCGCGACATGTTTTTCGCCGGCATCGGCGCCTCCGGCTTCGTGATGGGCGCGATCAAGACCGCCGAGCCGCCGGAAGCCGGCGGGCTGCGCCTGCGCTATTCGGCGTTCATGCAGGGCCTGCGCGACACCATCGATGCGCGGATCAGGACCACGCTGGAAGGCGACCAGCGCGCCATTGCCACCGCGTTGTTGACCGGGCGGCGCGATGCGATCTCACCGCCGGTGAACGATGCGATGTTCATCTCCGGCCTCGGCCACGTGCTGTCGATCTCCGGCTACCACATGGCCGTTGTCGCCGGCGTCGTGTTCTTTGCGGTGCGGGCGCTGCTCGCCCTGTTCCCTGCGCTCACGGTCGGTTACGCCATCAAGAAATGGTCGGCGGCGGCCGCGCTCGTCGCCGCCGCGTTCTATCTGTTGCTATCCGGCGCCGAGGTCGCGACGCAGCGCTCGTTCTTCATGACGGCGGTGGTGCTCATCGCCGTCATGGTCGATCGCCGCGCGATTACGTTTCGCACGCTGGCGGTCGCCGCCCTGATCGTGCTGACGGTCGCGCCGGAAGCGCTGGTGCATCCGAGTTTCCAGATGTCGTTTGCGGCGACGCTCGGGCTGGTGGCGCTGGTGCAGATCGGCATGCCGCGCCTGTTCGCGACCGCCGATCATACCGCAACCGCCCGCGCGGCGCTGTGGGGCGGCCGCGAGATCACCATGCTGTTGCCGGCCTCGCTGGTGGCGGGGCTCGCGACCACGCCCTACGCCGCCTTCCACTTCCACCGGGTCACGCCCTATGGCGTGCTCGCCAATCTCGCGGCGATGCCGGTGGTGTCGGCGCTGGTGATGCCGGCGGGGCTGCTCGGCCTCGTCGCGATGCCATTCGGGTTCGATCGCCCGTTCTGGGCGATCATGGGCGTCGGCATCGACTGGATGATCGCTGTGGCGCAATGGGTCGCAGCGCTGCCCGGCGCGGTCGGCCGGGTGCCGGCGATCGGCATCGGGCCGCTGATCGCGGCGAGCCTCGGCATCATCCTGCTCGGCCTGTTGCGCACGCCGCTGCGCTGGTCGGGCGCGGCGCTGGTGCTGGCGGCGGCATTGTGGGCGGCGAGGGCGCCGCAGCCGGATATCCTGATCTCCGCCGACGGCCGCCATGTCGGCGTCCGCGGCCAGGATGGGAGGCTGCATCTGATGCACGCGGCCAAGGGGTCCCGGGACGTCTTCCTGCTGAAGGAGTGGCTGGCGGCGGATGCCGACGCGCGCACGGCAACCGATGCATCGCTCACGTCAGGCGTCTCCTGCGACGATTTCGGCTGCGTGATGCCGTCCGCCGGCGGCGGCCTGGTCGCGCAGGCGTTCAGGCCCGAGGCGCTGGCGGACGATTGCGAGCGCGCGGCGCTCATTGTGACCCTGCGGCAGGCGCCCGCTTCCTGCGCGGCTTCCGTGATCGATGCCGAGCGGCTGCGGCGGCAGGGCGCCATGACGCTGCGACGAGGCCGCGAGGGATTTGTCGTCGAGGCGGTGAAGCCGCGAGGGAGCGACCGCCCCTGGTGGCCGGCCGTTGCCGACGCGGGAGAGGTCGACGCCAACGTTCTGGCCCCGCGCGTCGTGCCGCCTCGCGCCGTCGATGCGACGCCAGCCGAGGCGGACCTTCAGGCGGAAGAGTAGGCGGATTTCAATGCTCGTCGATCGGGGGACTGGACGGATGGGCCGGTATCTCGAACGCGCCGAGGTGGAATTCCTCCGGCGCGTCGGGGGATGACGGCAGGTTGACCAGCGTGAAAGACGCTTCGGGGAATTGCTGCCAGATCGCGAGGTCTTCGGCCGTGATGGTGAGCCAGCCATATCTGAACATGTAACGTCCGGGCTCGGTGACGCGTCCAGCCCTTTGCCATGTGACTTTGTTGACCACCGGTTGCCCCCTCGGTGCCGAATTTTGAAAAACGCATCACCATGATCCGCCGGCCTGGACCGGCGGATCGCATCCACGTGGCGTCTATCCGGTCACGATCGAAGCGGCCGGACGTGCTTCCGTCACCTTCGGTGCGCGCTCGCCACCGGTCTGAACCACCGGCAATTGCAGCACGGTTGCGCGCTGGCCTTCGCAAAGCTGCGTCACCAGCACATGGCTTCCATCAGGAAATTCGATCGCGTCATGATGACGGTCGGCGACTTCGGGTTCGATCTGATTGAATTTGCCGACCCGCCAGTCGGTGGTTCGCGTCCAGATCCAGCGGTTGTCGTATTTGACGTCCTCGGCGAACGCCAGTTCGGTGCCGGGAAGCATGCAGACCGCCACTGCTGGCTCGCGTTCCGACGCAAAGCCGCGGGTCGATGTACCGCGGAACGTCGTGGTGATCAGCGTCTCGCCGACCTGGGCAGGCCGGGTAGCCACAGCATGCAGGCTATAGTCACACATCGGATGGCTCCCTCATTTGAGATAGCTGACCCGTGTCTTCAAGGAGGCACAGGCCCCTATCAGAGTGGACATGGCGCAGAGCCTTTTCTTTTTTCTGGGCAATTCTGCGACTGGCGCGCTGCGCCACATTCACAAACGCGCTAACGTGCCTTGGTTCCAATCGTTCAACAAAAAACCCCGGCGAAGGGCCGGGGTTCTTTTCCGTCATGTCCTCGGACGGCACACCGGTCAGTATTTGCGGTAAAGGCCGATCAGCTTGCCCTGAATCCGGACCCGGTTCGGCGGCAGGATGCGGACTTCATAGGCGGCGTTGGCGGGCTCCAGCGCGATCGAGGCGCCGCGGCGGCGGAAGCGTTTTAGCGTAGCTTCCTCCTCGTCGATCAGCGCCACCACGATGTCGCCGGTGTCGGCGGTCTCGTTGCGCTGGATCAGCGCCATGTCGCCGTCGAGGATGCCGGCCTCGACCATGGAATCGCCGCGTACTTCGAGCGCGTAGTGCTCGCCGGAGCCGAGCATGTCGGGCGGCACGCTGATGGTGTGGCTGCGAGTCTGCAGCGCCTCGATCGGCGTACCGGCGGCGATCCGGCCCATCACGGGCACCGCGACCGGGCGATTGCCGTCATCCTCGGCGGCGGGCAGGCTCACCGTGCGCTTGCCGAGCGTGCCTTCAATGACGCTCGGCGTGAAGCCACGGCGGCCGTTGCCGGCAGCCGCCAACTCCGGCAGCTTGATGACTTCAATAGCGCGGGCGCGGTTGGGCAGCCGGCGGATAAAGCCGCGCTCCTCCAGCGCCGTAATGAGGCGGTGGATTCCGGATTTCGAGCGCAGGTCGAGCGCGTCCTTCATCTCGTCGAAGGAGGGCGGTACGCCAGCCTCTTTCAGCCGTTCATTGATGAAACGCAGAAGTTCGTACTGTTTGCGCGTAAGCATCGCGAGCAATCCCCCGGTTGGCGTCGTCGTTTCGAATCTTCAGCGCTCGGATGGCGGGAGTCCCCAAACTCCCAGGCAGAGACACCAGCAGTCGAAACAAATCATGAACGGACACTATATGTTCGATATGTGTTCCGCAACCACTTAATTTCAGGTGAACGCGTCAGGGTTTCTGTCCAAGACGCGTCTTGAGGCGTCATTCCGGCAGCCGCAGCAGCTCGCAAGGCGCCCCCTTGGCGGCCGCCGGCGCGAACGGCGGACGTATCACTAATGCCTGTGCCGCAGCGAGATTCCCCAATAGCGACGAGTCCTGATGGTTCACCGGCACGGCGACCAGCGTGCCGTCTTCGCGCGCTTCGAGGCGTGCGCGCAGATAGTCCTCGCGCTGGTCGTTGGCGGCGAGGTCGCGGCCGAGCAGGGCGCTTTCTCTGACGTGATGAACGTGGTCGCGGCCCGACAATGCGCGAATCAGCGGCACCAGAAACAGGAAGCCGCAGACATAGGAGGAGACGGGATTGCCGGGCAGGCCGATCACCCGCATCGCGCCGAGCCGCCCGTGCATCATCGGCTTGCCCGGCCGCATGGCGATCCGCCAGAACGCCATGGCGACGCCCTCGGCCTCCAGCGAGCGCTTGACGAGGTCGTGGTCCCCGACCGAGGCGCCGCCCATGGTGATCAGGATGTCTGCGTCAGCCTCGCGGGCGCGGCGGATGCCTTGCGTGGTCGCGGCGACAGTGTCGGCGGCGATGCCGAGATCGATGACGTCGGCCCCCTCGGCCCGCGCCAGCGCCCGCAGGCCATAGCCGTTGGAATAGACGATCTGGCCAGGACCGGGGCTTGCCCCCGGCATCACCAGCTCGTCGCCGGTCGCGAGCACAGCGACCTTCGGGCGGCGGTGCACCGCTAGCTCCGGATAGTTCATGCCGGCGGCGAGCGACAGGTCGCGGTCGCCGAGACGGCGCCCGCGTTTGAGCAGGACGTCACCCTCGCGGAAGTCGACGCCGGCGGCACGGATGTGCCGTCCCCGAACGGCGGCTTCCGAGATGGTGATATGATCGCCGTCGGCTGCCGTGTCTTCCTGGATGATGACGGCGTCGGCGCCGTCGGGGATCACGCCACCGGTGAAGATCCGTACCGCCTCGCCCTGGCCGACCTTGCGCTCGAACGGCCGGCCGGCGGCGACCTCGCCGATCACCTTCAGCCGCGCGCTGGCGTCGGCGGCATCGGCCGCACGCACCGCATAGCCGTCCATTGCCGACATCGCCAGCGGCGGCTGCGTCCGCCGCGCGGCGACGTCGCGCGCGAGGATGCGATGATGGGCGGCATCGAGGGCCACCATTTCTTCGGGCAGCGCTTCAGCGCCGGCAAGGATCGCAGCAAGCGCATCGGCGACAGGCATCAAGGCCACGGGCAGACCTCCGTCAAATTCCAGCGCTAGATTCCAAGCGCAGTCAGTGCCCTAGCCACGTCATCCGTCGATGTCACGTGGATGGCAGAAAGGCCGCGCGCCCGCGCACCTTCGATATTGGCGGCCGAGTCGTCGAAGAACAGAATCCGCGACGCCGGCACGCCGATCGCCTTTATCACGTGATCATAGGCCTCCGCGTCGGGTTTGCGCAAACCGATGCTGGAGGACAGGAAGATCTCGCGGAAATGGCCGAGCACGCCGGCATAGGCCTGCGAAAAATGCGCGACATGAGCCGGATTGGTGTTGGAAAATGCATAAAGCGGCAGGCGCTTGGCCGCGCCGGCCAACAGCGGTGCGATGCCCGGCATCTCGCCGGTGAAGATCGCGTTCCAGCCTTCGAGGAACTGGGCGTCTGTAATGCCGATGCCGAGCGATTGCCGCAGGTTCGCAAAGAACGCGGCGTCGTCGATCCGGCCGGTCTCGTGATGCTTGAAACTGTCGTTGACGACAAAGCGGCTGGTAAGGTCTGCAGGCGCGCAGCCCGCATGCCCCGCCCAGCAGGTCATTACCTGATCAAAGCTGATATCGAGCACGACACGGCCGAGGTCGAACAGCAAGGCGTCGACGGAATGGGGCGCTGGCGGCAAATTCATGGCAGTCGTTTACAAAACTGGACCGGCCTCGGCAACGGCCACGGCGATTTGCGTCCAAGCGTAATCCGGCGCTTAAGCCGCTGCGCGAGCTGTGCTAAGCGTGGGGTCAAACAGGGAGTGGTGGCATGAAAATCCTGGGTAGAATTTTGGGCGCTGCGGCTGCGATCGCGTTGCTCGCCGGACCGGCTGCGGCCCAAAAAGGCCCCGCCAGATATGGCGAGGAGGACAAGCCCAAGACGGGGGCGGAGATCGCGGCCGAGAAGGACGCCGAGCGGGCCTACAAGCGGTCGCTCGGCAATATCCCGGAACAACAGAAGGGCAGCGATCCCTGGGGAACGATGCGCGGCGACAACAGCGCACCAAAGGCCGACAAGGCGGCAGCGAAACCGAAGGCCAAATCCGCCGATACCAAAACCGGCACCAGCGCAAAGTAGAAGACACATCCCGGCGCCGTGCCGGGACAATGATGTCCGCGAGGCAGGCAGGCATGACGGAAACGCTGCTGTTTTCCCCGATAACGATCCGCGGCGTCAGCTTAAAGAACCGCATCGTGGTGCCGCCGATGCATCAATATTCGGCCGAGAAGGGCTTTCCGACCGACTGGCATCTGATGAATGCCGGCAAGTTTGCCGCCGGCGGGGCCGGTCTCGTCGTCGTGGAATCGACCAAGGTCGAGCGGCGCGGCTGCGGCACCGTCGGCGATCTCGGCATCTGGGACGACAAGTTCGTCGCGCCGCTCGGCCGCCTCGTCCAATTCATCAAGCAGCAGAACGCAGTCGCCGGCATTCAGCTCGGCCATTCCGGCCGCAAGGCGCGCGCGAGCCGGCCGTGGGCGGGCGACCGCCCGCTGCAGCGGACGCCCGATATCGAGGATTGGGACGCGTGGCAGCCGGTGGCGCCGAGCGCGATCGCCCACAGCGAGAAATGGCCGGTGCCGCGCGCGCTCGAAACCGGCGAGGTGAAGGACCTGGTGCAGGCCTGGGGGCAGGCGGCGCGCCGCGCGCATGCGGCGGGCTTCGACGTGCTGGAGCTGCACGGCGCCCACGGCTACCTCGTGCATGAGTTCCTGTCGGAGCGATCCAACCAGCGTACGGACGAATATGGCGGCTCGGAAGCGGGCCGCATGCGCTTCCTGATCGAGGTGACGGAGGCCGTGCGCGCGCACTGGCCGGACCACAAGCCGCTGTTCGTCCGCCTGTCGGTCGAGGACAATGCCGGCTGGGGGCCGGAACAGAGCGCGCGGCTGGCACAGATCCTGAAGACCAAGGGCGTCGACGTCATCGACTGCTCCTCCGGCGGCATCTCTGAGACGGCGCCGATCCTGGGCAAGGAAATCAAATACAGCTACCAGGTGCCGCTATCGGAATACGTCCGGCGCCATGCCGAGATCATGACCATGGCGGTTGGCCTCATTATCCATGGTGACCAGGCCGAGCAGATCCTGCGCGATGGCCAGGCCGATCTGATCGCGGTCGGGCGGGAAATCCTCAACAATCCCAACTGGCCGATGGACGCCGCGCTCAAACTCGGCGTCGAGGGCCCGTTCCGCAACGTTCCCCCGCAATTCGGCTATTGGCTGGGCACCCGCGCCAAGCGCGGTTTTGGAACCAGGCCCTCCACCTGGCAAACCGGCCTGTGGGAGGCCGATCAAGCGGCCTCGAATTCGTAGCGATCTCAAATCCGTAAGCCCGCCGGAACGCAAACGACACACCTGTAAACGACCGTATTGCGCCGGGCCGGCGTGCCTTGATCCGACCAAAAAGCCATTGTGAGTTGGCGGGGCCGGGACAGGGGCGCCGATTCACATGGGATGGTGGGCGTCCGTAGAGATAAAGGGACGCCCCACGATGCGCAGGAATCTTGCCTTTCTTCTCGGCACCGTGACGGGCGTGTGTCTGACCGTTCTCGTGGTCGGACCGCAGGGGACAAATCTGGTAGCGGCGGCAAAGGCCGCGGCCCGTTCCGACACCTATAACCAGCTCAATCTGTTCGGCAACGTGTTCGAGCGGATCAAGACCAGCTACGTCGAGAAGCCTGACGATTCCAAGCTGATGGAAGGCGCCATCAACGGCATGATCTCCGCGCTCGATCCTCATTCGCGATACATGAATGAGAAAGGCTGGAGCGACATGCAGGAGACCACGCATGGCGAGTTCGGCGGGCTCGGCATCGAGGTCACGATGGAAGAGGGCCTCGTCAAGGTGGTGACGCCGATCGACGAGACGCCCGCGGCGAAAGCCGGCATGCTGTCGGGCGACGTGATCACCCAGATCGACGACGAGCAGATTCAGGGCATGACGCTCGAACAGGCGGTCGCCCGGATGAAGGGCCCCGCCAACAGCAAGATCCGGCTCAAGGTCGTGCGCAAGGGTTCCGCCGCGCCGATCGATGTCGCCATCGTGCGCGAGATCATCCGGGTGCGGCCGGTCCGCCACAAGACCGACGGCGGCGATATCGGCTACATCAGGATCACCCGATTCAACGAGCAGACCACCGACGGCCTGAAGAAGGCGATCGCCAGCATCTCCAAGGAAATTCCGCCGGAAAAACTCGCTGGCTATGTCGTCGACCTCCGCAATAATCCCGGCGGGTTGCTCGACCAGGCCGTTTCGGTGTCGAGCGCCTTCATGAACCGGGGCGAGGTGGTCTCGACCCGCGGCCGCACCTCGGAGGAAACCCAGCGCTTTACCGCGCGCGGCGGCGACATCACCAAGGGCAAGCCGCTGGTCGTGCTGATCAATGGCGGCTCGGCTTCCGCCTCCGAGATCGTGGCCGGCGCGCTGCGCGACCACAAGCGCGCCACGCTGGTCGGCACGCGCACCTTCGGCAAGGGCTCGGTGCAGACCATCATCCCGCTCGGATCAGGCAATGGCGCGCTCGCACTGACCACGGCGCGCTACTTCACGCCGTCCGGCCGCTCGATCCAGGCCCAGGGCATCGCGCCCGACATCGAGGTCCTGCAGGACGTGCCGGATGAACTCAAGGGCCGCACCGATCTGAAAGGCGAAGCGTCGATGCGCGGCCATCTCGCCGCCGACGGCGCCGAGCAGGCCGGCTCGCAGGCCTACGTCCCGCCGAACGAAAAGGACGACAAGGCGCTGAACGCCGCCTTCAACCTTTTGCGCGGCGGCAGCGTGAACGCGAACGCGGTGACCGCCGCGAAGCGCGCGGTGCCGAACTAGCTTTAATCTCGGCCCCGTCACTGCGAGAAGCTCGCAACAAATTGCAGAGCAATTTTGCGCTGAAGCGACGAAGCAATCCGTCTCTCCACCAGCGGAGAGAGAGATGGATTGGTTCACGGAGCCTGTCATCGGGCGGCGCTTCGCGCCGACCCGTTGGCTCGCACTGACGTTTTTTGCGGCGTGCGGCGGTCGCGGAAACGGCATCGTCAAGGCGCAAGCAGCAATTCAACACGACCACTTTTTTGAAACCTCGTCTCCATCCAATCGTACCTCGCGGCAAACCAGGCGCGTTGAATGGAGTGGTCATGTCGAAAAAGTGGACCTTGCTGGCCCTGATTTTTTCCCTTTGTCCAAGCGGAGCCCTGCAGGCCAATCCGCCGGATTCGCCCGATATCGTCTATATCGACGGGCTGCCGTGCAATCGCGGGTGCCAGTCCTATATGGCCTGGTCCGATCGGGCCTTGTCCGCCCGGCAGCACGGGGGACGCGAGACTGATGTCGTCGTTCCGGTTGAGGCGGACCCGGTCGGACCGGACCACGCCAGTTCCGCGCGCGTGACAAGGCAGGCCGCGCCGGCATCACGCTCCGCGCCGCGCAGTCACATGGCGGCATCGAAGGCCAGGCCGACGAATGCCAAAAAGGCAGCTCCCAGTCTCGCCGCGACCGGCAAGATTATTCCATCGGCTACGCCGCCCGTGGCCCGCGAAAAGGCCGTCGCCGGCGGTCAGACGCCGGAGCGCAAAGTGGAAATCCCTCAGAAGCCGGCGCCCAGCCAGGCAGCCGCCATCGCCGCGTCACAGCCCGCGGAGGCTCCCAAGTCCGAGGTGAAGTCTGAAGTGAAGCCCGAGGCCGAGTCTGAAGCGAAGTCTGAGGCGAAGTCTGAAGCCAAGACCGAGGCCAAGTCGGAGGCCAAATCCGAGGTCACCCTGCCGCCGCCGGCCACGCTCGAACTCGCCGCGGCTCCCCCTGCGCCAAAGACCGCCGCAACGCTTGCTGCAGCCGCCAGTGCTCCCGCGACACGAACCCTGCAGCAGCAGCTGGTGGAAGCGACAGGCATGGCCGACCTCGTCACGGCCATCGGAACGGGCCGGGAAGCGGCCAGCAATTTGGACAATCCGGAAATAGAGCCGGTCCAAGACACCGCAAAGACGACATCCGCATCGCCGGACGAGCCGGACAATCTGGTCGCGCTTGTCCTCGCACGTCCGGAGATCGGTTCATTGTCCGACCTCAACAACAAGAACATCGCAATCGAGGAGAAGCAATCCGCGTCCAGCGGCCGTGTCAGCGCCGCGTTCATGGCGGCGGGCGCCGCCGAAGTCCAGTTCAGCGAGGGAACGCGAGGCGCGATCGACCGCCTGATCAGCGGCGAAGTCCCGGCCGCGGTCCTGACACTGGCTTCGCGCGAAGCAGCCGAGGGGTTTCCCGATATCGAAGGCTTCAGGACGTTTCGGGTGCCGCTCGCGCAGAAGGCGCGGCTCTAGCAAGTTACTTGCTCTTGATAAGAAAGCCCGCCGACAAGCGCGCGCCGGCGGGGTAGGAAAGGTCGAATCGCAAGGCGTACTACAAAATTGGCGAGGTAGTGAGTTCGTTTGCCGATCTGGAAAGCCGTTGACTGATCGCATAAGGATGCTTCCTTCATTGCTCCCGCCGCTTGGTGGACCATTCCGGGAAATGCGGCGATTCCGGAGGGAGGTTCTGTTGGATTTCGAACTCGCATACCGTCGGTTGGGTGCTGCGACACAGCTTCAGTCGCTGCAGGTTGGGCAGGCAGTCGCTCGTGAGTTTGGGGATTCGCTTTTGACCGCCGAATTCGTTTCGGAAGAGCACGTGGACTTCATCTGTCGCGTGCTCTCCTGTCGTGACAAGGCGACCAGGCTTGGATGAGCTGATCTTGGCACTTTATATTGATCGAGAGAAACTGTCGGAAAGTCAGCTGGAACGTTTCTTCGGTTGCTTGGCAAACCGCTTCGGTCATTTGGCCGACGAAAATTTGGCATTCGCGATAGGCGACTTCATTGCGCGCGTTGCCTCACCAGAACGCGCCTTGGAGTTGCTGCTTGACATGACGGCCAACGCCACATCGCTCCAGGCTCTCGCGGGCATCTCTCTTGGTTTGGATATCCTTCGAAAACATCCCACTGAGATGTCGCACAATGCCATTGAGTCGGCCGTTAAGACGGCGGAAGAGCGATCTGCGGAACTGAAGAACGAAGCTAATTCGGTCTATGGTTACGGTGACACTGCATTCAATTCTCGTCGGTTCGATACGGGCACCAGCGTCGTTTAAAACGCGACAGGGCCTGGACTAGTGGACGGTCGGAGGCTTTTGCCGTGCGCGATTGTGCGATTTTCCGCAGCAACTTCAAGGTGATTTGCCCCGTCCAGCCCCGCACGCAAAAATAATCCACTTCTCGCCCGCCCCAAATCACCACTACAAATCCGGCCATCCCGTTCCGAGAGAGGGGCGTTGGCCATCGTCACTGACGTTGGGACGGGTTGCGGTGGACGCGGCAGCGTCGGCGCGAAAGGTGTTTGCAGGGCGGTTTCCGTGAGCGAACACATCGCGCAGATGAACGGCGCTTAAACGCCTCCGTCAGAATTTCGGCCGGCGCGCACTGTCTGGTCGAAGTCTTTGGCAGGGGAAGCTGCGTACGGCAAAACCGTGTGGTCCTGGCGCCCGTGGCTGGTGTCAAGCCGTCGGAGGTTTTCGAAGCCCGACCGGGTTTTCGGTAAACCGTCAATTCGCCGGCGATGGAGGCAAGAGGAATTCGTCTCCAGGGAGAGCGCGGCATAAGCCGTAAACCCACTGCGCAGGGAATGCCGGGATGCTCCGGCTGTACCTGTATGCTCGTGTGCGCATTTCCTTAAGTGCATTTGCACACGGGACCGCGGGTGCAGCAAAGCATCCGGCATTCCCTGCGCCCTCTCACTTCTGGGGCGAAACGATACAGTGCAACTCGGGCAAATCATGCTGCGAGAATGCGAACATGTGTCTCCACGTCATTGCAAGCCAACGGGTCGCGCACGCGCGCCCGATGACAGGCTCCGCGAAGCAATCCATTGTCACCCCGCGTGCGGCACGATGGATTGCTTCTTCGCTCGCAATGACGGTGGCAGGCAGTGTCGAAACGCTACGCTGTGCGCGCAACCGGCTTGCGCTTGCGAGCCCGGCTCGTCGACGCCTCGTGAGGCCGCTCCCGATCCGCCAGCAACAGCGGCCTCAACTCCGCCGCCGGCTTCGGCGGGCTGAACAAATAGCCCTGAATTTCCGAGCAGCCGAGTTCGCGCAGCAATTCGCGCTGCGCTTCGGTCTCGACGCCTTCGGCTGTTGTCGTCATGTGGCGATCGGCGGCGATGTTCACCACCGCCTGAACGATGGAGATCGAACCTTCCAGCTCGGCAATGTCGGTGATGAAGCAGCGGTCGATCTTGATCTTGTCGAACGGAAAACGCTGCAGATAGCTCAGCGAGGAATAGCCGGTCCCGAAATCGTCGAGCGCGATGCGGACCCCGATGGCGCGGAGGTCGTGGAGGACGGCGAGCGCCGCTTCGTCGTCCCTGATAAGGACCGCCTCGGTGATCTCGAGCTCCAGCCGGTCGGCGGCGAGGCCCGATGCAGCCAGCGCCGCCATCACCTTCAGCGCCAGCGTGCCGCTCTTGAATTGAATCGGCGAGACGTTGACCGCAAGCCTGACGTTGTCGGGCCAGCTCACTGCTTCCTTGCAAGCGGTGGTCAGCACCCATTCGCCGAGCTGGTTGATCAGGCCGGTGTCCTCGGCGAGCGGCACGAACTCGGCGGGCGAAATCATGCCGCGTTGCGGATGGCGCCAGCGCACCAGCGCCTCGCAGCCGGTGACCGCGTTGGTCTGCAGACCGAGGCAGGGCTGGTAATAGACCTCGAAGCCGCCGTCGACCAGCGCCTTTCGCAGGTCCATTTCCAGGCTGCGGCGGGCGCGGACCTCGGCTTCCATGCCCGGTTCGAAGAAGCGATAGGTGCGGCGGCCGGCGGCCTTGGCGGCGTACATCGCCAGATCCGCATTCTTCAGGATCTGGTCGATATCGGAGCCGTCCTGCGGCGCCAGCGCAATACCGATGCTGGCGTCGGTGGTCACCTGATGGCCGAGGCATTGATAGGGTGCGCGGATCGCCTCGAAGATGCGGCTGACGAGCTTCATCACGTCGTCGGTGTCCTCGATCCCGGTCTGCACAATGGCGAACTCGTCGCCGCCGAGCCGGGCGACAAAATCGGATTTCCGCACGCAAGCAGCGAGGCTGGCAGCGACCGACTTCAGGAGCTCGTCGCCGATCATATGGCCGAGCGAATCGTTGACGCTCTTGAATTCGTCTATGTCGATATAGAGCACCGCCAACGGCCGGTTCGGCGCGGCAAAGGACAGTTCGCGCTTGAGCCGTTCGTGAAACAGCGTGCGGTTCGGCAGCTCGGTCAGCGCGTCGTAATGGGCGAGGTGGGTGATGCGTTCCTCGGCGCGCCGCCGTTCGGTGATGTCTTCATGCGTCGCCAGCCATCCGCCGTCCGCAACCGGCTCGTTGACGACCTGGATCGAACGCCCGTCGGGCGTCGAGATCACCATGGCGTTACGGTTTGCGACGTCGCGCAGCACCACCTCGACGTAATGATCGATGTCGCCGACGAACGATCCGGTGTCCTTGCGGTGGGCGATCACCTCGCGGAAGCTGCAGCCCGGCTTCACGATTTCTGCCGACAGGCCGTACATTTCGAGATATCGCTTGTTGCAGATGACGAGGTGCTGCTTCGAATCGAACAGCAGCAGACCTTGCGTCATGTTGTTGACGGCGGTGTCGAGACGCTGCTTTTCCAGCGTCAGCCGCTGCTTCGACGCGCGGTGCTGATGGTAAAGCTTGCGCACGACAAGGAACAGCAGGGCGGCGATCGCCAGCACGGACAATCCGGTGACCGTAATCAGGATGCCGATCTGCTCGCGCCAGTCGGCGAGCGCGGCCGACGTCGTGGTCGAAGCGACGATCACGATCGGGAAATTCGTCAGTGCACGGGATGAGATCAGCCGGTCCTCGCCGTCGATCGGGCTGGTAAGGCGCGAGGTGCTGCGGGGCAGCTCGAAGATCTGCCGCTGGGCGGCCGGACCGGTCTTCAAGTTCTGACCGATCATGTCAGCCACATGCGGGTAACGGGCGAGCAGCGTGCCGTCGCTGTGCAGCATGGTGATAGAGGCGCCCGGTCCGAGCGTAACGGTAGCGAAGAATCTTTCGAAGTTGACGGGTTCGATGCCTCGGCCGATGACGCCGAGAAATTCGCCGTTCGGTCCCATCACCTTGCGGGCGATCACCGTGGTCCAGGCGCCCGTGACGCGGCTGTAGACCGGCTCCATGAGCATATCCGGCGATTGCGGGCTGGACTTGAAGGTCCTGAAGAAGGCGCGGTCCGCCGAGTTGACCGATGGTGGCGGCCAGGCGACCGAGGCATTGATCAGATTGCCGTCGGCGTCGAAAACGTTGATGCCACCGACATAGGACACCGCCTCGATCTTGGATTTCAGCATCAGATGAATGTCGTGACCGGACATCCGCCGCTTGTAGTTCTCGGGCGTGGCGATCCCGCTGGAGCGCATGAAGGCGATCAGGTCTTTCTGGACGACCTGAAAATCTTCGAGCTGCTGGTCGAAATGGCGGGCCAGCAGCAGCACGGTGTTTTCCAGCTCGCGCTCGCTGTTACGCAGTGCGCGCTCGCGGAAATTCCCGGCCATGACGGTCGCGCCGATCGCAATGGTGGCGATCAGGAGCAAGCCGCCGAAGATCAGCCAGCGGATCGGGCCGCCGCGAAAGGCGGACGCGATCCTGAATCGTGTGGTGCCGGTTGAAGCCATGGAACACGATCGCTGCCGGGAATGAACAGCCGGAAGCGGCGTTCTCCCAATCCCGACCCATGACGTCGATATCGCGCCGAGATGGAATTGACGTTAGCAAGCCTGGTTAATGAAGGGTTAGCCGAGTGGCGAAGCGGCAATCCGGCAACCACAGGGAACCATCGCTCTGTGGTGGAACCGGGTGAGTCTGCTCGCGCAGAAGCGGTGGCCCGGAAATGGCCGATCCTCCGCTCGATGGCGAGATTTGCGGGGACGTTACATGCGTGTCGCGGACGTGCGCGTCCGCTTCTTCACAACGACGGCTTGAGTGCCGTCCGGCGCGACATATCTCTGGCTGAACCGCCGCGGGTCGGTATATGGATTGCCGGGACCCTTGTTCTGGCAATTGGCGTTCGGATAGTAGAACGCGCAATAGCCGGGTTCGCCCATGACCTGTTGTGCCATGGCAGGTGTCTTGGCGGGTGCCGTCATCACGGCCAACGCAGCCGCCGCGCCCACAAGCCTGTATCTCGACATCGGATTCCTCCTCGTGAAGGTCCCGAAGCGAACAACCCCGCCGGCTTGGAAGGCATTCCCCGCAGCGCCGGTCACACGCGCGTGACAAGGGTAAAACCGTCGCCCGGCTCAGCGCTCCGCGCGATAATGGCCGGACTTGCCGCCGATCTTCTCGACGAGATGGATGCCTTCGATGCGAACGCCCCGCTCGACCGCCTTGATCATGTCGTAGATCGTCAGACACGCGACCGACACCGCCGTCAGCGCTTCCATCTCCACCCCGGTCGGACCGGTGACCTTGACCGTGGCGCGGACGATGCAGCCGGGAAGTTTTTTGTCGGGCGTGATGTCGAGCGTCACCTTGGACAGCGCCAGCGGATGGCACAGCGGGATCAGTTCCGACGTGCGCTTGGCCGCCATGATGCCGGCGATGCGCGCCGTGCCCAGCACGTCGCCCTTCTTGGCATTGCCGGAAACAATCAGGTCAAGCGTCGCCTTGGCCATGACGACGCGCCCTTCGGCTACCGCCGTGCGCTCGGTTGCGGCCTTGTCCGAGACGTCGACCATCCGCGCTTCGCCCGACGCATCGATATGGGTGAGGGCGCCGCCTTTGGAAACCTTCCGCGCCATCTCTCAGCCGGTCCCGGTCGCACGCGGTGTGGTGACGCGCGTCAACAGCGCACGTGTCGCAGCGGTCACATCGGCCTGCCGCATCAGGCTTTCGCCGACCAGGAAGGTCGACATGCCGACGCGCTCGAGGCGGGCAAGATCGTCAGGCGTGAAGATGCCGCTCTCGCCGACCATCAGGCGGTCGGGCGGGATCAGCGGCGCCAGCGCCTCGCTGGTCGCCAGTGTGGTCTCGAAGGTGCGCAGGTTACGGTTGTTGACGCCGATCATCGGCGAGCGAAGTTTTAGCGCGCGATCAAGCTCAGCGTGGTCATGGATTTCGATCAGCACGTCCATGCCGAGCGCAATCGCCGCGTCCTCGATATCCTTGGCCGCGGCGTCGTCGAGCGCGGCCATGATGATCAGGATGCAGTCCGCGCCATGGGCGCGGGCTTCCACCACCTGGTAGGTGTCGAACAGGAAATCCTTGCGCAGCACCGGCAAGTTGGTCGCCGCGCGCGCCGCCACCATGAAATCGAGATGGCCCTGGAACGAGGGCGCATCCGTCAACACGGAGAGGCACGCCGCGCCACCGGCCTCGTAGGCTTTTGCCAGTACCGGCGGATCGAAATCGGCGCGAATGAGTCCCTTGGACGGCGAAGCCTTCTTCACTTCGGCAATCAGCGCATAGTCGCCGCGGGCGAGCTTGTCGCGGATTGCGCGCACAAAACCGCGCGGCGGCGGCGCGGTCCTGGCGCGGGCCTCGATCTCGGCAAGCGGATGCGCGCGCTTGGCCGCGGCAATCTCTTCGCGCTTGTAGGTCTCGATCTTGGTCAGGATATCGGACATCTCTTCCCGCCCCCCCGAATCAGCCGCGCGAGACTGCGACCAGGTGCTTCAGCCGCGCCGCTGCCGCACCACTGTCGATCGACTTGGCGCCGAGCGCCACGCCTTCTTTCAAATCCCTGGCGCGCCCGGCCACGATCAGCGCCGCCGCGGCGTTCAGCAGCGCGACGTCGCGATAGGGGCTGGGCTTGCCGTTGAGGACGCCTTGCAGCGCCTCGGCATTGGCGTCGGCGTCACCGCCCCTGAGCGCGTCGGTGTTGCAGCAGACGAGGCCGGCATCTTCCGGCTTGATCTCGAAGGTGGTGATCTTGCCGTTGTCGAGGCTCGCCACAAAGCTCGGGCCGGTGAGGGTAATCTCGTCGAGCCCGTCGGAGCCGTGCACGACCCAGACGGATTCGGAGCCGAGGTTTTTCAGCACCTGCGCCAGAGGCTGAACCCATTGCCGGGAGAATACGCCGACCATCTGCCGCTTGACGCCGGCCGGGTTGGAGAGCGGACCGAGCAGGTTGAAGATCGTGCGGGTGGCGAGTTCGACCCGGGTCGGGCCGACGTTCTTCATGGCCGGGTGGTGCGCGGGCGCGAACATGAAGCCGATGCCGGCCTCGGCCACGCAGCGGCCGACCTGATCGGGTGTGAGATCGATCTTGACGCCAAGCGAAGCCAGCACGTCGGCCGCGCCCGAGCGCGAGGACAGCGCGCGGTTGCCATGCTTGGCGACAGGCACGCCGACGCCTGCGACGATGAAGGAAGCGCAAGTCGAGACGTTGACCGAACCGGAGCCGTCGCCGCCGGTGCCGACCACGTCGACCGCGTCGTCGGGCGCCTTGACCCGCAACATCTTGCCACGCATCGCCGACACCGCGCCGGTGATCTCGTCGACGGTTTCGCCGCGGACCCTGAGCGCCATCAGCAGCCCGCCCATCTGCGAGGGCGTCGCCTCGCCGGACATCATGGCGTCGAAGGCGGACGCCGCTTCGTCACGCGACAGCGTGGCGCCGGTGGCGACTTTTCCGATGATAGATTTGAGATCGTCCATCGCTTGGCTTTCAGGATTGGGTGTCGTCGTGGAGTGCGACCGGCCTTCCCGAGGCCGATCGTGCTCAGTTGTTAGCGCCCGTCACCTGCGCGAAGGCGGCCTGGTTGATGGAGGTGCCGATTATCGATTCGATCTTCGTGATGTATTGCGCGACCTGTTCGTCGTTCATCCCGCGTTGCAGCGTCTCCTTGAGCTTCTTCAGTTCGTCCGAGGCGACGTCGATCGGCGGCACGGTCACGTCGGTGACGCGGAAGACGATCCACTCGCTGCCGCCGGCGCCCGGCGTCTGCCCGACGCCGTCCTTGGGCGTCCGGAACGCGGCCGTGATGACGGCGGAGGGTACGCCGGAAAGCGAGGCGTCGCGGCGGAAGCCGGCAGCAGTCTCGACCTTCGATCCGACCGAAGCCGCGACCTCGGCAAGCGCGCCGCCTTGCTCGACCTTCTGGACGATCTCGGTCGCCTTCGCGCGCAGCCGGTTCGAAATCTGGTCCTCGCGCCATTTCGCCTCGACCTGGCTGCGGACCTCGTCGAGCGGCCGCTCGCGCGAGGGCGTGATGCCGAGCACGTCGTACCAAACATAGCCGCCGGCAAACTGGATCGGTTCGCTGTCGACGCCGATATCGCTGTTGAAGGCCTGTGAGACCACGTCGAGACCGCGCGGAATGTTAGCCACCGGCTGGCCGTCGGGCGTGCGGCCGGAGCGGTCGACGGCTTCGATCGTGACCGGGCTCAGGCCGAGCTTCTGCGCGGCCTCGACGATGTTGGCGCCGCCGCTGCGCTCGTCTTCCATCTTGTTCTGGATCTCGTTGACCTTGACGCGCGCGCGTTCGGTCGCGATCTCCTTCTTCACTTGCGCCGCCACGCTTTCAAAAGTCGGCGTTGTGCCCGGCTCGATCTTGCCGACCTTGACCAGCGCCACGCCGAAACGGCCCTGCACCGGCTGGCTGACTTCGCCCGATGCAAGCGAAAACGCCGCATCCGCAATCGCCGGATCGATGATCGCGGTCTTTGCGATCAGGCCGAGATCGACGTCGGCCAGGTTGAGATTGCGCTCCTTGGCGACGTCGTCGAACGACGTTCCCGACGTGATGCGGCTGCGCGCGGCCTGCGCTTCGCCTTCGCTCGGAAAAAACATCTGCGACACTTCGCGCTTTTCCGGCGTGCCGAGCTGGTCGCGGCGCTGCTCGAAGACCTTCTTCGCGTCCTCGTCGGAAACTTCGATCCATTTGCCGATCTCTTCCGGGCTGATCACGACAAAGGACAGTTTGCGATATTCGGGGGCGCGGAACTGGGTCTTGCGGTCCTCGAAATAGGCGGCCAGGGCCTCGGGTGAGGGCGGGTCGATGGTGCCCGCCTGCGCGGCGTCGAGTTTGACGAATTCGATCGAGCGCTGTTCGTTCTGGAAACGGGCGAGCGCCTCGATCAGGACCTTCGGCGGCTCGAGGCCAGCCGAGACGGTGCCGGCGATCTGGCGGCGCAGTCCGACGCGCCGCTGTTCGTTGAGATAGCGCTGCTCGGTGTATCCGAACTGGCGGATAGTGGCCTGGAAGCGTGCCGGATCGAACTTGCCGCCCAATCCCTTGAAATTCGGGTCGTTGTAGATCAGCCGCATGGTCTCATCCTGCGACTGGGCGAGCCCCATCCGCCGGGCTTCCTCATCCAGCGCGGCTTCGGCGATGGTCTGTTGCAGAACCTGCCGGTCGATGCCGAACGCGCGGGCCTGTTCGGTGGTCAGCGGACGGCCGAACGTGCGGCCGAGTTGCTGCAGCTTTTCGGTGTAGATCTGGCGGAATTGGTCGGTCGAAATCTCGGTCCCGCCAACCTTGGCGAGCGACGACTGGCCAAACCCCTTGAAGATGTCGGCAATGCCCCAAACTGCGAAACTGACAATCAAAACGCCCATCACGGTGGCCATGACAATCTTGCCGAGCCAGTTTGATGAGGCTTTCCGAATTCCTCGAAGCATGGGTCCAACTTGTTTTTTGCAGGAGAGGGGAACCGGGTCGTGCCCAAGGGAATTCGATCCGGGACCGAATTCCGCAACAGGGCGTCACCGAGTTGATAAAGCATCATAAAGTGGCCGCAGCCCCCTCGCAACCTCGGCCATATGGGCCAATTGAAGCGGTTAACGGTCGGGGGATCGTCTGACCGGTATCTGGAACTGACGGCGCGCCTCTGCTAGCGCATCTGCAAGCCACAAAGTCTGACATTTTTGCGGGAAATTGACATGACCGAAGCCATCCGGCCGCTGATCGCCGGCAACTGGAAAATGAACGGCCTGAAATCCGCCCTGGGTGAATTCGAGGCAATGATTGCGGGCGCGGGTGCATTGGCCGGCAAGGCCGACCTGCTGGTCTGCCCCCCGGCGACCCTGATCGCCGGTTTCGCCGACAAGGCGCTCGGCTCAAAGCTCGCTGTCGGTGCTCAGGATTGCCACGCCAAGGCCACGGGCGCCCATACCGGCGATCTCTCGGCGGAAATGCTGGCGGATGCCGGCGCCAGCGCCATCATTGTCGGCCATTCGGAGCGGCGCGCCGACCATGGCGAGAGCGATGCGGTGGTCCGGCAGAAGGCGGAAGCGGCCTGGCGGGCGGGCCTTGTGGCAATCGTCTGTATCGGGGAGACGCAGAAGCAGCGCGATGCCGGCCAGACACTGGATATCTGCGGCGGGCAGCTCGCGGGCTCATTGCCGGATGGTGCGACGGCGGCCAATCTGGTGGTCGCCTATGAGCCGGTCTGGGCGATCGGGACCGGGCTGACGCCGACGCCAAAAGATGTCGAGCAGGTTCATCGCTTTATTCGCGGTGTTCTCACCAGCCGATTTAAGGCGGAAGGCGGCAAGATCCGGATTCTCTACGGCGGGTCGGTCAAGCCCTCCAACGCAGCGGAGTTGATGGCGGTCACCGATGTCAACGGCGCGCTGGTCGGTGGCGCCAGCCTGAAAGCGACGGATTTCCTGGCGATCGCGGAGGCTTGCTAACTTCTCAGGCTGGCACGCCTTCCTGCAGCTTCTTCCAGTAGATCAGCGTGCCGGTGAGGCCGCCGTGGGGCTTGAGCGCGTAGTCCGGAATCACGCCGGTCAGCCTGAAGCCTACGCGCTCATACAATCCCGCCGCGCCCTCGTCCTCGGCAGTGTCGAGCACGAGCAGCCAGCGCCCGCGTGCGATCGCCAGCCGCTCCGCCTCGCGCAGCAGTGCCGTCGCGATCCCGCGGTGGCGGTGACTGACGCGCGTCATCATCTTCGCGATCTCGGCCCGGTGCGGCTGGTTCGGCGGCAGATCGAGCAGCAGCGTGACGGTACCGATCAGCTCGTCGCCGTCAAAGGCGCCGAGGACGATCCGCTCGCCGCGGTCCGCAGCGCTCAGCGAATTGGACCAGAACGTTTCAGCCGTTTCCCGTGACAGCGGATGCATGAAGCTGACCGAGCCGCCATTCGCCACCGTCTCGATCAGTATTTCACCAAGCGCTGCGCAAACTTCGGGCGAAGGTTTCAAGGCTTTGATCTTGATGTTCGACATGAGGATGAGTTTCCGCGACGTTCAGCTTCGATGATTGGCGATGCGCAAGACACGCGTCCGCTTGATCTCTGCAATCCGCTCGACATCCTCGACTTGCAGGTGACGGCCGCGTTCGAGAATTTCGAGCGTATATTCTTCGTAAGTCAGCCCCAGCCGTTCGGCTTTTCTGATCCGAAAGGTGACAATGCCGGGCGAGGGGTTTTTCCAGGCCGCGTGATTCGCCGCCTTCCAGTAGAAGTAATTGCCGATTCCGCCGTTGCCCCATTCCGGCGTGTGCTCCTCCTCAAGCGGAGGGCCGCGATTGTGGCCGGCGGGGGCGGCGAGGTCGTCCGGAAAACTTCTTTCGACCTCCGCCATCGCAAGCCTAGCTCCGCGCAAGAGCGACGACGTAGGTGCAAGGCGCGGCGCTCTCGTTGGCAAACGTCACCTCCGCCGGCGGACCGAATCCGAGGCAGTCGCCGGCGCCGAGTTCGTGGCGCTCGCCGCCATCGATGAGGACGAGCGCGCCCGACAACACCCAGAGCACCTGACGGATGTGGGCGTAGGACGAAGCGGGCAGCGTCACGCGCTGCTTTGCAGGCATCTCGACCTTGATGATCTCGATGGGGTGATCGGGCCGGTTGAATACTTGCTGGCGCAAATAACCGGTCTCGGGATCGCGCCACACCGGCTGCTCGGCGGCGCGCGAAAGACGCCCGCCTTGGCCTTCGGCACGCAGCATCAGGCCAGCGAGCGTGAGATCGAAGGCGCTGGCGAGCCGGACCAGCACCACTGCGGTCGGGCTGACCTCGGCGCGCTCGATCTTGCTGATGGTGGCTTTGGACACCCCGGAGCGTTCGGCTAGATCGGCCAGCGACCAGCCGCGGCTGTCGCGTTCGAGCCGCAGGCGCTGGGCGAGGCGGATGCTTAACTCGTCTACTATAGTGTCCATTCGTCTATTATATGAGAAATTGCGGCGAGCTCAAGCCTGATCAGAAGCCCGGCGGGATATGTGGACAGCCTTGCCGCAGCGCCTGCGGCAATTATCTCCACGGCGGCGGTTGGGGGTGACAATGCCCCGTCCGATCGTGTAACACCGCGCAACTTCAGGAAAACCCGCAAGCTCTTGGTGCAGCCGAAGCCCGGCGCTCTTCGCTTGTGACGGAAGGTTTTTAAGATGCAGACCGTCATTATCGTCGTTCACCTCATGATCGTCGCCGTGTTGATCGGCGCCGTGCTGCTGCAGAAATCCGAAGGCGGCGGCCTCGGCATGGGCGGCGGCGCCGGCTTCATGTCGAGCCGCGGCACCGCCAATCTGTTGACGCGGACGACCGCGATTCTGGCGGGGCTTTTCTTTCTGACCAGCATGACGCTGGCCTGGCTCGCAGGCGTCGATCGCAAGCCGGCATCGATTCTCGGCACCTCGCCGGCGACTCAGTCCCAGCCGGGTGGCGCAACGCCGGTCGCTCCGCCGACTTCCGGTGGCGTGCTCGATACGCTCAAGAAGGTGGATGAACAGCAGGCACCGTCGGGCCCGCAGGCACCGCGTTCGCAATAAAGCAGGGTGGCCATGCAGGACGGCGTCTACCGTCCTGCATCAGAATTTCCCATCAATGCTCTGAAATCGCTTCATATTTAACGTCACCCACAGCCCGGCAAAATGTTTGCCCGTGCACGCGATTCGTTTTGGAGAATCGGGGCAGTGGCCTTAAAGGTAGAATCCCATGGCGCGGTACATATTCATCACCGGCGGCGTGGTTTCCTCGCTCGGAAAGGGTCTGGCTTCGGCGGCACTCGGTGCCCTGCTGCAGGCTCGCGGGTACAAGGTCCGTCTCCGCAAACTCGACCCCTATCTCAACCTCGATCCCGGAACGATGTCGCCGTATCAGCACGGCGAAGTGTTCGTGACCGATGACGGCGCCGAGACCGATCTCGATCTCGGCCATTACGAGCGTTTCACCGGGCGTCCGGCCACCAAGGCCGACAACATCACCACCGGGCGCATCTATCAGGACATCATCACCAAGGAACGCCGCGGCGACTATCTCGGCGCGACCATCCAGGTCGTTCCGCATGTCACCAACGCGATCAAGGAATTCGTCCTCTCCGGCAATGACGAATATGATTTCGTGCTGGTCGAGATCGGCGGCACCGTCGGTGACATCGAGGGCCTGCCGTTCTTCGAGGCGATCCGCCAGCTCAAGAACGAGTTGCCCCGCGATCACGCCGTCTACATTCACCTGACGCTACTGCCCTACATTCCAAGCGCCGGTGAACTCAAGACAAAGCCGACCCAGCACTCGGTGAAGGAGCTGCGTTCGATCGGCATCCAGCCGGATATCCTGTTGTGCCGCACCGACCGCGAAATTCCGAAGGAAGAGCGGCGCAAGCTCGGCCTGTTCTGCAACGTGCGCGAAAGCGCCGTGATCGAGGCGAGGGACGTCGACAACATCTACGCCGTGCCTGAGGCGTATCACGCCGCCGGCCTCGACGACGAAGTTTTGGCCGCGTTTGGCATCAGCCCTAAAATTCCGCCGGCGCTGCAGAGCTGGAATGTCATCAACGAGCGCGTGCGTAACCCGGAAGGCGCAGTGACCATTGCCATCGTCGGCAAGTATACGGGGATGAAGGACGCCTACAAATCATTGATCGAGGCGCTCTCCCATGGCGGCATCGCCAACAAGGTGAAGGTCAATCTCGACTGGATCGAGAGCGAGGTGTTCGAGAACGAGGATCCGACGCCGTTCCTCGAACACGTCAACGGCATCCTGGTGCCTGGCGGCTTCGGCCAGCGCGGCGCCGAGGGCAAGATTCGCGCGGCGCGGTTCGCGCGTGAGCGCGACGTGCCGTATTTCGGCATCTGCTTCGGCATGCAGATGGCGGTCATCGAAGCCGCGCGCAACCTCGTCGGCATCGAGGAAGCGAACTCCACTGAGTTCGGCCCGACCAAGGAGCCGCTGGTCGGCCTGATGACGGAATGGCTGCGCGGCAACGAGTTGGAGAAGCGATCGCAGTCCGGCGATCTCGGCGGCACGATGCGGCTTGGCGCGTACCCGGCCACGCTCAAGCGCGGCAGCCGCGTGTCGGAAGTCTATGGCGGCGCCACCGAGATTTCGGAACGCCACCGCCACCGCTACGAGGTCAACACCGCCTACAAGGACCGGCTCGAACAACACGGCCTGCGGTTCTCCGGCCTGTCGCCCGACGGCGTGCTGCCGGAGATCGTCGAATACGAGGACCATCCCTGGTTCATCGGCGTGCAATTCCATCCCGAGCTGAAGTCGCGGCCGTTCGAGCCGCATCCGCTGTTCGCGTCCTTCATCCAGGCGGCGATGGCGCAGTCGCGGCTGGTGTAGAATTCTGTAGGGTGGGCAGAGCGAAGCGTGCCCACCGCCTCGCCCCGTGTTTGGACTGAATGGTGGGCACGCTGCGCTTTGCCCACCCTACCGCTCTGCCGCTCCTTTGACGAACGCGCCAATTGTTGCGACAAACCGCTCCCTGAACCGCAAAAACAATAAAGGGAGCAAAGCCGATGATCATGGAAATGCGCGTCTATCGCTGTCTGCCGGGCCGCCTGCCGGCGCTGATGAAGCGCTTCGATACGCTGACGCTGAAACTGTGGGACAAGCACGGTATCAAGCAGGCCGGCTTCTACACCACGCTGATCGGCACCTCCAATCAGGAGCT
Source organism: Bradyrhizobium sp. CCBAU 051011 (assembly GCF_009930815.1). Lineage (NCBI taxonomy): Bacteria > Pseudomonadati > Pseudomonadota > Alphaproteobacteria > Hyphomicrobiales > Nitrobacteraceae > Bradyrhizobium > Bradyrhizobium sp. CCBAU 051011. The sequence goes on along the minus strand of NZ_CP022222.1, from coordinate 7,184,668 downwards.
GACCTATTTCGTCGCCTGGGACTCGCTTGCCGACCGCGAAAAGAAATGGACCGCATTCCAGTCCGATCCGGACTGGATCGCCGGCCGTGCCAAGAGCGAAGAAGACGGTCAGATCATCGACAACATCGTCAGCCAGTTGCTGGTGCCGACGGCGTTTTCGGCGGTGAAATAGCCGCTCGCGCAACCCTGATATTTTAGGGGGTAAACGGGGTTGATCCTGAAGTCGCGGACCGGCATGGTCCGCGCCAGTGACGTAAGGAAAATCCCTTGAACGCGAAACCCGAAGCAGCTCCCGTCGTCTCGGTAGGGCCGGTCAAATTCGGCAACGGCCTGCCGATTTCGATCATTGCAGGTCCCTGCCAGCTCGAAAGCCGGGCGCATGCGCTCGAAGTGGCGAGCGCGCTGAAGGAGATCGCGGGCCGCCTCGGCATTGGCCTCGTCTACAAGACCTCCTTCGACAAGGCCAACCGCACCTCGGGCTCAGCCGCGCGCGGAGTTGGCTTGGCGCAGGCCTTGCCGATCTTCGCCGAGATACGCTCCGCGCTCGGTTTGCCCGTGCTGACCGACGTGCACGAGGCCGGCCAATGCGCGGAAGCCGCACAGGCGGTGGACGTGCTGCAGATCCCGGCCTTCCTGTGCCGGCAGACGGACCTGCTGCTTGCGGCCGCAGCGACCGGCAAGGTCGTCAACGTCAAGAAGGGCCAGTTCCTCGCGCCGTGGGAAATGACGAACGTCGTCAGCAAGATCACCGGCGGCGGCAATCCGAACGTGCTGGTGACCGAACGCGGCGCCTCGTTCGGCTACAACACGCTGGTATCCGACATGCGCGCGCTGCCGATCATGGCGCAGACGACAGGGGCGCCCGTTATTTTCGACGCCACCCATTCGGTGCAGCAGCCGGGCGGGAAGGGCACCTCATCCGGCGGCCAACGTGAATTTGTCCCCGTTCTGGCGCGTGCGGCGGTCGCGGTCGGCGTCGCCGGTCTGTTCATCGAGACCCATCCCGATCCCGATCGCGCCCCGTCGGACGGACCCAACATGGTGCCGCTGCGCGAGTTCGAGGCGTTGGTGAAGCGGCTGATGGCGTTCGACGCGCTTTCCAAGAACGCTTCGTCGTGACCGCCGCCAGCGGCATGCCGCCGGCGCTCAATATTATTGCGCTCGCAACCTTTTCGGCGGCCCTGTCCGCCCGCGCGCTCGATCCGGTCTTGCCGCACGTGGCCGAGGATTTTTCGGTCAGCATCGCCACCGCCGCCAGTTTCGCCGCCGCGTTCGCCTTCACCTTTGCCATCATCCAGCCGGTGCTCGGCGCCTTCGCCGACGTTTTCGGCAAGGCGAGGCTGATGATTGTCGCCCTGACGCTGCTCGGCTTCGCCAACATTCTCGGCGCGATGGCAACCTCGTTTCCGCTGTTGTTTGCCAGCCGCATTCTGGCCGGCATCGGTTCTGGCGGCGTGTTTCCGATCGCGCTGGGGTTGACCAGCGATCTCGTCGGCGCCGAAAAGCGTCAGGTCGCGATCGGGCGTACGCTGGCCGGCGCCATGACCGGCAATCTGCTGGGCGCCACCGTGTCCGGCCTGATCGGCGATTTCCTCGGCTGGCGCGGCGTGCTGGCCGTGCTCGGGGCGATTGTCGTGGTGGCTTCGATCGTGGTCGCGATCGGATTTCGTGGTGCTGCGCTGACCCATCCGCCGCGCACCAGCCTGTCGGCCCTCAAGCAGGGCTATCGCACGATTTTCACCAATCCGAACGCACGCATCTGCTACTCGGCGGTCTTTATCGAAGGCTGCTGCGTGCTCGGCCTGTTTCCGTTCATTGCCTCGTTCCTGTTCGACCTCGGACAAACCTCGCTGTCGATCGCAGGTGTCGTCATCGCTGGCTTTGCGGTCGGCGGCCTCTTCTACACCATGACGGTATCGCGGCTTCTGCCGAAGATCGGCGTCAACGGGATGATCATCGGCGGAGCGGCGCTGGTCGGCTTGCAGCTCATGGCGGTCGCGTTGGGGCTGGAATGGAGATTGCAGCTACTCAATCTGATCTTCATGGGCTGGGGTTTCTACATGATCCACGGCAGCCTGCAGGTATTCGCCAGCGAATTGTCGGCGGATGCGCGCGCAACCGCGCTGTCGTTGCACGCCTTCTTCTTCTTCATGGGCCAGACCGTCGGCCCCATCGCCTATGGCTTTGGCATCCAGCATGCCGGCAAGGTGCCGACCCTGCTTATCGCGGGCGCCATGATGATCGCGCTGGGCTTCGTCTGCGCCAAACTGCTGCGCCAGACGCGGCCGGCGGATGCGCCGTCGACGTAGCCTGTCTCAGCGTGCGTTCAGTGCCGCCCAAAGCAGCTTCTCGGCCTGCCGGGTCGCTTCCGCAAAGGAAGCCTGCTTCGGCGCATTCTGCGTGAAGCAACGCTTGTAGGCATCTTCACCCTGCTGACGCAGATTGCCCAGCCTGTCGTAAGCCTTCCGGTCGATCTTTCCGGAGCGGAAATCGTCATCGGCCTGTTCGGCCTTCTTTTTGTAGCCGGTCCGGATAGCGATACAGGCGGGGATTTTCACCTGGGGATCAATCGCCCCATAGGCGATGTAGACTTTGCCGTTCGCGATGGCAGAGACGAAGACGTTGTCGGCCTCGTCGGGGAACTCGTCTTGGGTTCGCCCGGCCAGCATGGCATAGGCAAAGCTCGCGCCTTCGAGCTTCGCAACAGGTAGCGAGTTGAAGTTCACTACGGCAGCGCCGCTCGATACCGCCTGCGTGTAGAAGCTCTCGTCCCTTAGCGCGGCGCCAATCTGCTGCGGCACGTTCTTGGCGCCTTTGTCCCACCAGTTCTTGTGGGCGCGCAGCCATCGTTCGAACAGCGTCTGTGTCGTGACGACGATATGCGCTTTCGGTCCGACATATTTGCCGTCGGCGCCGTCTTGACCTGCTTTCTCGCCATTGCTTCCTAGCAAGGCGTCGAAGCGCAACCCGTCGAGCATGCCAAAACCCTCATCGCCTTTAGCGAACGCGTCGATGTTCAGCTTGGCCGGGCCAAAATCAGCGCGGGCGGGCTCATTGAGAATGGCACGCATCTGCGCCCCGAGATCGGCGCTTGCCGCTTCCTCTGCCTTGCGCGCGGCATCGTGCGCGTTACCGGCATCGTACATGGCCGTGATCTTCTCGATCGCGGCATCGCGCGCGGCGATGTAGCGATCCTCTGCCGATTTTGCCGGCGGCGCGGCTAATGCGTGCGAGATCGTTGCGGCGAGACAGAGAGGGACGAGAAGCCGGAGGACGGCAGAGCGGGCAGTATTCATGTGCGGTGGTCGGCCGTACCGGCCTTCCGGTTCAAGCAGCCGGGGGTGAGGCTTCGGCGCTATCAGCAAAAATTTGGCTGCCCATCAGAATTTCAAAGTCGCAATTCCGAGCCGCGCGGGCCAATTGTGCTTCGTGATCTCGAACGGGGGCGTCGGCGCTTCGCCGGATGCCACGCCACAACTGGGAGCGAGGGCCAAGTTGAACAGGTTCAGGGCCATCATGTTCGACGTCGACGGAACCATGGCGGAGACGGAGGAATTTCATCGACGTGCATTCAATGAAGCGTTCAACCATTTCGACCTGCCGTGGAGCTGGGATGTGGCAACGTACGGCAAGCTGCTGCGGATCGCAGGCGGAAGAGAGCGTATCAGGTATTTTTGGGAGACGCTCTCCGAGGATCGCTTCGATCTGTCAAATAGACACATCAACGAGCTGCACCGCTTCAAGACGCGCCGATATGCGGAACTGGTTGGCAGCGGCGCCTGCGGACTGCGACCGGGAGTAGCCGACCTGGTCGTTCGAGCCCGCGACGGGCGGCTGCGGTTGGCGATCGTTACGACCACGTCGCGGGACAACATTGGCGCACTACTGACCCAAAATCTGGGATCGCATTGGAAGCGGAATTTCGACGTGATCGTTTCCGGGGAAGACGTGCCTAACAAAAAGCCGGCACCGGACGCCTATCACGCGGCGATCGACGCTCTTGGCCTGCCTGCCATGTCTTGCCTGGCCATCGAGGACTCTCGCAACGGTCTGGTTGCAGCGGCCTCTGCCGGCGCCCGAGTCCTGATTACTCGCAGCCTGTACTTTCGAGACGAGGATTTCACGGGTGCAACCGGCGTCACGGATGATCTAACCGATTTGCCTCACGACTTCTGGTTCGATCCTGATCTCTGATCCGCCAGTGGCGTTCTTGCGAAGTGCCTGCAGGATCTGAGGGGAGGACATGCGATGGATCAACCCCGCCCGCGATACGGCGCGACGCCTTGGTCCGGCACCCACACGTCCTTGGGTAGTTTGCCGGTTTGCCAGAACACGTCGATCGGGATGCCGCCGCGCGGATACCAGTAGCCGCCGATGCGAAGCCACTTCGGCTTGATCTCGGCCGCGATGCGCTTGCCGATCATGACGGTGCAATCCTCGTGAAAGGCGCCGTGATTGCGAAAGCTCGCCACATAGAGCTTCAGCGATTTGGATTCCAGCAGCCATTGGCCGGGCACGTAGTCGATCACGAGATGTGCGAAATCCGGCTGTCCCGTGACGGGGCAAATCGAGGTGAATTCCGGCGCAGTGAAGCGGACCAGATAGTTGGTGCCGGCTTGCGGGTTGGGCACGCGGTCGAGCTTTGCCTTTTCCGGGCTATCCGGCCATTCCACGGCGCGACCGAGTTGCAATGATGTCGGCAATGATTTCTTGGCCATCATGATCGTCCTGTTGCGACGGGTGACATGGACGCAAGTGGCGCGGCCGTCAACTGTCAGCGCGAGGCGGGGTCGGCGAGAAACTTCACCAGCGCCTGCCGTTCGGCGGCGTTCTCGATGCCACGCATCGACATCCATAATCCCGGAAACATCGCAGCGGGATCGGCTAGAAAGGTCTCCAGCCGCTTCGCATCCCAGCGCAAGCCTTCGTCGCGTGCCTTGCGCAGCACCGGCGAGTAGTCAAAGCCGGCATTGCTGCCGACCGCGCGACCGATCAGGCCTGAGAGATTGGGGCCGGGCAGGTTGCGCTCGGCCGGATCGAGGCTATGGCAGGCGCGGCAGGGGGTGAACGCCTGTGCGCCGTCCTCCGCCAAGGCGGACGGCGGCAGCAGGATTGTCACGAGCAGCAGGACCGCAAGCAATCTCACGCAGGGGCGACCGTCTGGATCATCACAAGGCGGTCGTTGCCGGATTCGCCGCCCCAGGTTTCGCCGGGCCGGCCGTCGAGCTGGCGTACGTTCGCGCCCGCTTTGTCGCTCGGGAATGCGTTGAACTTTTCCGTCACGGGATCGAAGCGCACGATCGCGTTCGCTCCGAAATCGGTGAGCCAGACCTTGTCCTTGTCGTCGACATAGACCGCATAGGTCCGGGGATTATTGCCCGGCAGCTTCCACGCCTTCCAGGAGCCGTCGGCGGGATCGTGCATCGACACATTGCCGCTGTTCCACTCGCTGACCCAGATGCGGCCCTTGGAATCCGACCACACCCGGCGCGCGCCCTGGTTCGGCGTCGGCGGCTCGACCACCGTCGCGTTGCCGGTCGCCGGATCGATTTTGGCGATGTGATTGCCGGCGAGCGAGGCGTACCAGATGTCACCCTTCGGCGTGATCGTGATGCCGTAAGTGCCGCGGCCGCGCGGCGATTTGAACACGGTCATGTCGCCTGATTTCGGGTCGAGCCGGCCATAGATGCCGGTCTGGCCGGTGAACCAATAGATGCCATTTTTGTCGAACACCGCCGTGTTGAGATTGGCGTATGCCTCCTTTTCGGGCAGGCGGAACAGCGTCACCTTGTGATCCCCGGGGTCGACGCGGGCGATGGCGTTCTGGCCGCCCTCGGTCACCCAGGGGGCGCCATCCGGGCCGATGATGACGCCATGTGGCGCGGCACCCTTGCCGAGGTCGACCAGTTTGTAGGAGCCGTCGCGTGGATCGAGGCGCCCCAGCGTGCCGTTGCGCTGGCCGCAGAACCAGATCGTGCCGTCGGGGGCAGGGGTGGTGTCGCGCGAGCCCATGCCTGCGGCGACCGGAAAATATTTGACGCGGAACGGGCCTTCCTGGGCGGCGGTCCTTCGCGTGAGGGCGGGCGCGGCGAGGATTCCAATGGCGGCGGTTCCAAGAAACTGGCGGCGATTCATTGCGTTACCCCGGCTTGTGAACGTGAAGGTTTGGACGCCGATATCAACCTTGGATCAGTCTATCCTGACGGGTTTTGGCCGTCCGGAAAAGGCCATCGGTCAAGCGTTCACATTTGCTTGCTTGCCGTGTAAGACGCCCCCGAAACCGGACCAACATTCCAGGAAAGTTCAGATATGACCGCCATCGTCGACATCATTGGCCGTGAAATTCTCGATAGCCGTGGCAACCCTACCGTTGAAGTCGATGTGGTGCTGGAAGACGGCTCGATCGGCCGCGCTGCGGTGCCGTCGGGCGCCTCTACCGGCGCGCATGAGGCGGTTGAACTTCGGGACGGCGACAAGAAGCGCTATCTCGGCAAGGGCGTGCAGAAGGCGGTTGAGGCCGTCAATGGTGAAATCTTCGAAGCCCTCAGTGATCAGGCCGTCGAGGATCAGGTCCATATCGACCAGATCATGATCGATCTCGACGGTACGCCGAACAAGAGCCGGCTCGGCGCCAACGCCATCCTCGGCGTCTCGCTCGCCTGCGCCAAGGCGGCAGCCGAATCCTTCGACATGCCGCTCTATCGCTATGTCGGCGGCACCTCGGCGCGGACGCTGCCAGTGCCGATGATGAACATCATCAATGGCGGCGTGCATGCCGACAACCCGATCGACTTCCAGGAATTCATGATCCTGCCGGTCGGCGCTGCGAGTTTCGCCGAGGCGCTGCGCTGTGGCGCGGAAATCTTCCACACGCTGAAGAGCGAACTGAAGAAGGCGGGGCACAATACCAATGTCGGCGACGAGGGCGGCTTTGCGCCGAACCTACCGTCGGCGGATGCAGCCCTTGAATTCGTCGTCAGCGCCATCGGCAAGGCGGGATACAAGGCGGGCAGCGACGTGATGCTCGGGCTCGATTGCGCCGCGACCGAGTTCTTCAAGGACGGCAATTACGTCTATGGCGGTGAGAACAAGACCCGCTCGCGTTCGGAGCAGGCGAGGTATCTCGCCGATCTCGTCTCGCGCTATCCGATCGTCACCATCGAGGACGGTATGTCCGAAGACGACATGGAAGGCTGGAAGGAATTGACCGACCTGATCGGCAAGAAGTGCCAGCTCGTCGGCGACGACCTGTTCGTCACCAACGTTACGCGGCTGGCCGACGGCATCAAGAACGGCCGCGCCAACTCGATCCTGATCAAGGTCAACCAGATCGGCACGCTGACCGAGACGCTCGCCGCCGTCGAACTGGCCCACAAATACGGCTACACCTCGGTGATGTCGCACCGTTCCGGCGAGACCGAGGACTCCACCATCGCCGACCTCGCGGTCGCCACCAATTGCGGCCAGATCAAAACCGGCTCGCTGGCGCGCTCCGACCGCACCGCCAAGTACAACCAGCTCCTGCGCATCGAGCAGCAGCTCGGCAAGCAGGCGAAATATGCCGGGAAATCGGCGCTGAAGGCCTTGGCGTAACGCGCCGGCGCATCCAGATAGAACGAGCACCAGGGGAGGGATTGCGATGAGTGACAGCAACAGCGGGCTTCAACTGCGTACGCTGCTCAAGAAGAGCGGCGAACTCGAACTGTCGCTGGTGAACGTCCCGACCCCTGACCCGGCCGACGACGAGGTCGTGGTCCGGGTCGAGGCGACGCCGATCAACCCGTCCGATCTCGGGCTTCTGATCGGCCCGGCCGACATGTCGACCGCCAAGGAATCCGGCAGCAAGGACGCGCCCGTCGTCACCGCGAAGATGCCTGATACGGCGATGCGGATGATGGCGGCGCGGCTCGATCAGTCGCTTCCCGCGGGCAATGAAGGCGCCGGCGTCGTGATCCGGACCGGATCGTCGGACGCCGCCAAAGCGCTGATGGGCAAGACCGTCTCGATGATCGGCGGCGCGATGTACACGCAGTATCGCACCATCAGGGTGCGGGACGTGATGGAATTGCCTGAGGGCACCACGCCCGCCGACGGCGCGTCATGGTTCGTCAATCCGCTGACCGCGCTCGGCATGACCGAGACGATGCGGCGCGAAAATCACAAGGCGCTGGTGCACACCGCCGCCGCATCGAACCTCGGCCAGATGCTCAACAAGATCTGCATCAAGGACGGCATCGGCCTCGTCAACATCGTGCGCAGCAAGGAGCAGGCCGACATCCTGCACAATATCGGCGCCAAATATATCGTCGATTCCACCGCGCCGACCTTCATGGACGATCTCACCAATGCGCTGGTGGAAACCGGCGCGACCATCGCCTTCGACGCCATTGGCGGCGGCAAGCTGGCAAGCCAGATCCTCACCAGCATGGAGATGGCGGCCAACAAGACCGCCAAGGAGTACAGCCGCTACGGCTCCAACGTGTACAAGCAGGTCTACATCTACGGCAGCCTCGACAACCGCCCGACCGAACTGAGCCGTGCCTTTGGCCTGACCTGGGGCGTCGGTGGCTGGCTGTTGACGCCGTTCCTGCAGAAGATCGGCCCCGCCGAAATCGGCCGCCTGCGCCAGCGCGTGGCCTCCGAACTAAAGACCACGTTTGCCAGCCACTACACGCGAGTGGTGTCGCTGCAGGAGACGTTGCAGCTCTCCAATATCGCCGTCTACAACAAGCGCTCCACCGGCGAGAAATTCCTGATCAACCCGAACAAGAGCTGACGGCACGCCGCGTTTATCCGGCCATCGACAGAACAGGCCGCCCGATGGGACGGCCTGTTCTGCATTAGGGAAGGATTTTCTGGCGGCGAGATATGTCATGCGCGCGCGTCCACGCGCCCGGCAAGTATCACCTAAATTATCGCTGTGATTTCGATCCGGCGTTCGTTGGTTTTCTTTTTGGATGGAGCGTTCGCGTCAGATGCACCGCTGCTTCCTCGAGTTCGACGGCGCGCCTGATCCTTTGCAGTTCCAGATAGGCCTTCGCAACGTCAAATCGTGACCTTGGCGTTTGCGCCGACATTCGATTTCGCATGACAGTCCCTCCGTAGTGAGGCGCACGCTAACACTGTTGTTGGGACGATCTAGACCGTAGAACTGCTGGTTCCATGTTTCGAATTTGTGAACTTGAAGCAATGGCGCCGCCCTGAAGATGACGCCGTGAGCCAAGCCGAAAGGGCGCGGCCAAACCCACAAAAAGGGCATTTCATGCACTTGCATCTTTCTGGTGATCTGGCGTAAGGGAGAGCAGGCGCGTTCGCTCTCAAAAGGGATACCCAATGGCTACCCATACCATCGTCACCATCGTCGGCTCTCTGCGCAAGGAAAGCTTTTCGCTCAAGGTTGCCAATGCGCTCGCCAAGCTGGCGCCGGCTTCGCTCAAGCTCGACGTGACCACGCTCGAAGGCATTTCGTTCTTCAACCAGGATCTGGAAGCCAATCCGCCGGCCGACTGGCTGGCATTCCGCGAAAAGCTGCAGAAGTCGAACGGCGTGCTGTTCGTGACGCCCGAATATAACCGCTCGATCCCCGGCGTGTTGAAGAACGCCATCGACGTCGGCTCGCGCCCCTACGGCAAGAGCTCGTTCCTGGGCAAGCCGACCGGCATCGTCAGCAACTCGCCCGGCGCGCTCGGCGGCGTCAGCGCGGCCAAGCATCTGCAGAACATCCTGCCCGGTATTTCCGGCCCGATCCTCGGCCAGCCCGAAATCTATTTGAACGGCGTCGGCGACGCCTTTGACGACAAGGGCCAGCTCACCAAGGAAGCGGTGCAGAAGGTGCTGCAGCAATATATCGACGCCTTTGCGGCGTTCATCGAGAAGCAGAACAAGTAACCGCTTTCTATCCCCGTCATTGCGAGGTGCGAACTCTCCCGCCGTCATTGCGAGGAGCTCGCGACAAAATTGCAAAGCAATTTTGCGCTGAAGCGACGAAGCAATCCAGTCTTTCTTTCCGCGGCGGGATGGATTGCTTCGCGGAGCCTGTCATCGGGCGCGCGTTCGCGCGACCCGTTGGCTCGCAATTGTCGATGTTCACTAATTCGCTGATTGGATCGCAGTGGTCTTGGTAGCGGCGAAGGCCTTGGGAGTTTGCCCCGCCAAGGCCTGATGGGGCCTGTGGTTGTTGTAGTAGATTAGGTACTCGAACAGTTCGTTGGCAAAGTGATCGAGATTGTCGAAGGTGGCGCCCTCGATAACGTCCTCGTCGAGGGTGCGCCAGAAGCGTTCGACCTTGCCATTGGTCTGCGGTCGATAGGGCCTGGAGTAGCGGTGTTTGATGCCAAGCTCGAGCAGCATGGCCTCGAACGGATGCTCGTCCGGCTTGGTGCGGGCGGCGAACTCGGCGCCGTTGTCGGACAGGATTTCCTGGAAGACGAGCCCATAGGTGACGTTGAGGGTGTTGATCATCTTCAGGGTCTTGAACATGACCGGCAGCGCCTTCTTGGACGTCAGGACCTCGGCCCAGGCCAGCCGCGAGCAGCTGTCGATCAGGCTGATGATGTAGGCCGTGACCGGGGGTGGCGCGAGGAACATATCGCGCGGCAATTGATGCAGATCGACGTGGCCCAGCTCCCCGAGCTTGTCCTTGATAATGCGACGTTTCTCCTCACGCATCGCCACCGTGCGGCGGTTCAGCTGGTAGCGTCTCAGCACCCGGTAGATCGTTACGGGCGAAGGTACCGTGTCGCGCTTCTCACGCAAGACGGCATGAATCTCGTAGCGGTTCATCCCCCGCCTGCGGTGGGCGACGATCTCCGCCTCGATCCCTTCCGGCTCGCGCCGTTCCCGCCATTTGGGCCCGCGCCGGCGCGGCAGCAGGTCCGCTTCCTCACCGCTCTGCAGATAGCGATTGTAATACTTGCGGAAGGTCTGCGAGCAGGTCCCGTGATGGCGGTAGAAGTCGCCGACCCGCTTGAACAGCGGGGATCGACCAGCCTTCACCGCCTCATATTCCGGGATCAGAAACCGCCACTTCTGCAGATAGTTGCGTTCAATCGTCCGGTCGTAGCTATTGTCGCGCATCGGATCGTCCTCCAGAGGAGCGATCCAATCAGCGAATTAGTGAACATGCACAGCAATGACGGGGGGTCAGTCAAGCCCGTGGCCTTAGGAATCCATTAACCCAGCCGTCGCATCTTGGGCGCATGGTCTCCCGTACCCGATTGAAGTCCATCCTGACCGGCCTCGCCCTTTACACGGTGGCGGCGCTGATGGTCAGCTATTTCGGTGTCAACGCCTATACCGGCAAATACGGCCTGAATGCGCGCCAGGAGCTCGATCAGGAGATCATCGCGCTCACCTCGGAGCTGGCGCGGTTGAAGCGGGAGCGGGCAGAGGGCGAACAGCGGGTATCGCTACTGCGCTCCGACCGGGTCGACCCCGACATGCTGGATGAGCGCGCGCGCTTCCAACTCGACTACGCCAATCCGCGCGACCTGATCCGGACCATCAAGCCGAACTGATTTTCAAGCCGATGTCATCGACAACGTCGTTGTCGGGACGATGCTTTCTGCCGGTCCGCAAATTTCAAAAAACTGCAAAATCAATTTCGAAAATGTCCCGCCACGTTGCAGTGCGGCATAGCAATATTTTCTTCAGCGCACGCAATCCTTTCACGGCGGTTTGAGTTGGGATAGAGAGGGCTGATCCCGTCTTTCTTTCTCACCCCGGAATTGCCATGGCTGCACCCAAGAAAAGCGTTGTCGCGAAGGAATTAGGGCAGGAGAAGGCAAGCGGGTCCCCACCGGAATTCACCAAGGCGCAGGAGCTAGCCGCGCTGCGGGACATGCTGCTGATCCGCCGCTTCGAGGAGAAGGCCGGCCAGCTCTACGGCATGGGTGCGATCGGCGGGTTCTGCCATCTCTATATTGGCCAGGAAGCCGTGGTGGTGGGGATGCAGATGGCCCTGAAGCAGGGCGATCAGGTCATAACTGGATACCGTGACCACGGTCACATGCTGGCCTGCGGGATGTCCGCCAACGGCGTTATGGCCGAACTCACCGGCCGCCGCGGCGGCTACTCCAAGGGCAAGGGCGGCTCCATGCACATGTTCAGCATGGAGAAGAATTTCTACGGCGGCCACGGCATCGTCGGCGCCCAGGTCTCGCTCGGCACCGGCCTTGCGTTTGCCAACCGCTACCGCGGCAATGACAATGTCGCGCTCGCCTATTTCGGCGATGGCGCCGCCAACCAAGGCCAGGTGTACGAAAGCTTCAACATGGCGGAGCTGTGGAAGCTCCCGGTGATCTTTGTGATCGAGAACAACCGCTACGCCATGGGTACCTCGGTGTCGCGCGCTTCCGCGCAGTCCGATTTCTCCAAGCGTGGCGCCTCCTTCAACATCCCCGGCAAGCAGGTCGACGGTATGGACGTCCGCGCGGTCAAGGCCGCCGCGGATGAGGCTGTCGCCTGGTGCCGCGCCGGCAACGGTCCCTTTATCCTGGAGATGCAGACCTACCGTTACCGCGGCCACTCGATGTCGGATCCTGCGAAGTATCGCACACGCGAGGAGGTGGAAAAGGTCCGCCACGACTCCGACCCGATCGAGCAGGTACGCAGTCGCCTCCTGGCCGCCAAGGTCACCGAGGAGGAATTGAAGAAGATCGACGCCGAGGTCCGCGAGATCGTCAACGCGTCCGCCGATTTCGCCCAGCGCGATCCCGAGCCCGATGTGTCCGAACTCTGGACCGACATCTACCGCTAAGCGCAAGCCCCAAAAGTATCCGGAGCTACCATGCCGATTCAAGTTCTGATGCCTGCGCTGTCGCCCACGATGGAGAAGGGCAACCTCGCCAAATGGCTGAAAAAGGAAGGCGAGACCATCAAGTCGGGTGATGTCATCGCCGAGATCGAGACCGACAAGGCGACGATGGAGGTCGAGGCAACCGACGAGGGCACGCTCGGCAAGATTTTGATCCCGGAAGGCACCGCCGACGTCGCGGTGAATACGCCGATCGCGATGATCCTCGCTGACGGCGAGAACGCGGCCGAGCTCGCGAAGGCGCCGGCGCCCGCTGCCAAGGCCACGGAATCAGCGCCTCCCGCAGAAGCCAAGGCGGAAGCGCCGCAGCCCAAGGCCGCACAACATCCGACAGCGCCGACGACCGTCAGCGAGCCGGAGCCGGAAGTGCCCGCCGGAACCGAATTCATCACCCAGACCATCCGCGACGCGCTGCGCGATGCGATGGCCGAAGAGATGCGCCGCGACGGCGACGTCTTCATCATAGGCGAGGAAGTCGCTGAATATCAGGGTGCCTACAAGGTCACCCAGGGCCTCCTGCAGGAGTTTGGCGCACGGCGCGTGATCGACACACCGATCACCGAGCACGGCTTTGCCGGCGTCGGCGTCGGTGCGGCGATGACGGGGCTGAAGCCGATCGTGGAGTTCATGACCTTCAACTTCGCCATGCAGGCGATCGACCAGATCATCAACTCCGCGGCCAAGACGCTGTACATGTCGGGCGGCCAGATGGGCTGCTCGATCGTGTTCCGCGGGCCGAACGGCGCCGCCGCCCGCGTCGCCGCCCAGCACAGCCAGGACTATTCGGCCTGGTACTCGCAAATACCCGGTCTGAAGGTGATCGCGCCGTTCTCGGCCGCCGACTACAAGGGCCTGCTCAAGGCCGCGATCCGCGATCCCAACCCGGTCATCTTCCTCGAAAACGAAGTCCTGTACGGCCACACCGGCGAGGTGCCGAAGCTCGACGACTACGTCGTGCCGATCGGCAAGGCGCGCGTGGTGCGCAAGGGCAAGGACGTCACCATTGTCTCCTGGTCGATGGGCATGACCTATGCACTCAAGGCCGCGGAAGAACTCGCCAAGGAAGGCATCGAGGCCGAGGTGATCGACCTGCGCACGCTGCGTCCGATGGATACCGAAACGATCATCGCCTCCGTGCAGAAGACCGGCCGCGCGGTGACGGTGGAGGAGGGCTGGCAGCAGTCCGGCGTCGGCGCCGAAATCGCCGCCCGCATCATGGAGCACGCCTTCGATTATCTCGACGCGCCGGTCGCGCGGGTGTCCGGCAAGGACGTGCCGATGCCCTATGCGGCCAATCTCGAAAAGCTGGCATTGCCGTCCGTCGCCGAGGTGGTCGCGGCCGCCAAGGCCGTTTCGTATCGGTAGGTCCAGATGGCCGGCCCCAGCGAACAGCCGTTGCCGCCCGACGTCATCGGCCGGGACGATGCCGTCGAGGTCCTGCGGGCCTTCGTCGTCGATGGCGGGCTCTCGATCGCGTTCCAGCGTGCTTTCGAGGAGCCTGACATGTGGGGCCTGATGCTGGTCGATATCGCCCGCCATGCCGCCCGCGCCTATGCGCGCGAGAGCGGCTACACCGAGGACGAAGCGCTCGCGCGCATCGTCGATATGTTCGAAGCCGAAATCAACCGGCCGACCGACATGGGCTCCACCACGCCGCGGTCGCAACAAGGTCACTGACAATGCCGATCAACATTTTGATGCCCGCGCTGTCGCCCACGATGGAAAAGGGCAACCTTGCCAAGTGGCTCAAGAAAGAGGGCGACAAGGTCAAATCCGGCGACGTGATCGCGGAGATCGAGACCGACAAGGCGACCATGGAAGTCGAGGCGGTCGACGAGGGCACGATTGCAAAGATCCTGGTTCCAGAGGGCACGCAGGACGTGCCGGTCAATGACGTCATCGCGGTCATGGCCGGCGACGGCGAGGATGTGAAGGCAACTAGTGCCGGAGCAGCGTCCGCACCGAAGCCCGCTGAGGCACCGAAAGCCCCTGAGGCGCCCAAGCCCGCTGCCGCTACATCGGCACCGGCACCCGCGCCAAAACCTGCAGCAACTGGGCCGACACAGGCTGCCGCGCCGGCGGCTCAGGCTGCGGTAGCGCCTGCCAAGGGCAACGGCCACGCGCGCATCTTCTCATCGCCTTTGGCGCGCCGTCTCGCCAAGGACGCCGGGATCGATCTTTCGCGCATCACCGGCTCCGGCCCGCATGGCCGCGTCGTCGCGCGCGACGTCGAGGACGCGAAATCCGGCAAGGGCCTGAAGGCCCCGGCAGCCGCGCCCGCCGCGGGTCCTGGCCTCGCGCCGTCAATGTCGGACAAGCAGATTCTCGCGCTGTTCGAAGAGGGCTCCTACGAGATCGTGCCGCATGACGGCATGCGCCGCACCATCGCGCAGCGGCTCACCGCCTCGGTGCAGACCGTGCCGGTGTTTTATCTGACGATGGACTGCGACATCGGCAAGCTGCTGGTGGCGCGTGAGGAGATCAACGCTGCCGCACCGAAGGACAAGGAAAAGAAGCCGGCCTACAAGCTCTCGGTCAACGACTTCGTCATCAAGGCGATGGCGGTCGCGCTGCAGAAGATTCCGAACTGCAACGTGAGCTGGACCGAAGGCGGCATGCTCAAGCACAAGCATTCCGACATCGGCGTTGCCGTGGCGATGCCCGGCGGCCTGATCACGCCGATCATCCGCAAGGCGGAGACCAAGACACTGTCGACCATCTCGTCCGAGATGAAGGATTTTGCGGCGCGCGCGCGGGCGCGCAAGCTGAAGCCGGAAGAATATCAGGGCGGCACCACGGCGGTGTCGAACCTCGGCATGTACGGCATCAACCACTTCACCGCCGTGATCAACCCGCCGCATGCGACGATCCTCGCCGTCGGCACCAGCGAGGAGCGCCCCGTGGTGCGCGATGGCAAGATCGAGATCGCGCAGATGATGAGCGTGACGCTGTCCTGCGATCACCGCGCCATCGACGGCGCGCTCGGCGCCGAACTAATCGGCGCGTTCAAGCAATTGATCGAAAACCCAGTGATGATGATGGTGTGAGGCGAGGTAACCCGCACCGTCATTGCGAGCGCAGCGAAGCAGTCCATCTCACCGGCGACAAGATGGATTGCTTCGTCGCAAGGGCTCCTCGCAATGACGAAGAATAGTGATGGTCGCACGATAGCGAGCGAGTAGCCAATGGCCGATACATCCTTCGACGTCATCATCATCGGCTCCGGTCCCGGCGGCTATGTCACCGCGATCCGCGCGGCGCAGCTTGGTTTCAAGACCGCGATCATCGAAAAGTCCTATCTCGGCGGCATCTGCCTGAACTGGGGCTGCATCCCGACCAAGGCGCTGCTGCGCTCGGCGGAAATCTACCACTACATGCAGCACGCCAAGGATTACGGGCTTTCCGCCGAAAAAGTCTCGTTCGATCCGAAGGCGGTGGTGCAGCGCTCGCGTGGCGTCTCGAAGCGGCTCAACGACGGCGTCGGCTTCCTGATGAAGAAGAACAAGGTGACGGTGATCTGGGGCGACGCCTCGATCGACGCACCCGGCAAGGTCACGGTGAAGAAGTCCGCCGTCGAGGCGCCGAAGGGGGCGCTGGGCGAGGGCGCCTACCAGGCCAAGCACATCATCATTGCCACTGGCGCCCGACCGCGCGTGCTGCCGGGGCTCGAGCCCGACAAGAAGCTGGTCTGGACCTATTTCGAGGCGATGGTGCCGGATCGGATGCCGAAATCGCTGCTGGTGGTCGGCTCCGGCGCGATCGGCATCGAGTTCGCCTCGTTCTTCCACACCATGGGCGCCGACGTCACCGTGGTCGAGGTGCTGCCGCAGATTCTTCCCGTCGAGGATGCGGAAATCGCGGGGCTCGCGCGTAAGCGGTTCGAGAAGCAGGGCATCAAGATTCTCTCCGACACCAAGGTGACGAAGCTGGAGAAGAAGGCCGACAGCGTCGTCGCCACCATCGACGACGGCAAGAAGCCGCAGACGGTCGAGTTCGAGCGGGTGATCTCGGCGGTCGGCGTGGTCGGCAATGTCGAAGGCCTCGGGCTGGAGAAGGTCGGCGTCAAGACGGATCGTGGCGTTGTCGTGATCGACGGCTACGGCAAGACCAATGTCCCCGGCATCTACGCCATCGGCGACGTCGCCGGCCCGCCGATGCTGGCACACAAGGCCGAGCACGAGGGCGTGGTCTGCATCGAGGCGATCAAGGGCCTGCATCCGCATGCCATGGACAAGAACCTCATTCCCGGCTGCACCTACTGCCACCCGCAGATAGCCTCGGTCGGGCTGACGGAGGCGAAGGCGAAAGAAGGCGGCCGTGAAATCCGCGTCGGCCGTTTCCCCTTCGTCGGCAACGGCAAGGCGATCGCGCTCGGCGAGGATCAGGGCCTCGTCAAGGTGATCTTCGACAAGAAGACCGGGCAGTTGCTCGGTGCGCACATGATCGGCGCGGAAGTGACCGAATTGATCCAGGGCTATGTCGTCGCCATGAACCTGGAGACCACGGAAGAAGAGCTGATGCACACGGTTTTCCCGCATCCGACGCTGTCGGAGATGATGAAGGAAGCCGTGCTCGACGCCTACGGCCGCGTGCTGAATATGTGACTCTGCCGTCATTGCGAGCGAAGCAATCCAGCTATCCGCTTGCGGCGCTATGGATTGCTTCGCTTCGCTCCCAATGACGCGGATATAGATCGCTCAACTAGAAAGAAAACCAAGCGTGAAAGACAACGACAATCTCACCATCGAACGACCGACGTTCGTGACCCATCTCGAATGCGCAATGGAAGGCGATCGGTACGAAGCCGACCAGATCCACAATCTCTCCAAGGCCGGCAAGCCGCTCTTGGTGCGCTACGATCTCGCGGGCGTGAAGAAGGCGCTGACCAAGGAAGCTCTGGCACAACGCCCAGCCGACATGTGGCGCTATCGCGAGCTGCTGCCGGTGCGGAAGGTCTCCGACATCGTCAGCCTCGGCGAAGTCATGACGCCGCTCATTCGCCTGCCGAAGCTTGCGAAGAAGCTCGGCGGCGGCGAGATCATCGTCAAGGACGAGGGCCGTCTGCCGACCGGCTCGTTTAAGGCCCGCGGCCTGGTGATGGCGGTGTCGATGGGCAAGGCGCTCGGCATCAAGCACATGGCAATGCCGACCAACGGCAATGCCGGCGCTGCGCTGGCGGCCTACGCCACCTCCTGCGGCATCAAGACCACGATCTTCTGCCCCGCCGATACGCCAGAGGTGAACGTCAGCGAGATCGAGCTGCAGGGCGCCACCGTCTATCGCGTCAACGGCCTGATCGACGATTGCGGCAAGATCGTCGGCGAGGGCAAAGCCAAGGCAGGGTGGTTCGATACCTCGACGCTGAAGGAGCCGTACCGGATCGAAGGCAAGAAGACGATGGGCCTGGAGCTCGCCGAGCAGCTCGGCTGGGAGATGCCTGACGTGATCTTCTATCCGACCGGCGGCGGTACCGGCCTGATCGGCATGTGGAAGGCGTTCGCCGAACTCGAAGCCATCGGCTTCATCGGATCGAAGCGCCCACGGATGGTCGCGGTGCAGGCATCCGGCTGCGCGCCGATGGTGCGCGCTTTTGAAGCAGGCACCGAGCACGCGCCGCGCTGGGAGGATGCCCACACCATCGCGTCGGGCATTCGCGTGCCGCAGGCGGTCGGAGATTTTCTGATCCTGCGCGCGGTCCGCGAGAGCAAGGGTTTCGCCATTGCGGTCCCGGATGAGAAGATTTCTGCTGCGCTCAACGAAGTTGCGCGGGAGGAGGGGCTGCTGTTGTGTCCGGAAGGGGCGGCGACATATGCTGCCTATCAGCAAAGCCTCGCCGAGGGCCGCGTGACGAAAAACGATCGCGTCATGCTGTTCAATTGCGCGACGGGGCTTAAATATCCGCTGCCGCCGGTTACGCGCACGCTCGATCGCCACAAACCGATCGACTACGCGAGGCTCTGACTGTCACGCGGCGGAATGTGATGGGAGCACGAGATGCGAAAGATCATTCTGGCCGCGATTGCAGCGTTGGCGTTCAGCGGTGCGGCGGCGGCGCAAAGCTTTCCTTCCCGCCCCATCACCATCATCGTGCCGTTCTCCGCCGGCGGCCCGTCGGATGCGATGACGAGAATTCTCGCCGAGCGCATGAAGGTCTCGCTCGGCGAGCAGGTTCTGGTCGAGAATGTGACGGGGGCGGGCGGTTCGGTCGGCGTCGGCCGCGCGGTGCGCTCCCCGCCTGACGGCTACACGGTCAGCTTCGGGCATCTCGGCACCCACGTCGCCAATGGCGCGATCTACAAGCTCGGCTATGACCTCGTCACCGATCTTGAACCGGTTGCGCTGCTGCCGAGCAATCCGATGATCATCGTCAGCAAGAAGGCGGTTCCCGCAACGTCGCTGAAGGAATTTCTGGCGTGGCTGAAGGCGCAGCCGACGCCGGTGACCGCGGGCACGGCAGGCGCCGGCTCCGGCAGCCATATCGCCGGGCTCTATTTCGAGAACGTCTCCGGCATCAAGCTGCAATATGTGCCATACCGCGGCACCGGCCCCGCGATGAACGATCTCGTCGCCGGCCAGATCGACATGATCGTCGACCAGACCTCGAACTCGATCGGACAGGTGCGCGCCGGCAACATCCGCGCTTATGCCATCACCGACTCCAAGCGCGTCGAATCCGCCTCCGACATCCCGACCGTGGACGAAGCGGGGCTGCCGGGTTTCCACATGACGCTGTGGTCCGGCCTCTGGGTGCCCAGGGACACGCCGAAGGACGTCGTCGCCAAGCTGAATGCAGCGACGGTGGATGCGTTGGGCGATCCGGCGGTGCGCAAGCAGCTCGAAAATCTCGGACTGCAAATGCCGCCCAAGGACAAATTGACACCCGAAGCGCTCGGTGCCTGGCAGAAGGCCGAGATCGCGAAATGGTGGCCGATGATCAAGGCCGCCAATGTGAAGGTGGATTGATGTCACCTCCGTAAACCGGCGGCGGATGTGGCACGGCTCGAAGCGGAAGGCGCAACCCGCGGTTTATTCACCGTGACGCGGTGGATTGCGCGCTGCGCTAATCTGCCGTCCAGGTACGCTCACTGCGAGCCCGTCGGCGGTGCCGCATTCACCTCCTGCGTATTGACGCGCTGGTTGGGCTTCGACGCCACGACGGTGTCGTTGTCAAACCGCACGCGGTAGACCGCCAAATTTTCCATCACGCGCTGGACATAGTTTCGCGTCTCCGAAAACGGAATGCGCTCGACCCAGTCAACCGGATCAACCTTGGGGTCCCGCGGATCGCCATAGGCCTTGACCCAGTCCCGCACCCGGCCCCGGCCGGCATTGTAGCCGGCAAAGGTCATGATGTGATTGCCCTTGTATTCACTCAGTAGCGCGCTCAGTTCTGCGGCGCCCATCTGCGTGTTGTAGACGGGATCGGAAACCATGCGGTCCCAGTCGTAGCTGACCTTGAAGCGCTTCGCGGTATCGCGTCCCGCTTCCGGCGTCACCTGCATCAGGCCGACGGCATTTGCCGCAGACTTGTCGCGCTGGTCGAACGCGCTCTCCGTGCGCGCCACCGAATAAATCATGCTGAGCTCAATTTCGGGGGCGTGCTGACGGTGCGGCGGAATCCCGATGGTGGGAAAGGCGTAATGGTCGAGCGGCAGTCCGCGGCCGAGCGAGGGCTTTCCGATCTGCAGCATCGCGCGGGCGTCGTTGCGGCGGCCGGTGAGCTCGCCGAGCGCTTCGAGCAAGGTTACGTCGGAGCTTTGTTCGCCGAGATCGGCGGCAAAATAGAGCACGACATCGCGCTCGCCGATCTCGTAGAGCATCTCGGCGGCGCGCACGCGTTCGTCGGTGGCCGGCACATCGGCGGAGGCGAGCACGGGCGAGGGGGCCCGCAGTTCGATCCGGTCGCGGCCAAGCCTGGCGCGCGCGAGTTGCCCGTAATAGGCGGTCGGATAGCGCGCGGCCGCTTCGTAGTTTGAGCGCATCGCGTCTTTCTCGCCGAGGGCTTCGGCGGCGCGCCCGCGCCAGTAGTTCGCCCGCGCCAGCACGGTCGGATTGACCTGTCCCTCATCGATCCGGGCGAAATGCCGGGCCGCGGTGGCGGGGTCGTCGAGGTAGCGCAGGGCAATCCAGCCGCACATGAAGTGGAAGTCGGACCGGTAGTATTCATTGGCCGGCAGCGCGGCGGGGCGGATCACCTGGTAGGCGGTCTGGAACTTGCCGTCATCGAGCAGCTTGCGGGCGAGCATACGGCGCTCGCGCCACCATTGATCAGTGTCCTGCAGCGCCATGGTCTCGGGTGCCGCGGCCAGCATCAGGCCGGCTGCATCGTCAATGCGGTTTTGGGCGAGCATCCACTGAATGCGGCAAAGGGTGTACCCGAGATCCTGCCGGGCCTCGACTGCGACATCGTCGAGTGCATCCTTCGCCTTGTCCGCTTTTCCCCTGACCAGGGCACAAGCCTTCACGATCGCAAGCTCGTCGTCGCCAAGACGCCGCGCGGCGCGCTTGGCGCCGGCGAGATCCTTGACGCCGATGCGCTTGTTCATGCGCGCACGGTGGTCATCGCGATTGAGAAGGTCGCGGAACGTCTCGAGCGCGTCGGTCTCCAGGCGCTCCGACAATTCGTCCGATCGCCATGCGTCGCGCGCCAGCCTGGCCGCGCCGTCCCGATCGCCCTCTGCCAGCAGCACGCGCGCCAGCGCCAACTTGCCCTTGGCATAGGTCGGCCGATCGCCGGTGAAGCCGCGAACCGTCGCCGCATCGCTGCGCTGCTCCCATAGCCGCGCCTCTGCGCGCCGGCGCAGCAACGCCGCGCTCGGCCATTCCGGATTGGCGGCGATGAACGCCGCGTAACGGCTGAAAGTCGCTGTCGTCGCCGGGTGGCGCAGGATGAACCACTCGACGAGCTTTTGCGCCGCCGGATCCGCGATCCTGTTCCTGATCTCCGTTGCCTCTTCGGTCTTTGCCTTGCGAGCGAGATCGATGGCTTCCTTTACCAGCGCAAGATCGCCCGTCAGCGGAGCGACGGCCTCCTTGGGAGCAGGCGGAGCCTCCGGCCGCTTCGCCTTGTGTTGTGAGGAAGCGTGCTTGGCGTGCCGGCGTTTTCCGTGCGCAGCGCTGCGATGGGAGCGAGCCTGCTTGGCCACGTGCGACTTCTTGCTCGCTTCGTGCGCCTTCTGGGCGTGTGGCTTATGGCTGGCCCGCGCGGTCGCATCCGTCGAGAAGAGAGCGAGTCCAGCTAATGTGAAAAAACAGGACAACGAGCGTAAGCATCGGTTCATTCCATGGTCCCCCTGCGAAAGCCACGTCACAAACACTGTCGAAACCAAGAGATCGCGTGATGCGCTTGGCCCGAACTGTTCGAAAGATTACCACAACGCTTGAGCGCAATTGTCACGTCAATGCAACAAATGCGCGCAAAATAAGGCCGAATGGAACTCAAAGGTTCCCAAGCGTAGCGCCGCGCAGCTGCTTTCCGTTCGTCACTTCACGGGCTCAATGCCGCAAGCGATCGGCACCTCGCAGAAGGCCGAGGGCGCAAAATGGTGGCCGATGATCAAGGCCGCCAATGTGAAGGTGGATTGAGACGTAGTCGTTGCTTCGTAGCCCGCATGAGCGCAGCGAATGCGGGAAACGATGCCCCGCATATCGCTGTGCTCATGCGGGCTACACGCTCTCGACGCAGTCCAGCGCCCGGCGACGCTGAATCGACACCGGACGCTGGAGGACAAGGGCCGGGAGGCGGCCTTGTCCGTGATTGTGTCTTGTTGTTTTCGGCTTAGCCGTACATCGCCATGTTGGCCATCGCGGTGGCCTCGTTGTGGTGGCCGCCGTCGGTGCCGCCACCGGCGAGCACGCCGTCGTCCTCCAGGTCGAAGTGCGCGCCGCCGAGTTCGCCGACCTTCTCGTAAGCGCCGTACACCGTCTGGGTAACGGCGATATCGCTTTGCTTCACCAGATTGCCGTAGACGGTGATGGTGCCGAGCAGATCCTCGTCATGCGCGCCGGCATTGCCCTGCTGGCTGATGACGGTGATTACGCTGTAGTCGTTCTTGCCGTCGCCATTGCTGTCCTTGTGCTGGATCGACTTGACCTCGGCGGTGTGCGCCGAGATTTCGATCTTGTCGCCCTGGGCGCGATTGAAGTCGCGGATCACGTCGTTGCCGAAGCCGTCGACCCAGTGATCGTGAGTGGCGCCGTTCTCGCCGGTCACGCCAACCCAGTCGATGGTGCCGTCGGCATTGACGTGCTTTGCGACGATCTCGTCCTTGGCGTTCACCATGCCTTCGAAGCGGAAGGTATCGCCGCCGGCGCCGCCGGTCAGCGTATCGTTGACGGCCTTGAACGCAGCGGTTTCAGTCGCGAAGATCTGCGTCTTGCCATCCTGCGCCGCGACCATCTCGCCGGCATCCGACCGGCTGAGCAACACGTCGTTGCCGGTGCCGCCATCCATCCGGTCGGCGCCGAAGCCGCCGACGAGAAGGTCAGCGCCGGAGCCGCCTGACAGGTTGTCGTTGCCCGAGCCGCCCCACACCTTGTCGGCGCCGGAGCCGCCGTTGAGCGTGTCGCTACCGGCCATGCCGGCGAGGGTGTCTTCCTTGGCACCCCCGAACAACGTGTTGTTGCCCGTTGTCCCGTTCAGATGATCATGGTCGGAGCTGCCGCCGCCGAACCTGGCGAAAAAATCTTCGAAGCGGTCGTTGCCGAACAAGCTGTTCAGATTGAAGCGTGCCATTATTCAAACCTCTTACTCAGAGGCCTCACGTACTAAAAACGACCACGGACTTTGGGAAAGCCTCGCGTGATGCGCGCGGGAAGGACGTGAGGCAGGATCCTTCACCCGCATCGAAGGAAGAGCAGGAAAACGGGCCGGTGGCTGGACGTGCGCGCGGCGGATTTGCGTTTCGCAGGGGCAATATGGTGACGCGAAAGGCATCTCTGCGACCGCGCGCTTGCGCGCATCCGTCGATTGTGTCGGCGATCAAACCTCCGCGACAAATCGCGTACGACGTTGTTTCGTCTAGGCAATGATCGGATCAATCCGCTGCTGCCGCCTGTCGCGGCAAGCATCATGCGTGACGAAAAACTGACGGAAAAAGTATCGGCCGCACAAAATTGACGCGATCGCTTCGAACGCGATTGATGTCAGGCTCTGTAACTTTCGGAGCGCTGCAGCTGCGGCAGGCGATCAAGGAATCGGCTGCAGCGATGTCGATCGGGTTGCGCTTTGCGATTCCCCGGCGACGCACAGTCGTGTCGCCGAATCCAATTTGGTCGCATGAGCGGGCGAGGCGAGATGCAGCGGAGACTTCTGCCACGATCGCCCCCCAGGTTGCGACCCGTCCACTCGGGCGCTTGGTCTAGCGCTCGAAATCGGGTGATCCGGCGAAAGTGGCAACACGGTGGGCCTGATAAGCCCGAATAATGGTTGCCGCCGCGCCACGATTGTTGCGTGGCCGCAACAGTGAGGGAACATTTGGTTAACCACCCCGTCCGGCTCTTGCCTGCGCCGCTATTTAGCCACACCCCTCCATGAAACCATTTCTTTCAAAGCTGATTGGCCCGAAGGCGACGGGAAATTGCTCCCGAGACCGACAAGGAGATAGCTAGGAAACAGGTTCCACGGATGGACGCCAAGACCGACATCAAGAAGAGGTTGCCGAGCCGTCACGTGACGGAGGGGCCGGAGCGCGCTCCCCATCGGTCCTATCTCTACGCGATGGGGCTGACCACCCAGCAGATCCACCAGCCTTTCGTTGGCGTCGCGTCCTGCTGGAATGAGGCCGCACCCTGCAACATCTCGCTGATGCGCCAGGCCCAGGCGGTCAAGAAGGGCGTTGCGGCCGCCGGCGGCACCCCGCGCGAATTCTGCACCATCACCGTGACCGACGGCATCGCCATGGGCCATGACGGCATGCGCTCGTCGCTGCCGTCGAGGGAGTGCATCGCCGATTCGGTCGAGCTCACCGTCCGCGGCCACGCCTATGACGCCTTGGTCGGGCTGGCCGGTTGTGACAAGTCGCTGCCGGGCATGATGATGGCAATGGTCCGGCTCAACGTGCCCTCGATCTTCATCTATGGCGGCTCGATTCTGCCGGGCAATTTCCGTGGCCAGCAGGTCACGGTGCAGGACATGTTCGAGGCCGTCGGCAAGCACTCGGTCGGCGAAATGTCCGATGCCGATCTCGACGAAATCGAGCGGGTGGCCTGCCCCTCAGCCGGTGCGTGCGGCGCACAATTCACCGCCAACACCATGGCGACGGTGTCCGAGGCGATCGGCCTGGCGCTGCCGTATTCGGCAGGAGCGCCAGCGCCTTACGAGATTCGGGACGCGTTTTGCGCCGCCGCCGGCGAGAAGATTCTGGAGCTGATTGCAGCCAACATCCGGCCGCGCGATATCGTCACCCGCCGCTCGCTGGAGAACGCCGCGGCCGTCGTGGCTGCCTCCGGCGGCTCGACCAATGCTGCGCTGCACCTGCCGGCGATCGCGCATGAGTGCGGGATCAAGTTTGACTTATTTGATGTCGCCGAAATCTTCAAAAAGACTCCTTATGTCGCGGATTTGAAGCCAGGGGGCCGTTATGTTGCCAAAGACATGTTCGAGGTTGGCGGCATACCGCTTCTGATGAAGACGCTGCTCGACAATGGCCACCTGCACGGAGACTGCCTAACCGTCACGGGCCGGACGATCGCCGAAAACCTCAAGAGCGTGAAATGGAATCCGCACCAGGATGTAGTGCGGTCCGCCGACAACCCGATCACCGTCACGGGAGGCGTTGTCGGGCTGAAGGGTAATCTCGCGCCGGAGGGTGCGATCGTGAAGGTCGCGGGCATGTCGAAGTTGAAATTTGCCGGTCCTGCCCGCTGCTTTGATCGGGAAGAGGACGCCTTCGATTCCGTCCAGAAGCGAACCTACAAGGAAGGCGAGGTCATCGTGATCCGCTACGAGGGGCCGCGCGGCGGTCCCGGCATGCGGGAGATGCTCTCGACCACGGCGGCGCTGACCGGGCAGGGGATGGGCGGCAAGGTCGCTTTGATCACCGACGGCCGGTTCTCCGGCGCCACCCGCGGCTTCTGCATCGGCCATGTCGGACCGGAAGCAGCGGTGGGCGGTCCGATCGCCCTGTTGCAAAATGGTGACATTATCGAGATCGACGCCGAGGTCGGGACTCTTAACGTAAAATTGACCGACGCCGAACTCGCCGAACGTAAAACCAAATGGGCACCTCGACAGACTAACCATACGTCGGGTGCGCTGTGGAAATATGCCCAACAGGTTGGGCCGGCGGTGGACGGGGCTGTGACCCATCCTGGCGGTGCGCACGAGAAACAATGTTATGCGGATATCTAGGCGTATCATATTTGCGTTGATGCTAGGGGCCGCGCCGGTGGCGGCTCCCGGATTCGCATTTGACGGCGCGCCGGTGAAGCCGGACGCAGCGCTGCCCGTGATGAATCAGCCCGCCGCGCAGGCCGTCACTGCGCAGGCCCTGAAGAAGGCTCCGCCGGCGCCCGCGACGGCAACGGCGGTTGCTGCATCCTCGCTGACTTCGCTGCAATACGCCGCCGAGGGTGGCCATCCCGTCGCGCAGTGGAAGCTTGGCCGGATGTATGCCGATGGCAATGGCGTCATCCAGGACGACCTGCGCGCTTTCGAATATTTCAGCCGCATCGCCAACGCGCATGCCGAGGACAGCCCTTCGGCGCCGCAGGCGGTGATCGTCGCCAATGCCTTCGTCGCGCTGGGCCGCTACTACCTCAACGGCATCCCCAATTCCAAGATCAAGCCCGACACTGATCGCGCCCGGGAGATGTTCTCCTATGCCGCGTCCTATTTCGGCAACGCCGACGCGCAATACGATCTAGCGCGGCTCTATCTGAAGACCCCGGACGCCTCGCGGGACGACTTCCGCTATGGCGCGCGCTGGCTTGGTCTGGCCGCCCAGAAGGGCCAGCATCAGGCGCAAGCCATGCTCGGCCAGATGCTGTTCAACGGCGACCGGCTGCCGCGGCAGGCTGCCCGCGGCCTGATGTGGCTGACGCTGGCGCGCGACAACGCCGCGCCCGAAGAGACCTGGATTCGCGAAAGCTACAACCGCGCTTTCGCCAAGGCCTCCGACGACGACCGCGCCACGGCGCTACAGATGCTCGAGCACTGGGTGCAGGGCAAGCGGGACTGACGGGCGATTGTTGGGTGGGCAAAGGCGCTTTTGCGCCGTGCCCACCATCTCTCCGACATCGCTGGCGTGAATGGGGGCACGCCGCGCTTTGCTCACCCTGCGATTCTAACATCAGGCGCGCATTCGTGCGATCCGTTGGCTTTGCCCGCCCTACGGCTCCGCGCCGATATCCTTCGACATCGGATAGCCGCCAGCCGTGCCGAACTTTCTGGTCGGTGCGCCGTCATCGATATACCCCGCCGACTGATAGAAGCGATGCGCGGTCTCGGTGCTGGTCAAGGTGCAACGGCGATTGCCTCGCTCGGCGGCTCTGGCTTCGAGCGCCCTCAGCAACGCACGGCTGACGCCGCGAAACCGCGCATCGGGTGCGACATAGTTCAGCCTGATCTCGCCGGCGTCGGTTACGGCCCCGACAGCCAGGACGGCATCGCCCTCGACCGCAACGAGAAGCGAGTTTCCCTCCTGCCTTGTCCATCCCGCCACGATTTCCGGGGTCTTGTTGGCCAGCCATGCGTTCAAGATCACCGGATCGTTGCCGTGGTCGGCAATGCATAATTGCGAGATCGATTCTCTGAGGACGTGGCAGGCGGCAGCGGCATCTTCGGGCACTGCGTCCCTAATCGCAACCTTCGCGCCTGATGCGCTCACGCCGTCTCCAGATCGAAATCCGCCCATACCGGGACGTGGTCGGACGGCTTCTCCCAGGCGCGCACATAGCTGTCGATCCCGACATTGGTCAGCAGGTCGCTCGCCTGCGGCGACAGCAGGAGGTGATCGATTCGCAGGCCCCAGTTCTTCTGCCAGGCGCCCGCCTGATAGTCCCAGAAGGTGTAGAGGCCTGGCTCGTCGGTCACCGCGCGCAGCGCATCGGTGAGGCCAAGGCCGAGGAGGGACTGGAAGGCCTCGCGGGTTTGCGGACGGAACAGCGCGTCGTTGCCCCAGGCGGCGGGGTTATAGACGTCGGCTGCCGCTGGAATGACGTTAAAGTCGCCTGCGAGCACCAGCGGCTCTTCCGCCTTAAGCCGCTCCTTCGAATACTCAAGAAGTCGCGACATCCATTTGAGTTTGTAGGGGTATTTTTCGGTGTCCGGCGGGTTTCCGTTGGGCAGATAGAGGCAGGCGATCCGCATGACCCCGGTCTTGAGCGTCACCACGCCTTCGAGAAATCTGGCGTGGGCGTCCTCGTCGTCGCCGGCCAGGCCGGATTTGGTCTCGTCGAACGGCAGTTTCGACAGTAGCGCGACACCGTTGAAGGTCTTTTGGCCGTGGGTGACGACGTTGTAGCCGAGCGCCTCGATCTCCAGCCGCGGGAACGCATCGTCCACGCATTTGATTTCCTGCAGGCAGACGATGTCGGGCGAGCATTCCCTGAGCCAGGTCAGGAGGTGCTCGAGCCGCTGGCGGATCGAATTAACGTTCCAGGTTGCAACGCGCATAAAATGGCTCGGGATTGTAACTACACATTGTTCCGGCAGTGGCATACCATGTGCAGCGAGGCTGTGATAACCGTTTAGAAATAAGGCGCGAAGATCGCCGTCAAGGGGCTAGGAGAAGACCTGCCCGTCCTTATCCGGGGCAGGCGGGCGTGAAAAAATATGAAAAAGCGTTCCGTAATCCTTCTCGTCGGCGCTATCGCCATCGCCACGGCGGCCGGTTTTA
The DNA here is from genome assembly GCF_009930815.1 of Bradyrhizobium sp. CCBAU 051011. NCBI lineage: Bacteria > Pseudomonadati > Pseudomonadota > Alphaproteobacteria > Hyphomicrobiales > Nitrobacteraceae > Bradyrhizobium > Bradyrhizobium sp. CCBAU 051011. The sequence goes on along the minus strand of NZ_CP022222.1, from coordinate 7,156,015 downwards.
TCACCCGCTCCTCGTGGATGGGCGGCAGCAGCAACGCCCAGGGCCCGCAGCGTCCGCGGATGGTTTCCGTCGAACTCGCCAAGGCGGAGCGCAAATCGATGCCGGTCGATGTCGACGCCATCGGGATGGTGACGCCGATCTCCAGCGTGGCGCTGAAGTCGCGGCTGGAGACCACCATCGTCGCGGTTCATTTCGAGGACGGCGCCAAGGTCAACGAAGGCGATCTGCTGTTCACGCTGGACAGCCGCCAGATCGACGCCCAGATCGAGCAGGCCGAGGGCGTGCTCGCCAAGGATCAGGCGCAGCTCGAGGGCGCGCAGCGCGACCTCCGCCGCTTCAACGACCTCGTCGGCAAGGGCGCCACAACACAGGTCAATGTCGATAATGCCAGGACCCAGTCCGACATCCTGACCGGCACCATCAAGGCCGATCAAGCCGCGCTCGACAATCTGAAGGTCCAGAAGAGCTACACCACGATCCGCGCGCCGTTCTCCGGACGGATCGGCGTCGCCAACGTGAAGGTCGGCAATTTCGTGCGTCCGGCCGATACCACCCCGCTTGCGGTCATCAACCAGATGGCGCCGGTCTACGTGACCTTCTCGGTCCCGCAGCGCGTGCTGGCGGACTTGCGTGAATCGATGGCGAAAGGCGTCTCCGGCGTCACCGCCACCATCCCCGGCCATCAGCGCTCCGAGAGCGGCAAGGTCGCGATGGTTGAAAACACCGTGGATATGGCCACCGGAATGGTCACCGTGCGCGGGATCATGAACAACGAGAACGAGACCTTGTGGCCGGGCACGTTGGTCGCGGCCAAGCTCATCATCCGCAGCGAAGATTCGGTCGTGGTGCCGACGGTCGCCGTGCAGCGGAGCCAGAGCGGCAATTTCGTCTTCGTGGTCAAGGACGGCACAGCCAAGGTCCATCCGGTCACGGTCGACCGCACCGCGCAGGGCTTGTCGGTGATCTCGGAAGGGCTCGCCGGCGACGAGAGCGTGGTGGTCGACGGGCAATTACTGCTGTCGGACGGATCGCGGGTCGAGCCGCGAGCCAAGAAGGCCGGGGCTTAGCCAATGACCCTGTCCGAACTCTGCATCCGCCGGCCGGTCATGACGACGCTGATCACGGCGTCGATCATCGCGTTCGGCATCTTCGGCTTCCGCCTGTTGCCGGTCTCGGCGCTGCCGCGGGTCGATTTTCCGACCATTGCCGTTACCGCGACGCTGCCGGGCGCCAGCGCGGATACCATGGCGGCGTCGGTCGCTGGCGTCATTGAACGCCAGCTCTCCACGGTCGCCGGCATCTCCTCGATGTCGTCGAACTCGTCGCAGGGCACCAGCACGATCACCATCCAGTTCGATCTCAACCGCAACATCGATGCCGCGGCGCTGGACGTTCAGACCGCGCTGACCATCGCGCAGCGAAGGCTGCCGGTCGAGATGATCATCCCGCCGAGCTTCCGCAAAGTGAACCCGGCCGATTTCCCCGTTCTGTTCGTCGTGCTCAACTCGTCGACGCTGCCGCTGTCGGCGGTCCACGAATATGCCGACATCACCATCGGCCAGACGCTCTCGCAGATTCCGGGCGTCGCCCAGGTCAGCGTCTACGGCGCGCAGAAATTCGCCATTCGCGTCCAGGCCGATCCCGAGGCTGCCGCGGCCCGCGGGCTGTCGCTCGAGGATATCCGCACGGCGGTGTCGCGCGCCAATTCCTCGACCCCGGTCGGCACGCTGAACGGGCCGAAACAGGACGTGGCGTTGCAGGCCTCGGGCCAGATGGACAAGGCGATAGACTATCGCCAGATCGTGGTGGCCTGGCGCAACGGTTCCCCGGTAAAGCTCGACGAGGTGGCGCGGATCTACGACAGCGTCGAGAACGAGCGGGTCGCGAGCTGGCTCAACAACGAGCGTGCCATCGTGCTCGGCATCCAGAAACAGCCGGACGCCAACACCGTGGCGGTTGTCGATTCCATTCTGGCGAAATTCCCGGTGCTGCGCGCGCAGATCCCGCCGTCGGTTTCGATCAACGTGCTGATGGACCGCTCCATTTCTATCCGTCAGGCGGTGGCCGACGTCGAGGAAACGCTTTTGATCGCGATCGGGCTGGTGATCCTGGTCATCTTCCTGTTCCTGCGCTCGGCATCCGCGACCTTCATTCCAGCGCTGGCGGTTCCGATCTCGCTGTTCGGCACCTGCGCGGTGATGTACGCGCTCGACTACTCCATCAACAACATGACGCTGCTGGCGCTGACGCTATCGGTCGGCTTCGTGGTCGACGATGCCATCGTCATGCTGGAAAACATTGTCCGCCATATCGAGCACGGCATGCGGCCGTTCGAGGCAGCGCTGAAGGGCGCCCGCGAGATCGGCTTTACCATCATCTCGATCACGTTCTCGCTGATCGCCGTGTTCATTCCGGTGCTGCTGATGGGCGGTATCGTCGGCCGCGTGTTCCGTGAATTCGCCGTGACGATTTCGGTCGCGATCGTGGTGTCCGGATTTGTCTCGCTGACGCTGACGCCGATGCTGTGCGCCCGGGTACTGCGCGCCCATGACGCGACCCGGCGGCCGAACATCGTGCTCCGCGTCTTCGAAAGGATGTTCGAATCCTGGCTGCGTGCCTATGAGTGGACGCTCGACTGGGTGCTGGCCCGCAAATTCCTGATGCTATTGGTGACGCTGGGCACACTGGGCGGCACCATCTACCTCTACATGATCGTGCCGAAGGGCTTCTTCCCGCAGGAGGACACCGGCTTTTTGATTGGCGTGACCGAGGCTGCCACCGACACCTCCTTTGATGCGATGAAGGAGCGGCAGCAGGCGCTGGTCGCCGTGCTGAGATCCGATCCCGCGATCGAATATATCAACTCCACCGTCGGTGCCGGCGGTCCCAACGCCACGGCGAATTACGGACGCCTGTTCATCGCGCTGAAGCCGAAAAAGGAGCGTGACAATCTCAGCACGATCATAGGCCGGCTGAGGCTTCAGGCGCGCCAGATTCCCGGCATGCAGGCGTTCTTCCAGCCGATCCAGAACCTCAATATCGGCGGCCGGATTTCCAAGAGTCAGTATCAGTACGTGATGCAGAGCGGCGATACCGAGTCGCTGTACCGGCTGGCGCCCGAGATGCGCGAGAAGATCGAGAAGCTGCCGGGCCTGCTCGACGTCACCACCGACCTCTACATCAAGAACCCGCAGATGACGGTCGATATCGACCGCGAGAAGGCGGCGGTCTACGGCGTCACTGTCGACCAGGTTCGCAACCAACTCTATAACGCCTACGGCTCGCGCCAGGTCGGCACGATCTATATGCCGTCGAACGACTACCAGATCATCTTGGAAGTCCAGCCGCAGTTCCGGGTCGATCCGTCGGACCTCTCCAAGCTCTATATGAAGACGCAGAACAACCAGACCATCCCGCTGTCGGCGGTGGCAAAACTGGTTCCAACCGTCGGTCCGCTCCAGATCAACCATCAGGCTCAGCAGCCCGCGGTAACGATCTCCTTCAACCTCGCGCCCGGCTATTCACTGGGCTATGCGGTCGACAAGATCACCGAACTCGAGCAGGCATCCAACTTGCCGGCGACGATTGCGACCGGCTTCTCAGGCACCGCGCAGGTGTTCCAGGATTCGCTGCGCGGGCAGGGCGTCCTGATCCTCGCGGCGGTGTTTGCCGCCTTCGTCATCCTCGGCATCCTGTATGAAAGCTTCATCCATCCGATCACGATCATCTCCGGCCTGCCGTCGGCCGGCATCGGCGCGATCCTGACGTTGATGCTGTTCGGGATGGAGATGTCGGTGATTGCCATGATCGGCATCGTGATGCTGGTCGGCATCGTCAAGAAGAACGCCATCATGATGGTCGACTTCGCGCTGGAGCGCCGCCGCGTCGGCTTGAGCGCCGAACACGCGATCCGCGAGGCGGCGCTGCTGCGCTTCCGCCCGATCATGATGACGACGTTTGCCGCGATCTTCGGCACGCTGCCGATTGCCCTGGGTGCGGGCGCCGGCGCCGAACTGCGCCAGCCGCTCGGCATCGCCGTGGTCGGCGGCCTCTGCCTGTCCCAGCTCCTGACGCTGTACATCACGCCGGTGATCTACATCTATCTCGACCGCGTTGACCGCCGCCTGCGGCGCAAGCTCGAACCGCAACTGGAAGAGCCGGGCGAGGAGCGGCCGCACGTGGTCGCCGCCGAATGAGCGCCATCGGGCAACTGGTTCTATCCGCATTGCGATGCGCCGCCGTCATGGCGCTCGCATGGATGGCGGGTACGGTCGGGCAGGCGAGGGCTGACGAGGCGATCGAAATCTTCGACGCCCACCTGCACTACAATTGGGAGCCAAAGCCCCATTATAGCATCGACGAGGTGCTGGCGCTGTTCAGAAAACACCGGGTTACCGGCATCCTCGCCACCAGCCGTCCCAACACCGGCACGCATGCGCTGATGGACGCGAAGCCGCAGGGCCTGCAGATCGTTCCATTCATCCGGCCGTACCGGGTGCGCGCCGACATCCAGACCTGGTTCGGCGATCCCTTCATATTCGACCTCGTGCAGGACGAGTTCAAACGCGGCTATTACCGTGGCATCGGCGAATTCCATATCTCGGGCAAGGCCGCCGACACCGAATGGGTGAAGAAAACCGTCGATTTCGCGGTAGAGCACGACCTCTATCTGCATGCCCATGCCGACGACGTGGCCGTCGAGATCCTGATGCGCCACAATCCGCGCGCCCGCATCATCTGGGCCCATACCGGCTTCAGCCTTTCGACCGACCGCGTTGCGGAGATGCTGACGAAATATCCGAAGCTGTGGGGCGAACTGTCCTATCGCGGCGGCATCACCGACGGCGGCGGCAAGCTGACCGCCGAATGGCGCGCGCTATTCGAGAGTTTCCCGGACCGTTTCCTGCTCGGCTCCGACACCTGGATCAACGAGCGTTGGGACAGCTACGGCGAGATCATGGCCGGCTATCGCGCCTGGCTCACGCAATTACCGCCGAAGGTCGCGGCGCAGGTCGCGCACGGCAATGCGCGCGCGCTGTTCGGCGGCGAGCGCTGAGCGCGAGGCGCGAAGGTCGCCTCAATCCATGAACTCGCAGCCAAAAGCTCGCATCCGGCGATATCGTCGAAGCTAATTTCCGAGATGATCTGACGCGCGCCGATGGGCCTGGTGGTTCCACGCTGTATAGGCGTTTCATCGCCGAAAAATGGGAGGACGAGGTTCCCGGAGATTTCCCGGGCCTTTGACATCGATCAAGCTCCGGTTTCCGACAAAGCACCAGAATTTGCGCTGCCGTGCGCTCGGAGTTGGCGTGGAATTGCTTCTTTGGGACCGCCCCGCTGGTGGTGAGGATCACGAGATCAAGCGCTGAACCTTTCCTCCGTCGCTCGGACCTATAGTTGTGTCCGAGCCTGCATGCTGGACAATCCCAGGAACGTCAGCCGCTGGCGAGGCACGGCAGCATTCCACATCAGCAAACGCAGGAGGAGCACATGCGCAAGTCTCTCGCCGTTTTCCTTTCTGGCGTGGCTCTGGCCATTTCGGCGTCGACCGCTGTAGCCGGAGAACAGGTGCTAGAGTTCAAGCTCATCGTCAAGCCTATCGATGTCAAGGTCACAGAGGCCGCCAACGTCGAAGGACAGACGGTCATGTCCGGCAAATTTTTTGGCGTCACCGTCTTCAAGGACGGCCGTCTCGGGGTGAAAGAGTTCGTCCATTCCGCAGACTTGCTTAAAGGCTCGGGACCCTACTACGGCTACAGCACCTACACGTTCGAGGAGGGCTCGATAACGGCGCGTTACACCGGCACGCTCAAAGACGGCCGGTCAAACGGCGAGTATACGATCCTCTCGGGCACGGGTGCGTATGCGAACGCCAAGGGCACGGGCACCATCGAAGGCGCGCCGAACCCGTTCAAGGACGTCAGCCTCTTCAACATAAAACTGGTCGTCAAAACGCCCGGTACGTAAGCGGCCTATGCACAGCCGCGCCTCCGCCACTCTAAATTTAGTGCCGTGAGGCGCGGCTTTGCTCATGCGCCTCTGTTCACGCTGCGCAACGCCGCGCTGTTCGGCGGCGAGCGCTGAAACTTTTCAGGCGCTTCCTCAATCCGCGAACTGATTGGCCGCCTTGATGATCGGCGCCCAGCGATCGACCTCGCTGATCAGTTTCGCCTTCAGGGCTTCGGGCGTCGCTTCGTTCTGCGGGACAGGCTCGGTGTTGATGTCGTTGAACCGCTTCACAAGATCGGGGTCGCGCAGTGCCTCTTGCAGCGTCTTGGCGAGCTTTTGAATGATATCGTCGGGCGTGCCCTTGGGCGCATAGATGCCGTGCCAGGCGGCGACTTCAAACCCCTTCAGCCCGGATTCGTCGGCAGCCGGAAGATCGGGCATCGACTCGAGCCGCGTCTTCGTGGTGATGGCGTAGGCCTTGATCAGCTTCGACGCGATCGGGCCAGTGGTGTTGGTGGTCTGGTCGCAGGACAGGTCGATCTGCTTGGCGATCAGATCGTTCATGACCGGCGCATTACCCTTGTAGGGCACGGTGAGGATTTCCTTGCCGACTGCCGTCATAAACAGCATGCCGCAGAGATGCGACGCGGCCCCTAAGCCGGCATTGCCAAAGGTCATCTTGTCACCATTGGCCTTGATGTAGGTGACGAGCTCGGCGAGCGTATTGGGCGGCAGATCGGGACGGCCGATGATCGTCATCGGCGCGTTGGTGACGAGGCCGATCGGCGCGAACGCCATTTTGGTGTCGTAGGCGAGCTTGCGATAGAGCGTCGCCGCCGTGGAGATGCCGATGTGGTGGATCAGGATCGTATAGCCGTCCGGTTCTGCGCGCGAGGCCCGCGTCGCCGCGATGGTGCCGCCGGCGCCTGTGGCGTTCTCGACGACAATCGTCTGTCCGAGCAGTTTCGACATCGACTGCGCGGTCACCCGCGCCACCGTGTCGGTGGCGCCGCCGGCGGCGAACGGGACCAGCAGCGTGATCGGCCGGCTCGGGTAGTTCTGCGCCTGGCTTGCAGAACTGACCATGGCGAATGCCAGCGCAATGGCGGCCGTCTTTCTCATTTGCATCTGCACCTCCCAAATTCTTGTTCTGATTTATTGCACGGGCATTTTTGCCTCGCGCACGGTCCGCCACGCCGGTGACGTGGCGTCACACGTTGGAGCTATGGATGGCATCCACGACGGCCTGGGTGACATCCTTTGTCGTCGCGGTACCGCCGACATCGGGCGTGGTGATGCCGTCGCCCGTGACCTTTTCCACGGCGCGCATCAACCGTGCCGACGCCTCGGACTCGCCGAGATGATCGAGCATCTGCGACGCGGTCCAGAAACTCGCCACCGGATTGGCGGTGCCCTTGCCGGTGATGTCGAACGCCGAGCCGTGGATCGGCTCGAACATCGAAGGAAAGCGCCGCTCGGGATCGATGTTCGCGGTCGGCGCCACACCGAGGCTGCCGGCCAGCGCGCCGGCCAAGTCTGACAGAATATCAGCATGGAGGTTGGTCGCGACGATGGTGTCGAGGCTCTGCGGCTTCAGCGTCATGCGCACCGTCATCGCATCGACCAGCATCTTGTCCCAGGTGACATCGGGAAATTCTTTCGAGACCTCGTCGGCGATCTCGTCCCACATCACCATGCCATGACGCTGCGCGTTCGATTTTGTCACAACGGTGAGCAGTTTTCGTGGGCGCGACTGCGCCAGGCGGAAGGCGTAGCGCATGATGCGCTGGACGCCGACGCGGGTGAAAACGGCAACCTCTGTGCCGACTTCCTCCGGCAGCCCGCGATGGACGCGGCCGCCGCAGCCGGCATATTCGCCTTCGGAGTTTTCGCGCACGATCACCCAGTCGAGGTCGCCGGGCCCGGCGTGGCGGAGCGGCGAGGTGATGCCGGGCAGGATTCTGGTCGGGCGCACATTGGCATATTGATCAAACCCCTGGCAGATCGGCAGGCGCAGCCCCCACAGCGTGATGTGATCGGGAACGTCGGGCGCGCCGACCGCGCCAAAATAGATCGCGTCGAACTTTTTCAAGGTCGCGAGGCCGTCGGCCGGCATCATCACGCCGTGCTTGCGGTAGTAGTCGGAGCCCCAATTGAAGGTCTCGACGTTGAATTTCACGTCGCCGAGACGCTTCTGCAGGCTCTCCAGCGCCTGCACGCCGGCAGCGATCACTTCCGGGCCGATACCATCGGCGGGGATGGCCGCGATTGAATATTCACGCATCGAAATCTCCTTGGGAACGGCCATCGTTGATCGTGCCGTCATTGCGAGGAGCGAAGCGACGAAGCAATCCATCTCACCGCAAGCGGCGGCGTGGATTGCTTCGCTGCGCTCGCAATGACGGCTTGCCGAGCCTTGCTCTCGGCGCATCCTGCGGCCGCCGCCGTTGATCAGCAACCGCCTCCCATTTATACAAAAAATTGATATAATCCCGCCCGGAGGACCGATGGACCTGCATCAATTGCGCTGTTTCGTGGCGGCGGCCGAGGAACTGCATTTTGGCCGCGCCGCGCAGCGGCTCGACATGCTGCCGTCGGCGCTCGGCCGCTTTATCCGCCTGCTCGAAGACGACCTCGGCACGCGGCTGATGACGCGCACGACGCGCAGCGTCGCGCTGACGGAGGATGGCGCGGTGCTGCTGAGGGAGGCGAGGGCGCTATTGGCGCAGGCCGATACGCTCGCCGGAAAATTCCGCATGCGCGGCCGCAAGCGGGCCGCGATCATCCGCGTTGGCGCGATCGATAGCGCCGCCGCGGGATTGTTGCCGCGGCTGTTGCATGATTTCCGGAAGCGTCGGCCCGACGTCACCGTGCAACTGGTCGAGGACAAGACCGTGCGCCTGCTGCCGCGGCTGTTGTCCGGCCGGCTCGATCTCACCTTCGTGCGCCCACCGGAGAGGCCCGACAAGCGATTGGAGTTTCTCTTCCTGCTGCAGGAGACCGCCGTTGTCGCGGTCGCCGAGCGTCATCCGCTGTCACAGCGCAAGCGCCTGACCATCGCCGACCTCGAAGATGAACCGCTGATCGTACCCGAACGCCGGTCGCGCCCGCACAGCCACGACCTGACCATGAAGCTGTTCGCCGAAGCCGGGCGCGAGGCGCGCGTCGCGCAAATTGCCGACGAGAAGCAGACCATCGTCAACCTGGTCTCCGCAGGGCTTGGCGTTGCCATTGTCCCGCGCTGGACGTCGCGCATGGCAACCCGTGGCGTTCGCTTCATTCGCCTTGCCGGCTCCGACATGAACAAGCTGCCGCTCGCCGCCGCCTTCACCCGCGGCACCCGCGATCCCGTGAGGGACGAGGTGTTGGAGATGCTGAAAGCCGGTCTGCCGCGCTACGCGCGGGAAGCGTAGGGCGCGTGCCTGTCCCGATGGCCGCTGCGCCAACCGCATCCGCCCGTCATTGCGAGCGCAGCGAAGCAATCAACGCCTCCACTTGCGGTGCTATGGATTGCTTCGCTGCGCTCGCAATGACGAGGATGGGCCGCGGCGTGCTGGATAGCCGCCTGCACGGCATGAGGATCTTGATTGGGGCCGCCGCCTTTGCTTCAGATCGAAAAACTGGTCCCGCAACCACACGACGCCGTGGCGTTTGGATTGACCACGCGGAAGGAGGCGCCGATCAGGTCGTCGACGAAATCGACTTCGGAGCCGGCGAGGAACGGCACCGAGGCCGGATCGACCAGCACCACTGCGCCTTCGCGTGCGATCACCAAATCGTCTTCGGCCTTGGCATGGTCGACATCGAACTTGTACTGGAAGCCGGAACAGCCGCCCCCCTCGACGGATATGCGCAGCATCGCGCCGTCGCCTTCGCCCTTGAGGATTTCGCCGATGCGGCGGGCAGCCCGCTCGCTGACGGTGATGGCAGTGGTCATGGCATGGTCTCCAGAGGCGTCATACCCAATTCATTTGGTATGGCGCCTCAGACATAGTTAAGTGCGTAATCTCGCGGAATCAAATGGATAAGGACTAAAAAATCGTGTCGGTCGGAATGGCTGCCCCCCGTGCGCCTTATGGCTGCGACCCCGATTCCAGCCGCGGGCGGTTGTTCGCGGAGCCGCCGAGCCGGACCCGCAGCCCATTCCGGCGCGATTGCGACCGGGTGATCCATTCCACCGCATTCCGGCGGCTGAAGCACAAGACGCAAGTTTTCGTGTTCCACGAGGGCGATCACTACCGCACCCGGCTGACCCATTCGCTGGAAGTGGCTCAGATCGCCCGCGCGCTGGCCCGCCAGCTCGGCCTCGACGAGGACCTCACGGAAACCCTGGCGCTGGCCCATGACCTCGGTCATCCCCCGTTCGGCCACGCCGGCGAACGGGCGCTCGACAAGTGCCTCGCGGCCCATGGCGGCTTCGATCACAACGCGCAGGCGCTGCGGGTCGTAACTTCGCTGGAGCACCGCTATCCTGATTTCGACGGGCTGAACCTGACCTGGGAATCGCTGGAGGGTATCGTCAAGCATAACGGCCCGCTGACCGGGCGTAGCGGGGCCGCGGCCGAAAGCGGGATTCCCATCGGCATTGCCGAGTTCAACCAGAAATTCGATCTGGAGCTGTGGAGCTACGCCTCGCTGGAAGCGCAGGTCGCAGCCTTTGCCGACGATATCGCCTACGACGCGCACGACATCGATGATGGCTTGCGTGCCGGCCTGTTTGCCGTCGACGACCTCAAGGTGATGCCGCTCACCGAGGCCATCATTGGCGAGATCGACCGTCACTATCCCAATCTCGATCACGCCAGGCGCGGCGCGGAATTGGTGCGTGAGCTGATTTCCTACATGATCGGAGCGGTGATGTCGGAAGCGGGCAGGCGCCTTGCCGCGGCGAAGCCGCAATCGGCCCATGATGTCCGCCACTACCGTCAGCCGCTGGTCGCCTTTCCGCCCGATGTCGCGGAGGAAGAGGCTGCTATCAAGGCGTTCCTGAAACAGCATATGTACCGCCACCGCCGCGTCATGCGGGTGATGGGCGAGGCGGAAGGCATCCTGTTCGATCTGTTCGCACGCTATCAGAGTTCGCCCGGCGACCTGCCGGCGGAGTGGATCGAGGGCACCGAGCGCGAAACGGAGGGCGAAAGGGCCCGCCGGATCGGCAATTTCATCGCCGGAATGACCGACCGTTTTGCCTTAATCGAGCACCAAAGGCTTTTTGACTCGACCCCGGATTTGCGTTAGGCGGCGCCCATGTCCGACAAGCCAGTTTCACAACACCTGTTCGCCGACGCGCTGGCGCGCGTGCAGGCGATCTGCGCCGCGCTCGCGGCCGAGGGCCAGTGGCCCGCCGGCATCGATTTCTCCCGCGTCGTGGTCGAGCCGCCGCGCGACGCCAGCCATGGCGACATGGCGACCAACGCCGCGATGGTGCTGGCCAAGGACGCGAAGGTAAAACCGCGCGATCTCGCCGATAAAATCGCGGAAAAATTGCGCGCTGACGATCTGGTCGCCGCCGTCGAGGTCGCCGGCCCGGGATTCATCAATCTCACCCTGAAGCCAGAGGTCTGGGCGAACGAACTGCTCACCATGCTGCGCGAAGGCGCGTCCTATGGCAAAAGCGCGGTCGGCCACGGCGCAAAGGTCAATGTCGAATACGTCTCAGCCAATCCGACCGGACCGATGCATGTCGGGCATTGCCGGGGCGCGGTGTTCGGCGACGCGCTGTGCGGCCTGCTGCAATTCGCAGGCTACGACGTCACGCGCGAATATTACATCAACGATGCCGGCGCGCAGGTCGACGTGCTCGCGCGCTCGGCGTTCCTGCGCTATCGCGAGGCGCTCGGCGAAGACATCGGCGAAATCCCCGAAGGGCTTTACCCCGGCGATTATCTGGTCCCGGTCGGGCAGGCGCTTGCCGCCGAGCATGGCGACAAATTGAAGGCGATGCCTGACACGTCATGGCTGCCGATCGTACGCGCCATGGCGATCGCCATGATGATGGATATGATCAAGGGCGATCTCGCCGCGCTCAACATCAAGCACGACGTGTTCTTCTCGGAGCGCTCACTGGTCGAGACCGGCAACAACAAGGTCACCGAGACCATCGATTTCCTGCGCGCCAAGGGCGACATCTACGAGGGCAGGTTGCCGCCGCCGAAGGGCAAACCGGTCGAGGACTACGAAGATCGTATCCAGACGCTGTTCCGGGCCACCGCCTATGGCGACGACGTCGATCGTCCGCTGATTAAATCGGACGGCGCCTACACTTACTTCGCCTCCGACATCGCCTACCACAAGAACAAGGTCGATCGCGGCTTCCTTGACATGATCGACGTGTTTGGCGCCGATCATGGCGGCTACATCAAGCGCATGCAGGCGGCGGTGAAGGGCGTCAGCGACGGTAAGGCCGCGCTTGACGTCAAGGTCGTGCAGCTCGTGCGGCTGTTGCGCGCCGGTGAGCAGGTGCGAATGTCGAAGCGCTCGGGCGATTTCGTCACGCTGCGCGAAGTGGTCGACGAAGTCGGCTCTGACGCGGTGCGGTTCATGATGCTGTTCCGCAAGAACGACGCCGTGCTCGATTTCGATCTTGCAAAAGTGCTCGAACAGTCGAAGGACAATCCTGTCTTCTACGTGCAGTACGGACATGCACGTGGACATTCGATTTTCAAGAACGCCCGCGAGGTAGTTCCCGAACTGCCCGAGGATGATGCCGCACGGTCCGCCTGGCTGGCTTCTGCCCCGGTCGAGCGACTGACAGATCCGGCCGAAATGGACCTTTTGAAACGGCTGGCGCTCTATCCCCGAATAATCGAGGCCGCGGCGGTCGCACATGAGCCACACCGAATCGCTTTTTATCTATATGATTTGGCCAGTGAATTTCACGCGTTGTGGACCAAGGGGCGGGATTTGCCCTATTTACGCTTCATTATGACTAATGATGCAGAGATTACGATGGCGCGTCTGGCGATGGTTCAGGGCGTTGTCTCGGTTCTGGCATCGGGCTTAGCCGTACTCGGCGTCCACGCTCCAACCGAGATGCGGTAGGCAGGGGCTAAGGCCTCACGAATGGGGGTTCGTGGGGGTATCTGGCAGGGGCTCATTCGCTCGCCATGGCTTGTTTGACATGGCGGGTTGGCGCTGTCCCGTAGGGGATGCATCATCACGATGGCTGAACGATCTCAGAACCGACCTTTTCCCTCCGCCGACGAAGCGCGCGGCGAGGGTGATCCACTTGCCGAGCTCGCGCGGCTGATCGGACAAAACGACCAGTTCGGGAACGCGCCGGCCAAGCCGGCGCCGCGCCCGCTGCAGTCGCGGGCCAATGTGCGTCCATCGCAGTACGATCCGCCGGCGTATGATCCGCCGGAAGAAGAGCCCAGTGCGCCGCCGGCGCTGCCGGCATGGATGCAGCGCGCACGGCAGGAGACGACCCCGCCGCCGCCACTTCCGTCGCCGCTGCCGGAGAACAACTACGACGACGAGCCGGAATACCAGCAGCCATCGCCGGTGCATCCGTTGCATCGCTATTCGGCCCAGCCGCCGCAGGTGCCTGCCCATGAAGCGCTCGTGCGGGACGACTATTACGAGGCTCCGCAACACCAGCAATATGCCGACGAGCCGCAGCAGGACCCATCGCGCTATGACGATGCGCTGTACGGGCGGTTGGAGAACGGCGAGCACGACTATCAGCGCGATCCGGCCTATCCGGACGATCCCTACGCCTACCAGAGCGAATACGAGGAAGAGCCTGAGCCCAAGAAGCGTTCGAGCGGCCTGATGACGGTCGCGGCGGTGGTGGCGCTGGCTGTGGTCGGGACCGGCGCTGCCTTTGCCTATCGCACCTATGTCGGTTCGCCCCGCTCAGGCGAGCCGCCGATCATCCGGGCCGACAACAGCCCGACCAAGGTGGTACCGGCGCCGTCAGATGCGGGCGCCGCCAAGAACCCTGACCGGATGCTGTCGGGCGATGGCGGCGAGAAGCTGGTATCGCGCGAGGAGACCCCGGTCGATGTCACGCGGTCCGGCGCGCCGCGCGTGGTGTTTCCGCCGCTGAACCAGAACAACAGCCCGCCGCCGGTCTCGAGCGTTTCTTCGTCCGGCCTGCCGCCGCAGAGCGGGGCGAATGGCACGATGCCGAACAACGAGCCGCGCCGGATCAGGACGCTTGCCGTCAAGGGTGACCCGGCCGACAATGGTGGGGTCCCGGCGGGGGCCAGCGCGCCGCCACCGCGCCCGGCACCGACGACGCGAAGCGCTGCCGCTCCGGGTCCGGGCCCGACTGCGCCGCCCGCAGCGCCGGCCGGGCGCAATCCGGCATCCGCTAATGCCAGCGCCAATCCGCCGATGTCTCTGTCGCCCCAGGGCGGGGCCGATCCTGCTCCGGCAGCGCCTGCGCGTGTTGCCGCCGTCAATCCGACGCAACCGGCCCCTGCGGCCAGCGGTGGCTATCTGGTGCAGGTCTCCTCGCAGAAGAACGAGGCCGATGCGCAGGCCTCCTACCGGGCGCTGCAGGGCAAGTTCCCGAGCGTATTGGGCCCGCACTCATCGCTGGTGAAGCGGGTCGATCTCGGCGAGAAAGGCGTCTACTACCGCGCCTTCGCCGGCCCGTTCGGCTCGTCCGAGGAGGCGGCGCAGGTCTGCAGCAACCTGAAATCGGCCGGCGGGCAGTGCTTCGTCCAAAGGAATTAACGGCGGTTTCCTTGACCCAGGGGCTATGAGGGGCCTAATCGGCCCCCATGACAAGCCGCGCATTCATCACGGGCGTATCAGGACTGGAATTGACCGCTGCGGAGCGGGAATTCATCCGTGGCGAGCTGCCATGGGGCTTGATCCTGTTCAAACGCAATATCGAAGCGCCGGATCAAGTATCTGCGCTCGTTGATGAATTCCGTAGCCTTGTGGGCGAGGTGGATGCGCCGGTCCTGATCGATCAGGAAGGCGGGCGGGTGGCGAGGCTCGGGCCGCCGCATTGGCCGGTCTATCCGCCCGGCGCCACCTTCGGCGCGCTCTACGACCTGGACCCGGCACTCGGCCTGAAAGCCGCGCGCCTGAGCTCGCGGCTGATCGCGGCCGACCTGATCGACCTCGGCATTACCGTCGACTGCCTGCCACTGGCGGACGTTCCGGTGGCTGGCGCCGACGCCGTGATCGGCAACCGGGCCTATGGAACCCAGCCCGCCAAGGTCGCAGCGATCGCTCGCGCGGTAACCGAGGGGCTGGAGCAGGGCGGCGTGCTACCCGTGCTGAAGCACATTCCCGGCCACGGTCGGGCTACGGCAGATAGCCACTTCCGGCTCCCGACCGTTGATACGGCGCGAGAAGAGCTGGAACGGACCGATTTCGCCGCGTTTCAGCCGCTGGCGGACCTGCCCATGGCGATGACCGCACATGTTGTGTTTAGCGCGTTAGACCCCGCCCAACCCGCGACGACTTCTGCGACAATCATCCGGCAGGTGATTCGCGGCGGAATTGGGTTCCAGGGTTTGTTGATGAGTGATGACGTGTCGATGAATGCGTTGGCCGGATCGATCGCTGATCGGACCCGCGCCATCATCACCGCCGGCTGCGACATGGTCCTGCATTGCAACGGCAAGCTCGACGAGATGCGCGACGTGGCGCGCGAGACGCCGGAACTGGCTGATGAGGCCTTGGGACGCGCCAAGCGGGCGCTGGCCGCGCGAAAGCAGCCGGAGCCCTTCGACCGGCAGGCGGGACGGGCTGAACTTGAAGCGTTGATGGATCGGGTAGGAACGGCATGACGGCTGAGATTCTATCGTTTGAAACCGGACGGCCCGCCGAAATCACCGACGGCGAGGCGGCGCTGGTCGTCGACGTCGAGGGTTATGAAGGCCCGCTCGACCTGCTCCTGACGCTGGCGCGCCAACAGAAAGTCGACCTCGCCAAGATTTCGATACTGGCGCTGGCAGATCAGTATCTGACGTTCATCGAGGCCGCGCGAAAGATCCGCCTTGAGCTCGCGGCCGATTACCTCGTGATGGCTGCCTGGCTGGCGTTCCTGAAATCACGGCTGCTGCTGCCTGAACCGCCGACGCCTGACGGGCCGAGCGCTGAGGAAATGGCGACCGCGCTGGCCAACCGGCTGCGCCGGCTCGAGGCTATCCGCGAAGCTGCCAACCGGCTGATGAACCGGCCCCAGTTCCAGCGCGATATCTTTCCGCGCGGCAATCCGGAAACCATCGCCGAAATCAAGCATCCAAAATTCACCGCGACGCTGTTCGATCTGCTCACGGCCTATGCCACGCAGCGTCAGCAGCGGGTGCTGGCGACCGTACATCTGGCCAAGCGCACGGTGTGGTCGCTGGCGGAAGCGCGCGCCTCGCTGGAGCGGCTGGTCGGCATGGCCGAGTCCGAGGAGTGGAACTGCCTCGACGATTACCTGCTCAGCTATGTCGTCGATCCCTCGCAGCGGGCGACGGTGTTTGCCTCGAGCTTTGCCGCAGCGCTCGAATTGGTGCGCGAAGGCGAGATGGAGCTGAACCAGAAAGAGGCGTTCGCGCCGCTGTATTTTCGCAAGCGTCCGCCGCAGGCAGCAATGCCCGCTCCGGATATGACGGTCGAGTAAGTGGAAGGAGACCTAGCCATGGCAAGCCTGGCGGAAAAACGCATGGAAGATGCCGAGGATCATCCCATCGACCAGAACACCGATCAGGCCGCGCGGCCCGAGGAATTGCGGCTGCTCGAAGCGTTGCTGTTCGCCTCTGCCGAGCCGATCGATCAGGCGGCCTTGGCCAAGCGCATGCCCGATGGCGTCGACGTCAAGGCGGCGCTGGCGCAGTTGCAGGCCGAATATGCCCCGCGCGGCGTCAATCTGGTGCGCGTGGCGAATAAGTGGACGTTCCGCACCGCCGGCGATCTGTCGTGGCTGATGACGCGCGAGAGCACGGAGACGCGGCGCCTGTCGCGGGCGGCGATCGAGGTGCTCGCGATCATTGCCTATCACCAGCCCGTGACGCGCGCCGAGATCGAGGAGATCCGCGGCGTGATCACGTCAAAGGGAACGCTGGATGTGCTGCTTGAAACCGGCTGGATCCGCCCCCGCGGCCGCCGCAAGACGCCGGGCCGGCCGCTGACCTTCGGTACCACGGAGGCGTTCCTCTCGCAGTTTAGTCTGGAGGCGCTGGGCGACCTGCCGGGCCTGGAAGAGCTGAAGGGCACGGGGCTACTGGATTCGCGGCTGCCCTCCGGCTTCAGCGTTCCGACGCCATCGGACGATGTGGCGCTACGCGAGGACGAGGACCCGCTGGAGGCCGGAGACAATCTGGAACTCTTGCTGGCGCCGGCGGCCGAGCCCGAGGCATCGGGCGAAGGCTAGGAGCGGCGCGTTCTACTTTGCATGGGGTTGTTTTCGCGATTTTGTTTCCGGGCATGTTCCGGTCCCAGGCAGGCGCCGTTTTCTCCCGGAAGGCGGGTTAACGGTAGCCATAATACGTAGCCGCGACAGCGATTTGCCGCGGCATGGGTCCTTGTTTTTGACACCTCTCGGGCCTACCTTCCGCCAAAGCTTGGCCGGAAGCCGGCCGTCTCTTTTGGAGGGTTGCAGGATGGGTTCTCTTAGCATTTGGCACTGGATCGTCGTGATCGCAGTGGTCCTGCTACTGTTCGGCCGCGGCAAGATTTCGGACCTGATGGGCGATGTCGCGCAGGGCATCAAGGCCTTCAAGAAGGGCATGCAGGACGACACCAAGGAAGCCGAAAAGCCCGCTGAACCGGTGAAGACCATCGATCACAATGCGACGCCGGCGCCGACCGCGGCGCGGACGGACGTCGGCAGCAAGGCCGTCTAACCGGGCATCTTGAACCGGGCTTGGCTGATAGACGCCGGTTGAGAAAAGGCGCAGGCGGTCCCAAATCTTGCTAAGTAGGATTGGGGCGCGGACGCCTCGCGCGAGCGGAAGAATTCATGTTCGACATCGGGTGGAGTGAACTGGTCGTCATCGCGGTCGTCGCGCTGATTGCCATCGGCCCGAAAGAGCTGCCGGGCGTGCTGCGCATGGTCGGGCAATGGATGGGCAAGGCGCGCAAGATGGCGTCCGAATTCCAGGGTCAGTTCCAGGAAGCCATGCGCGAGGCCGAAATGGCCGACCTGAAGAAGAGCTTTGACGAGGTCAAGGACACCGCAACCGCGCTTTCCCCGGCCAGCGTCATGACCTCGCTGCAAAAGGACGTCAACGACGCCCTGCAGATCGGCGACATCGACAAGCCGGCCGCTGCCCCCGCCAACGACGCTCAGGTGGCGGGCGCTATCGGCGAACCCGTCACCCCGACAACACCGGCCGCGCCAACGCCTGAGACCTTTGTCGAGGCGGAAGCGCATGCGGCGGTGTCCGAGCCGCTGGCAATCACGCGCGAAGTTCAGCCCACGCCACAGGACGTTGCACCGCCGGCGCCCGACATCCTCAAGGACGCCAAAGCGTCATGACCATCGAAGACATCGAGGCCAGCAAGGCCCCCTTGATGGATCATCTGATCGAGCTGCGCTCGCGGCTGATCAAGGCGCTGCTCGGCTTCGGCATTGCGTTCATCTTCTGCTTCTTCTTCGCCAAGCAGATCTACAACGTGCTGGTCTGGCCGTTCGTCTGGGTCGCGGGTGCCGAGAATTCGAAATTCATCTATACCGCGCTGTTGGAATACTTCCTCACGCAGTTGAAGCTCGCGCTGTTCGGCGCCGCCTTCATCTCGTTCCCGATCGTGGCGACGCAGATCTATAAATTCGTGGCACCGGGCCTCTACAAGCACGAGCGCGGCGCGTTCCTGCCGTACCTGATCGCAACCCCGTTCTTCTTCGTGCTCGGCTCGCTGCTGGTCTATTTCGTGGTGCTGCCGATGCTGGTGCGTTTCTCGCTCGGCATGCAGCAGATGGGCGGCGAGGAGAGCGCGCAGATCCAGTTGCTGCCCAAGGTCGGCGAATATCTGTCGCTGATGATGTCGCTGATCTTCGCCTTCGGCGTCGCGTTTCAACTGCCGGTGATTCTGACGCTGCTGGGGCGGATCGGCATCGTCACCTCCCAGATGCTGCGCGAGAAACGGCGCTATTTCATCGTCATCGCCTTCGTCATCGCCGCCGTGCTGACGCCGCCAGACGTCATCAGCCAGGCCTCGCTCGCGATCCCGCTGATGGCGCTCTATGAGGGCGCGATCGTCGCGGTCCGCATGGTGGAAAAGAAGGCCGCCGCCGCGGCGCAGGCCGCGTCAGGCACACCGCCCGCCAGCCCGCCCCCGGAAGCCAATCCGGCCGAGTAGGGGTTATTCGTCATGCCCGGGCTTGTCCCGGGCATCCACGTCTTTTACAGACCTTGCGGTTAATACGTGGATGGCCGGGACAAGCCGGCCATGACGCAGGAATTGTGGCCATGCACGACATCAAATCGATCCGCGACAACCCGCAAGCCTTCGACGCCGGCCTGAAGCGCCGGGGGCTGGCGCCGCTGTCGGCGTCGCTGCTTGCGATCGACGAGAGGCGCCGGGCGGCCATCCTGGCGTCCGAACAGGCTCAGGCGCGGCGCAATGCGGCTTCGAAGGAAATCGGCGAGGCGAAGAAGGCCAAGGACGACGCGCGCGCCAGCAAGCTGATGGCGGAAGTTGCCGAACTCAAGACTACGATGCCGGAGCTCGAGCTGGCGGCGAAGACGGCGGATGAGGAACTGGCGAAAGAACTTGCTGCGCTTCCGAACCTGCCGCTCGACGACGTCCCCGAAGGCGCGGACGAGCACGGCAATGTACAGCGTCACGTCTACGGCAAGATCCGCAACTACGCCTTCACGCCGAAACCGCATGACGATCTCGGCGGCGCGCTCGGCTACATGGATTTCGAGGCGGCCGCGAAATTGTCGGGCGCGCGCTTCGTCGTGCTGAAGAAGGGCCTGGCGCGGCTGGAGCGTGCGATCGGCCAGTTCATGCTCGATCTCCATACCAACGAGCACGGCTACACCGAGGTCAATCCGCCACTGTTGGTGCGCAACGACGTCATGTTCGGCACGGGACAATTGCCGAAATTCGAGGACGACCAGTTCTGGGCGATCAAGGGCGAACTGCTTGTCGCGCCCGACGAACGATTGAAGACCGAACGTCTCGGCCTCATTCCCACCGCCGAAGTCTCGCTGACCAATCTCGTCCGTGAATCCATCGTCGACGAAAAAGAATTGCCGATGCGGCTCACCGCGCTGACGCCGTGCTTCCGCGCCGAAGCGGGCGCTGCGGGCCGCGATACCCGCGGCATGATCCGCCAGCATCAATTTACCAAAGTCGAGCTGGTTTCGATCGCAACGCCCGAGACCAGCCGCGACGAGCATGAACGGATGCTTTCGTGTGCCGAGCAGGTACTGCAAAAACTCGACCTGCATTACCGCGTGATGACGCTGTGCTCCGGCGACATGGGATTCTCCGCGCAGAAGACCTATGACATCGAGGTCTGGATGCCGGGGCAGGGTGAGGGCGGAGCCTACCGCGAAATCTCGAGCTGCTCGGTGTGCGGTGACTTTCAGGCGCGGCGGATGGATGCACGCTCGCGCGGGCCCGATGGCAAGCCGCGCTTCGTGCATACGCTCAACGGCTCCGGCACAGCCGTCGGCCGCGCGTTGATTGCGGTGATGGAAACCTATCAGCAGGAGAACGGCTCCATCGCGGTGCCCCCTGTGCTGCAGCCCTACATGGGCGGGCTTAAAACCATCGAGCGGGACAAATAGCGCAAGGCACGAATGGCATTGCATCGCGACATCCTTTGGATCGGGAGGCAATGGGCTGTCACTGGCCACGGGATGCAATTGATCGACCAGCGGCTGATGGGCGCCTTCGACATCGAAGTGGCGCGCCTGTGGGACGACGATCTGATCGATCGGATGCGTGTCAAGGAGTGGCTCAACGCTGCGGATTTCGACAAGGGGCTGGCGGTTGCGCGGACGCGGCACAAGCAGCCGGAGCCGGGGTCGGAGCCGATAGCTGCGCCGATCCCGGCGATCGATCCCGTCGCACTACCGCTGAAGCTAGAGCTGCCGGCTATCAGTGATCCTGAGCAAGCGGCGCCGGCGCTGCCAGCGATACCGCCGCCTGCGCCCGTCGAAATGGCGCAACCGGCATCGCCAGATCTGCAGATGAAAATCGATGGCGGCGCCAGATTCGCGCGCCCCTGGCGGGTCTGGATGAAGAAAACATGAGGAATCGGGCCGGTTTGCCTCGGCCGCGATAGCCGGATAAGACGACGCCCAAAGGCAAGAGCCCGCCCCAATCTGAAACAGAAGGCATTTTGACGGATGCGAATTCTCTGCACCAACGACGACGGCATCCATGCGCCGGGTCTGAAGATCGTCGAGGAGATCGCCCGCGCGCTGTCCGACGACGTCTGGATCGTGGCGCCGGAGCTCGATCAGTCCGGCGTATCGCATTCGCTGTCGCTGAACGATCCGCTGCGCTTGCGCGAAGTCGGTCCGCGCCATTTCGCGGTACGGGGCACGCCGACCGATTGCGTGATCATGGGCTCGCGCCACATCCTCGGCGAGAAGATGCCCGATCTCGTGCTGTCGGGCGTCAACAAGGGCCGCAATGTCGCGGAGGACGTCGTCTATTCCGGCACCATCGCGGGCGCGCTCGAAGGCACCATTCTGGGCATCCCGTCATTCGCGCTGAGCCAGGAATTTTCCATCGAGACCCGTCACGCGCCGCTGTGGGACACCGCACTGAAATTTGGTCCAGGCATCCTGCGCAAGGTGATCGATGCGGGGGTGCCGAAGAACACGGTGATCAACGTCAATTTTCCTGCCTGCACGCCCGACCAGGTCAAGGGTATCAGTGTCACGCGGCAGGGCAAGCGCAACCTCGGCTTCCTCAAGGTCGACAAGCGGCACGACGGCCGCGGCAATCCCTATTTCTGGATCGGTTTCGAGCGCGCCGCGATGATGGATACGCCAGCCGAAGGCACTGATCTCGCGGCGCTTGCGGCGCGCTACGTCTCAGTCACGCCGCTGCGGCTGGACCGCACGGATGAAGCGTTTTCAGAAGAGCTGATGACGACGTTGAAGTGATGAACGGTAGCCCGGGTGGAGCGCAGCGAAATCCGGGGATGGTGCCGCAAGCTGACGAACTATCCCGGATTGCGCTGCGGCTCCATCCGGGCTAACGCGAAGCGGCCTAAACTGGCGCACTCTTCAACGTAGAGGCGATCACCTGCGCCAGCGTTTCCAGTTGGAAAGGCTTCTGTAGCGCGGGGCGGTCGCGATATTCCTGGGGTAGGCCGGAGGAGCCGTAGCCGGTTGCAAAGATGAAGGGGCGGTTGCGCGCGGTAATCAACTCCGCCACCGGCGTGATCACCTTGCCGTTGACGTTGACGTCGAGAATCGCGAGATCGAATTCGGTCGATTGTACCAGCTTGACTGCTTCGCCGATTTCGCCGGCCTCGGCAGCGACGGTATGGCCCAGCTCTTCCAGCATGTCGGCGACCATCATCCGGATCATGACCTCATCCTCGACGAGGAAAACAGAACAGCCCGCCGGCCGTGTCATTACCATGATGGATTCCTTGCCCTTCCCAGCGTCGAGGTTCGCAAAAAACGTCCTTGGTTGCAATGTCGACATGGACGGGTGGCCCCGCGAATGGACTTCTTGCGAGGGATTTTTCCGTGCCCTAACGCCGGGAGGCGACCCGTGGTTCCGGCGCCGGAACCACAATCTTGAGGAAATCGTTCCTTAAATGCGCGGACGCTATTACATCTCGGCGAAGCTGATGCATTGGATTAGCGGCTGAGTCCCGCCACGAGACCGCAATGTCGCAAGAACCCCCCGAGAAGATGATGTTTCAGCTCACCCTGCGGCGGCGGGGGATCAGCGACCAGGCGGTGCTGCGAGCCATGGAGGCGGTGCCCCGCGAGGCTTTCGTGACGGCGGGCGATCGCGATCATGCCTACCGCGACAGCGCGCTCGGCATCGCCTGCGGGCAAACGATCAGCCAGCCCTTCGTGGTCGCCTACATGACCGAGCAGTTGCAACTGCAGAAGAGCCACAAGGTGCTCGAGATTGGTACCGGCTCCGGCTACCAGGCCGCGGTGCTGTCGCGGTTGTGCACGCATGTCCTGACAATCGAACGCTACCGGACGCTGGCGGATACGGCGCGCGACCGGCTTGAAGCGCTCGGCTATTTCAATATCGAGGTGATGCTCGGCGACGGTTTTGACATTCCGCCGGGCGCCGGTGACTTCGACCGCATCATCGTGACGGCGGCGATGGAACAGATTCCCGAAAAGCTGCTGGAGCGGCTGGTGCCGGGCGGCATCCTGATCGCTCCGGTCGGGCCCCATCACGGCACCCAGACGCTGGTCCGGATGACCAGGACGGACAGCGGTTTTGATCGCAAGGAATTGGTTGATGTCCGCTTCGTCCCGGCGCTGCCGGGAATAGCCCGCGAGCTGTAGAATCCCGGATTGGCGGTTCCCGCCAACATCTTATTCCAAGGGTTAAGCGGTTATTTACTCGGTACGTGTTTACTCAAAACAGTATTTTGTTGCGTACGAGTGAGTAACCATGTCCCGTCTCGCCGAGTTGCTTCGCTCGCGTCGGGTGCCGCAGGTCGCGGTGCTGACGCTGATGTCGGTCGGCTTTGCCGGCTGCAGCGCCGATATGCAGACGCGCTTTTCCGATAGCTCGTTCTCCAATCCCTTTGCCTCTCAGCCCGAAGCGACCGGTTCGGTACGCGCGCCCGCCGCTGAACGCCGCGATCTGCCGCAATATGCCCGGCCGCAGTCGTCGGCGCCGCAATTCCAGTCCCAAGCCCTGCCGCCGCCTGCCGTCGCTGCACCGCCCGCCTATCCGGCGAGCCCGAGCGGGGTGTCTGGAGGAGGGCGTGGGGTTTCATCCTATGCGCCGCCGTCCAATCCGCCCATCGAGACCACCGCCACGGTGCCGCCGCGCTCGGTCGCGGCCGCCCGTCCGGCTGCTGGGCAGGGCGGCACGACGATCATCGTCGGCACCAGCGACACGCTCGACATTCTGGCGAAGCGCTACAACGTGTCCGCCGCCGCGATCCTGCAGGCCAACGGCTACAAGGGGCCACGCGTGCTGTCGCCCGGCCAGCAACTGATCATTCCGCGGCAGACGGCGGCGGCTACACCCGTGCCGGCACCTGCAGCCCCGGCCAGCAAGCCGGTTGCCGCTGCGGTGGCCGCGCCGAGCGTCCATGTCGTCAATCGCGGCGATACGCTGATGAGCATCGCGCGCCGGAACAATGTGCCGGTGACCGAACTCGCCAGGGCCAACAACCTCGATCAATCCGCCAAGCTCAGCCTTGGCATGAAGCTTACCGTGCCCGGTTCGAAGTCCGCGGCCGCGGCTCCCGTGGCGCAGCCCGTCCTCGCTGCAGCCCCCGCCCAGCCGGCCGCGCCGGTTGCGGCGCCGGCCACCAAGATGGCCTCGGTCGGTGGCCCGCCGCAGAGCGCGCGGCTGGCTTCCGCCACCACCAATGTCACGGAAGAAAAGCCTGTCGTCGAGCAGGCTTCGGTCAAGCCCAGCGAAGCCACCGGCGCGCTGCCGACCTTCCGCTGGCCGGTGCGCGGCAAGGTGATCACCAGCTACGGCGCCAAGACCAACGGCAAGGCCAATGACGGCATCAACCTGGCGGTGCCGGAAGGCACGCCGGTGAAGGCCGCGGAAGACGGCGTGGTCGCCTATTCCGGCAACGAGCTGAAGGGTTACGGCAATCTGGTTCTAGTGCGGCACTCCAACGGTTACGTCACCGCATATGCCCATGCGAGTGAACTGCTGGTGAAGCGCGGCGACACGATCAAGCGCGGCCAGATCATTGCCAAGTCGGGTCAATCGGGCGAGGTGGGGTCGCCGCAACTCCACTTCGAGATCCGCAAGGGATCTTCGCCGGTTGACCCGCTTCAATTCCTGAACGGGGCGTGAGCGGCTAGCCGTGTACGCGTAGCCCGGTTGGAGCCAACGGGTCGCGCGAATGCGCGCCCGATGACAGGCTCCGCGAAATCCGGGACCGGTCTCTCAACGGCCCAGACTGATCCCGGATTGCGCTGCGCTCCATCCTGGCTACGGGCTCGCAGCGCCTACTTCCCCGTCAACCTCACACCCAGCCGTCCCGCCAGCTCCTGCGTGAACTGCCAGGCCACGCGGCCCGAGCGGGAGCCGCGGGTGGTCGACCATTCCAGCGCCTCGCGCTCCAGCTCGTCGTCGGCGATCTTGATGCCGAAATGGCCGCAATAGCCGCGGACCATGGCGAGGTATTCGTCCTGGCTGCAGCGGTGAAAGCCGAGCCACAGGCCAAAGCGATCCGACAGCGATACCTTTTCCTCGACCGCTTCGCCCGGATTGATCGCGGTCGAGCGCTCGTTCTCGATCATCTCGCGCGCCAGCAGGTGCCGCCGGTTCGAGGTGGCGTAGAGGATGACGTTGTCGGGACGACCCTCGATGCCGCCTTCCAGCACCGCCTTGAGTGACTTGTAGGAGGCGTCGTTACCGTCAAACGAGAGGTCGTCGCAAAACACGATGAAGCGGAAATCGGAGCTGCGCAGGAGGTCCATCAGGCCGGGCAGGCTCTCGATGTCCTCGCGGTGGATCTCGATCAGCTTGAGCCGGTCGGCCGGCTTGCGGTCGATATTGATATTGGCGTGAGTTGCCTTCACCAGCGATGACTTGCCCATGCCGCGCGCGCCCCAGAGCAGGGCGTTGTTCGCGGGCAGTCCATCGGCAAAGCGCTCGGTATTTTCGATCAGGATGTCGCGCATCCGGTCGATACCCCGAAGCAGGCCGAGGTCGACGCGGCTGACGCGCGGCACCGGCGAAAGGCGTCCGTCCGGATGCCAGACGAAGGCGTCGGCAGATCCGAACGACTCAAGGCTTCCCGCCGCCGGAGAGGCTGCGGAAAGGTGACCGGCGATGGCCTCCAGCGCAGTCGCGATCCGCTCGGCCGTGGCGCCGTTAAGGCTGTTTGCCGGACGTTTTGTCGCGGTTTTTGCAAGGGCTCGCGAGGCCGCCTTGGGGGCGGCGCGAGCCGCTGTTTTCTTGGCTTTTTTCGACATTTTTGGAGTTCCTGACCGCGCAGCCTTAACGGGCCTTGGAAGGTCCCGCAAGCGGCCTAAATGAGAGGGCCGGCCACGTTGCAATTGGGCCCGCCGCCGCTATAGTCCGCGCGAATTTGCCCGGACCGGCGATTTGCCCAAGGCGCTAAGCCCAGGCATGGCCGGTTCTTTTCCGTCTCACGAGGATTGTTCGAATGCTGATTACCCCTGCGTACGCCCAGGCTGCAGCCGGCGGCGATGCCAACAGCATGTTGATGTCGCTGCTGCCGTTCGCGCTGATCTTCGTGATCATGTACTTCCTGATTCTGCGGCCGCAGCAGAAGAAGATCAAGGATCACCAGGAGCTGGTCAAAAACATCCGCCGCGGCGACACGGTCGTCACCTCGGGCGGCCTGGTAGGCAAGGTGACCAAGGTGGTGGACGACGACCAGATCGAGTTCGAAATTTCGGACGGCGTCCGGGTTCGGCAGATGCGGCAGATGATCTCGGGCGTCCGCACCAAGGGCGAGCCGGCCAAGGAAAAGAGTGAGGCCAAGGACGAGACGTCCGCGAGCTGAGTTTTGCGCGCTGCTCGTAGCGGCGCATTTTCCTGGAAGTGACGGGTCTACTCGATGCTGTATTTCTCGCGGTGGAAGGCGCTGGCGATCATTCTGACGGCGCTGATCGTCTGCCTGTTCGCGGTTCCGAACTTCTTTTCCCAGGAGCGGGTGAAGACCTGGCCGGTCTGGGCGCAACGCCACATCGTGCTCGGCCTCGATTTGCAGGGCGGCTCGTACCTGCTACTCGAACTCGATACCAATTACATCAAGAAGGAAAGACTGGATCAGGTTCGCGACGAAGCCCGCCGCGTGCTGCGCGAAGCCAAGATCGGTTACACCGGTCTTGCTGTGCGCGGCGACGCCGTCGAAGTCCGCATCAAGGAGAGCGACCTTCAGGCGGCACTCCCCAAGTTGCGTGAGCTATCGCAGCCGCTCGGCGGGCTGCTCGGCTCCAGCGGGCAGCGAAGCCTCGAGGTTTCAGACGCCGGCGGTGGCTTGATCCGCCTTGTGGTGCCGCAAGCGGCGATCACCGAACGCATACGGCAAACGAACGAGCAGTCGATCCAGATCGTCGAACGCCGTATCAACCAGTTGGGTACGGTGGAGCCGTTGATCCAGCGGCAGGGCACCGACCGCATTCTGGTTCAGGTGCCGGGTCTGCAGGACCCGACCGAGCTGAAGCGCATCCTTGGCCAGACCGCCAAGATGGAATTCCGCATGGTCGATTCGTCGGTCTCGCCGGATCAGGCGCAGGCGGGACGGGTGCCGGCCGATTCGGAAGTCCTGATGAGCGAGCAACCGCCGAAGGTGCCTTACGTCATCAAGCGACAGGTTCTGGTTTCCGGCGGCGACCTGACCGATGCGCAGCCGGGCTTCGACCAGCGCACCAACGAGCCGATCGTGAGCTTCAAGTTTAACACTTCGGGCTCGCGCAAGTTCGCTCAGGCGACGTCGGAGAATGTCGGGCAGCCGTTTGCCATTGTCCTCGATAACAAGGTGATCTCTGCGCCCGTAATCCGCGAGCCGATCACCGGCGGGCAGGGGCAGATTTCCGGCAGTTTCACCGTCCAGGCCGCCAACGAACTCGCGCTGCTCCTGCGGGCCGGCGCACTGCCTGCGCCGCTCACCGTCGTCGAAGAGCGTACCGTGGGCCCGGGCCTCGGCCAGGACTCGATCGAGAAGGGCAAACTGGCGGCCTATGTCGGCTCCATCATGGTCATCGTGTTCATGCTGGTGACCTACCGACTGTTCGGTGTGTTCGCCAACATCGCGGTCGCCATCAACGTCGCGATGATCTTCGGCATCCTTTCGCTGCTCAACGCCACCCTGACGCTGCCCGGCATCGCCGGTGTCGTGCTGACAGTCGGCATCGCGGTCGACTCCAACGTGCTGATCTATGAGCGCATCCGGGAAGAGCTCCGCCACGGCCGCAACGCGATTTCGGCGATCGACGCGGGATTCCGGCGCGCATTGGCGACTATTCTGGACTCCAACATCACCACCTTCATCGCCGCTGCGGTGCTGTTCTACATCGGCACCGGCCCGGTCCGCGGCTTCGCCGTTACGCTCGGCATCGGCATTATCACCACGGTCTTTACAGCGTTTACGCTCACCAGCCTGATCGTTGCCGGCTGGGTACGGTGGAAGCGGCCGAAGACCGTGCCGATCTAGGAACCCCACCGTGACTCAATACGTTCTCATTGCGCTGGGCGTTCTGGTCGTCATCCTGACCATCGTCGCCATCTTCGATCTGTTGCCGCCGCTGCGCATCGTCCCTGACGATACGCACTTCGATTTCACGCGCTTTCGCCGCATCAGCTTTCCGATATCGGCAGCGCTTTCGATCGTCGCGATCGTGCTGTTTTTCACCCATGGGCTGAATTTCGGCATCGATTTCAAGGGCGGCACGCTGCTGGAAGTGCAATCCAAGTCCGGCGCGGCCGATATCGGCGCGATGCGCGGGACGCTGAGTACGCTTGGGCTCGGCGACATCCAGCTGCAGCAGTTCGGTGAAGGTCAAGCCAACGTGCTGATACGGGTGGCCGAGCAACCCGGCGGCGACGCTGCGCAGCAGGCTGCGGTGCAGAAGGTCCGCGGTGCTCTCGGCGATTCCGTCGAATATCGCCGCGTCGAAGTCGTTGGCCCCCGCGTATCAGGCGAATTGCTGGCCTTCGGCATGGTCGGCCTGATGGTCGCGATCGTCGGGATCCTGATCTATCTCTGGTTCCGGTTCGAATGGCAGTTCGCGCTCGGCGCCATGATTGCCAACGTCCACGACATCGTGCTGACGATCGGCTTCATGTCGATCTCGCAGGTCGATTTCGACCTCACCAGTATCGCGGCGCTGTTGACGATTCTCGGCTACTCCCTGAACGACACCGTCGTCATCTACGACCGCATCCGGGAAATGCTGCGGCGCTACAAGAAGATGCCGATGCCGCAGCTTCTGAACGAGTCCATCAATTCGACATTGTCGCGCTCAATCATCACCCACGTCACGGTGACGCTTGCGTTGCTTGCGCTGCTCCTGTTCGGCGGCCACGCGATCCACAGCTTCACTGCGGTCATGATGTTCGGCGTGGTGCTGGTCGGCACCTACACCTCGATCTTCATTGCCGCGCCGATCCTGATCTATCTCGGTGTTGGCGAGCACCGCGACGCGCCGGATACGCCTGCGAAGAAGTAGTTATATGGCCACATCCTCGGACGCTCCGCATCTTCCGAGGTCGGCGCCGATCGAAGCCTACGGCAAGGGCGGCTTCGCTTTCGCCGACATGTCGCATCGCGGGTCGCTGTTGTGCCTGCCGGATGCGATCTGGGCCTGGCCGGTGACGAAACCTGCCGAGATCGATGAATATTCGCTGGCGCGCGTGTTCAAGGCCGCCAATTCCATCGATACGCTGATCGTCGGCACCGGCACGGAAGTGTGGGTACCGCCACGCGGCCTGCGCGAGGCGCTGCGCGCCGTGCACGTGGTGCTCGATGCGATGCAGACGGGGCCTGCGATCCGCACCTACAACATCATGCTGGGTGAGCGGCGACGCGTCGCGGCGGCGTTGATTGCAGTGCCATGAGCGAGGCCGCGACGTCGAAGGATTCCGCCGCGTTCTGCGCCGATCTGGTGCGCACGCACGACTTCGTCCGCTATGCCTCGACATTGTTCCTGCCGGCGGTCCAGCGCCGCGCCCTGCTGTCGATTTATGCCTTCAATGTCGAGATCTCGCGCGTGCGCGAGCAGGTCAGCCAGCCATTGCCTGGCGAGATGCGGATGCAGTGGTGGACCGACATGCTCGAAGGCGCCGGCCATGGCGGCGTCGAGGGCAATCCGGTCGCTGCCGAACTCCGGCAAACGGTCGGCGAATTTCGCCTGCCGATCGAGCCGCTATTGCGGCTGATCGAGGAGCACCAGTTCGACCTCTACAACGATCCGATGCCGTCGATGGCCGCGCTGGAGGGGTATGTCACCGACACCTCGTCAGCGCTGTTCTCGCTGGCTGCGCGGATCGCGGCGCCGCCGTCGGCGGCGATCGACCATCTTGCGCGCCATGGCGGGCTGGCGCAGGGAATAGCCCAGGTACTCACGGCGTTGCCCCACGATGCCGCGCGGCGGCAGCTTTTCGTGCCGCTGCAATTGCTGCAGCAACATGGCAGCGGCATGGAGCAGGTATTTGCGGGCAAGCAGACGCCACAGGCGCGTGCCGCGATCGATCATCTGATTGGCGAGGCCCGAAAACATCTTGAGACGGCCTTCGAGCTGCTCACGCATGTGCCGCCGCAGGTGCGGCCAGTCTTCCTGCCTTTGGCGCTGATCCGCCGCGATCTGAAGCGCATGTCACGGGCCGACGCCGATCCATTCGTCCCGCAGGCGACGTCGCGACTGCGGATTCTGTGGACGCTGTGGCGTGCGTCGCGATCACGGGAGTTCGGCGGATAGGAAGATGCCGCCCATGGAGGTCGTCATACCCCGCGAAGGCGGGGTATCCAGTACGCCGCGGCCTCTCGATTGAACACGAACGTCTCTGGAATACTGGATCACCCGCTTTCGCGGGTGACGACATCCGGGCTAGCGGGACCGCGAATTCAACTCGCTGCTCTCGAAATTGAACCGGTCGCGCAAATTCTTTCGGCTCTCGAGAATGTCCTTCAGGAACGCACGATCGACCTCGTTGTTGATGAGCGGCTCGATCAGGTCGACCTGATTCATCGCGACGAGCTGCAGGATTTCCGTGCGCGGCTTGCCGGCGGCGTCGCGCGGCAGGGCGTGGACGACCTGAATATGCTCTGGCGGCTTGACGCCTTTGGCGGCGGCAAGTTCGCTGCGCAACTGCTTTTCCAGCTCGACCTTGTCGGCCTCGACAAAGGCATACAGCCCGACGCCGCTGCGCCGGTCGGCGAATGCGACGATGGCGGTATCGCGCACATCGGGATTCTTCCGGATCAGCTCGATCAGGACAGGCGCGTCGTTGACCAGCCGGCGCCCGCCGCCTTCGCGATCGGTGAAGTTGAACAGGCCGCGGGTGATGGCCTGATAGACCTTCTTGCCGGTCTTGAGCCAGAGGCTGGCGACGAAGGATTTGCGCGCGAGAATTTTGCGCTCCATCGGCGTTAGCGCCGCCGGCGCATAGCTGCGCTTGTGCTTCAGCAGATGCCGCAGGTCCTCATAGGCGGCGATCCGGAACAGGCGGCTGCGGGTCGAAAAGCAGGCGGCCAGTTGAAAATCGGTGAGGTAGGCCCGGCCGTCGCGGCTCACCAGCCAGTTCTGCTCCTTGGCGAGATCGTTGTGGCAGATGCCGGCGCGGTGCAGCTTGCGAAGCGCTGATTTGGCGGAGCGGAAATAGGCGAGGTCGCCATGGGGTTTGGCCAGATGCAGCGCGACGCCGTCGATGAAGCCGCGCACCAGTGCCTTCCGTCCTGCCCAGAGCAGCTTCGGGCCGACGTCGAGATCACGCGCCAGCGCCAGCGCGCGGCGCTCGCGGGCGAACAGATGGCGTGCGAGGGGATAGGACCACAGCGGCACCTGATCGAGCCGGCGCAGCACGGCATCGACCTCGGCGGCTTCATCGCGAAAACGGCCGCGTTCGACCGTGGAGAACACGTCGCGCTTCAGCAGCACGCCTTCGGTCCATCGCGCCGACAGCGTGGCGGCGTCGTCTTTCGGCAGAGCCATGGGATTACGCCGCCGCCGCTACGCCGAGATGCTCGGCGATCCAGCGATCGAGATCGGTTAGCGCCCGCGCGCTGAGCGCTTGCTTCTTGGCGACCGTCTTCTCGTTGCCGCGCAGCCGCGTGCCGTCCGCCTTTTTGGTCGGCAGGCTGGCAAGCGGCGGGAATAGTCCGAAGTTGATGTTCATCGGCTGGAACGAGCGCGTGCCCGCCTCGATGGTTTCGATATGGCCGCCGGTGATATGGCCGAGCAGCGAGCCCAGCGCCGTGGTCGGAGGTGGCGGTTCAAGCGATTGCGCCCGCGCATTGGCCGCAGCGTAAAGGCCTGCGATGAGCCCGATGCTGGCGGATTCCACATAGCCCTCGCAGCCGGTCATCTGCCCTGCAAAGCGCAGCCGTGGCTGCGCACGCAGCCGCAACTGGCCATCCAGCAGCTTCGGCGAGTTGAGGAAGGTGTTGCGATGCAGGCCGCCGAGCCTGGCGAATTCGGCGTTCTCGAGCCCGGGAATGGTGCGGAACACGCGCTGCTGCGCGCCGTAGTTCAGCTTGGTCTGGAAGCCGACGATGTTGTAGAGCGTGCCGAGCTTGTTGTCCTGCCGCAATTGCACGATGGCGTAAGGCTTGACTGTCGGGTTGTGCGGATTGGTGAGCCCGACCGGCTTCATCGGTCCGTGCCGCAGCGTCTCGTGGCCGCGCTCGGCCATCACCTCGACGGGCAGGCAGCCGTCGAAATAGGGCGTGTTGGTCTCCCATTCCTTGAAGTCCACCTTGTCGCCGGCCAGCAATGCCGCGACGAAGGCGTCATACTGTTCCTTGGTCATCGGACAGTTGATGTAGTCGGCGCCGGTGCCGCCGGGTCCGACCTTGTCGTAGCGCGACTGAAACCACGCCACCGACATGTCGATGGAATCCTTATGCACGATCGGCGCGATCGCGTCGAAGAACGCCAGCGCGTTCTCATCCGTCAGCTCGCGAATGGCGTCTGCCAGCGGCGCCGAGGTGAGGGGGCCGGTCGCGACGATCACATTGCCCCATTCGGCAGGCGGCAGCCCGGCGATCTCGCTCCGGTCGATCGCGATCAGCGGGTGGTCGTGCAGGGCGCGCGTGACAGCCGCGGAAAACCCATCGCGGTCGACCGCCAGTGCCCCGCCGGCGGGCACCTGGTTGGCATCGGCGGAGCGCATGATCATCGATCCCAGCCGGCGCATCTCGGCATGGAGCAGGCCTACGGCGTTGTTGGCCGCATCGTCTGACCGGAATGAGTTGGAACAGACCAGTTCGGCCAGGCCCTCGGTGCGGTGCGCCTCGGTCATCCGTAACGGCCGCATCTCGTGCAGCACGACGCGAACGCCCGCATTGGCGACTTGCCAGGCGGCTTCAGAGCCGGCGAGGCCGCCGCCAATCACATGGACGGTGTCAGTTTGGGAGGTAGAGGAAATCATGCGCGCAGGGTTAGCGCGTTTTCACGCAAAGCGCACCTGCAATAGCGTTTTCAAGCGAAGCATGCCCTCGGACTTGATCCGTGGGTGTATAACCGGTTCGCGTGAAGAAACGCGTCAAGATCGAGGTTCAAACGACAACGCCCGCAGCGGAGGCGGGCGTTATCCGTTCATCAGGCGGCTGAACAGCGATCAGCCGTTATAGGTCCCGGCGGCAACGCGCGGAATGTCCGAACGATCGAGGCCGATATCGGCCAGCTCGCGATCGCTGAGCTGGGACAGTTCGCTGACATTGCGCTGATAATCCCGGAAAGCCTGGATCATGCGGATGAGCGAGAGCAACATGGTAGTCTCCTTGCAGTTACGATTCAGCTCTTGGAGGACAGCTTCATCGTTGAAATGAATATAGCTTAGATTTTGCAGTGCAGAAGTTCCGATGTTGCGGTGCAGCTAATCGTCAAACGCATAACTGCGATAAGGTCCGCTTAACCTTTCGGCATGGCTTGCGGATCGACCGTTCGAAGCGTGCGAGGGCGGTCTCAAACTATACAACTAATGCCGTAAATTTGCGGGTTTTCCGTAAAAGACGAATAACCCTTGTTTTGCTGCCGAACTGTTAGCCAACGCCGCCATAGAACGATCCGAGGCGGACAAAAATGGCGGAAAACCCCTGATTCTTGGAATTTTCTTATGCGCGAATCGCATGCGTTGAATGATCTTAACTGAATATAAATTCATTATTACAGCGTTGCCTGGGAGCGGCTTCTCAGCCTGCCCATAGATAACCGACCTGCTTGACGGAGCTGCCGTGTCAGCATGGTCGGCGCCAATCGGACCGCAGGCGCTGGTCTCCTGGCGCTGAGGCCTTCACGCAATCAAGGTGTCGCTTCTTCGCGAATCGTCTCTTGTCCTTGCGCGCCGCGCCCATGACCTCGCGCGAAGTTCATTCCGAAGTTTTCCCGCTTCGGCGAACAATTGCTTTTGCAGGCGGCGATGGCGCCGCCTGTGAAAAAAATCAAAAAGGGGAATTTCGATGCTCAACAAACTACTCGCGGCTGCGGTAGCAGTCCTGGCCTATGCCGTCTCTCCAGCCGACGCCGCGCGAGTCAAAGCGAGTTGCAGCGGCGATAATCTGAGCAGGACCGAAACGATGATCGAGAACATGGCGGACGGCGAAGGGAAGATCGCCGCGCAGAAGGAAATCGCGGCTGCCCAGGATGCGATGCTGAGCGGCAAGGCTGGCGCCTGCGCGGCTCATCTGAGCAAGGCGATGCAAGCGAGCGCGTGAAATAGAGCGTGGCAAAGGGCCGGTTATTGCGGCCGGGGCCCTTTGAGTTTGCTAGGGCGCGCGCGAAAGCTGCGTTGCGAAAGCTGCGATGGTCTTGGCGTAGACCTCGCTCTTGTTCCACTCCTTGATCGCAGCGAAATTGGCGCTGCCGGGCTCCCACTCTTTCCCGCGCTGCCAGCCATGGTTGGCGAGGAAGTTCGCGGTCGAGGCCAGCACGTCCGGCGGGCTGCGCATGAGATCGCGGCGGCCATTGCCGTCGAAATCGACCGCGAATTTGATGTAGGACGAGGGCATGAACTGGGTCTGGCCGATTTCGCCGGCCCAGGCGCCGCGCAGATCCTGTGGCGCGATATCGCCGCGCTCGACAATGCGCAGCGCATCCATCAACTCCGCCTTGAACAACTCGGTGCGCCGGCAATCATAGGCCAGCGTCGCCAGTGCGCGCAGGGTCGAGAATTTTCCAATGTTGACGCCGAAATCGGTTTCCAGGCCCCAGATCGCCACCAGCACTTCGCCTGATACGCCATAGGCCTGCTCGATACGCCCGAGCACCGAGCCGTATTGCTTGAGCATGTTGGAGCCGCGGGTGAGCCGGGGCGGAACCATGCGGCCGGAGAATTCCTCAAAACTCTGGCTAAAAACCTTCTGCGATTGATCGCGGGCCAGCACGCTCTTGTCGAGCGTGACGCCGGACAGGCCGGCCTGGATGGCGGACGCCGATATTCCCTTGGCTGCCGCTTCCTTCTTGAAGTCTTCCAGCCAGGTTTCGAACGAGCCCGTGCCGCAGGGCGCGGCGAGTGCAGGCGCCGCAGAACTCAGTAACAGGGCGCCCAAGGCGAGAGCGCGCAGAGACAGGCGAGAGGTCATCGTGCCGTTCGCTCCACGATCGATGCGTCATCGAGGTTAGTGTCAACGTCACGCCGAATGTTCGAAGCAAGATCGGCCAAAACAAGGCTCAAATCGTGGCCCTGGATGCTATTCCGTTGAACATGCTCAATTCATCGTTAGTGAGCGGTGAACAGCCAAAACGCCGGTCGGATCGACCGGCGGTTTGATTGATCAGGTTCCCTGCAGCCTAGGCGCCGTCCTTGCGCCGCCAGGGGAACAGGTTGGCCGGGAAATCGGCGGCCGGCTTGCGTTCGCGGTGCGCGCGGGGCGGAAGCGGCTGTGGATTGAGTTCCGGCTCGATCGTCTCTCGATAGAGATGCCAGGTGGCGTGACCGAGCAGCGGGATGACGACAGCCAGGCCCAGGAAGCACGGCAACGTTCCCACGACCAGCAGCGCCGCGACAATCAATCCCCATGCCGCCATCGGCGCGGGATTGCGTGCTACCGCGCGCAGCGAAGTCACCATCGCGTCGCCGGCGCCGGCATGGCGGTCGAGCATCAGCGGGAAGGAGACCACGCTGATGCAAAGCGCGACGAGCGCGAACAGGAAGCCCACGCCGCAGCCAACCACGATCAGCCACCAGCCTTGTGACGTGGTCAGCACGCGCGTGACGAAATCGGAAATGCCGGTCGCTCCCGCATAGCCGAACGCGGCGATGTAGATCGCCTGCGCGGTGGCCACCCAGGTCACGAACAGGGCCAGCAGCAGGACGCCGAGCCCGAGCATCGCGCCGAACGACGGCGAGCGCACGACTTCGAGCGCATCCCAGGCGGTTGCCTGTTCACCGCGTTCGCGGCGGCGGCTCATCTCATAAAGACCGACTGCCGCAAACGGACCGATCAGGGCAAAGCCGGCGGCGAGCGGAAACAGCAGTGGCAGCACGGAATAGCCGAGCACAGCGCGTGCCAGCATCAGTCCGAGCACGGGATAGATGACGCACAGAATGATAGCGTGAGTTGGTACCGCCTTGAAATCTTCCCAGCCGCGCTGCAAGGCGCGATGGAGATCTAACAAGCCGATGGTTCGGATGACTGGCGCGGCAGCACGATCGGTTACGCCCTGCGCCATTGATGTGACATTGCCGTGAAAGGTGGCCATGGTCGCTGTCTCCCTGGCGGTCGCATGGTGCGCCTGTCGAAAGACGCAATGCGCCGTTTCATAAAATGATCACGATCAGGCCAGCCGCGAAGACAGAGGGATGGAACTGGCATGTCGCGAACCGAGTCATCAGCGTACTCTCAAACAGCGACAAAGGCACTCACGCTTAGGTGAATGTTTCATTGGCAAGCTTCTTCGGTCTGGCTAGACTTGCCGGTGATCCGGCGTGGTGCTGCCGGTCGAAAAGTCGGCGGCGACTTAAGCCCATCCTCAAGTCATTGGGAGTGAACGATGAGCATTTTCGGAAAAATCATGAGCGCGATCTTCGGTAGCAAGGCAGGCGCCGCGCCGGCGGGCGGCGGCGCGGCCGCGGGGACCGGATCGTCCGGTGGGGCTGCTGCTGCACCGGCGGCCGCGACTGTCGACGTTGCGCCCATCCTTGACAAGGCGGTCGCTGCCAAGGGAGAGAAGCTGGCGTGGCGCACCTCGATCGTCGACCTGATGAAGGCGCTCGACATCGATTCCAGCTTTGCCGCGCGCAAGGATCTCGCGAAAGAGCTCGGCTACACCGGCGACAGCAACGATTCCGCCAGTATGAATATCTGGCTGCACAAGCAGGTCATGGCCAAGCTGGCTGCCAATGGCGGCAAGCTGCCGCCTGATATCAAGCACTGAGCTTCGTCCAGACCGACCCGAAAGGCCCGCGGTGACGCGGGCCTTTTTGTTTGCGGATGGCGGCACCGATCATCGAACGCGGTGCATTCCAGCTTTGCAATGTACAACGCGCAAAACATGTCCACCTCGGCTCGAAAAGGCGGTAGATACGCATCCGGCAACAAGAGAAAAATACAAAATACAAGGAGGACGCCGATGAGCAACGTCGATCGCAGGACCATTTTGGCAACGGGTGCGCTGGTGCTGGCGGGCACTGCGGTGCAGAGCGGCGCGGCCGATGCGCAGGCTGGCCCCAAATCGATTTTCCCGGTGGGTACGACGACCATCCCGATCGCGGGCGAGACCGACGTGTTTCCGGTGCGGCGCATTTATTGCATCGGCCGCAACTATGCCGCGCATGCCCGCGAAATGGGCTCAGACCCCAATCGCGAGCCGCCGTTCTTTTTCCAGAAACCGACCGATGCGATCCAGAATGTCGCCATCGGAACGGTCGGCGATCATCCCTATCCGACGCTGACCAAGAACTATCACTACGAGGTTGAACTGGTGGCGGCGCTGAAATCCGGCGGCACCAGCATTTCACCGGAGCAGGCGCTCGACCATGTCTACGGCTATGCGCTTGGCCTCGACATGACGCGGCGGGATCTGCAGCGGGCGATGGGCGACGAGAAGAAGCCGTGGGAAATCGGCAAGAGCTTTGATCGCTCCGCGGTACTTGGGCCTATTCATCCCGCAGCCAAGACCGGCCACTTCACCAAGGGCGCGATCTCGCTGGCGGTGAACGGCACGGTCAAGCAGAACTCCAACCTGCAGAACATGATCTGGAACGTGGCCGAGCAGATCTCCAAGCTTTCGGAAGCTTTTGAGCTCAAGGCCGGCGACATCATCTATTCCGGCACGCCGGAAAATGTCGGCCCGGTGGTGAAGGGCGACGTGATCCTGTGCAAGCTCGAGGGCCTGCCTGATATGTCGATCCGGATTACGTAGGGCGCACGGGAAGCCCGGATGGACTTATCCCGGATTGTGCTTCGCTCCATCCGGGCTATGACGACGTCACGCCGTCAGATCGGCGAATTCCGGATTTCTGCGCAGGTAATCGACGACAAAACCGCAGCCGGCGATGACCTTGCGCCCGTCGGCGCGGATCAATTCGAGCGCGCCCTTGATTAGTTCGGAAGCGATGCCGCGGCCCCGCAGTGCGCGGGGCGTTTCAGTGTGGGTGATGACGACCGCCGAGGGCGTGACGCGATAGTTGGCAAACGCCACGGCGCCGTCGACGTCGAGTTCGAAGCGGTTTTGGGTCTTGTTGTCGCGGACGGCGGCCATGCGGCGATTCCCGGATGAGTCACCCTGTTATGTAGGGCATGAACCCGCCGATGCAAACCGGCGACGAAGGAGGAACTGGCTCGCTGGGGATTGGCTGATATGCGTATCGTGACCTGCCTGACCGCTTCGCTACTTGGCGCAGCCGTGACGTTGGCGCAATCGCCCGCCGCGTCCGCAGAAGATGATCAGACCTGGCAGGCTTGCGTCAGCATCACCACGACGCCGGACGACAAGGTGGCCGCGTGCGGCGCTGTCATCGATGCCAAGCGCGAGACCGGCAAGAGGCTTGCGGCCGCGTACTGTTTCCGCGGCCATGGGCTGACCGAGAAGCGGCAACTCGACGCCGCGCTTGCCGACCTCAATGAATCGATCCGGCTCGATCCGACGTCGGCCTGTGCACTCACCAATCGCGGCCGTGTCTACGCCTTCAAGCGCGATCTCGACCGTGCAATGGCCGATTACGACGAAGCGCTCCGCATCGATCCCGCGTTCGCGCTGGCCTACAACAACCGCGGCGACGCCTGGTTCAACAAGGGTGAACTCGATCGCGCGATCGCCGATTTCAGCGCCGCCATCAAGCACAATCCGACGTTTGCGACAGCCTACGGCAATCGCGGCTATGCCTATCACCGCAAGCGCGACATGACCCGCGCGCTGGCGGACTACACCACGGAGATCAAGTTCAGACCTACCGTGCTGGCCTACATCAACCGCGGCAATGTCCATCGCGACAGCGAACAGCTCGACCGTGCTGCCGCCGATTACGGCGAGGCCATCAAGATGGCGCCGACGGACGCGCGCGGCTGGCGCAACCGCGGCATGATCAGGCTGTTCCAGGGCGATACCAAGGGCGGCCTGGCCGATTATGACAAGGCGCTGCAATACGACCCGGCCGACGCCTATTCCTGGAACAACCGCGGTCAGGCCAGGATGCGGCTCGGCGACAAGGCAGGCGCGATTGCGGATTTCCGCAAGGCGCTGGAAATCAGCCCAAACCTGCGCACCGCCAGCGAGAGCCTGCAACGGTTGGGTGCGGCGCAATAGCGGTCGGATACGGTTCCCGCCCGCAAGATCTCTGCAGGCGGACCTTGCAGCGGTGGGCAGCGTTCCTACGTCTTTTGGATGACATACGCCGCCGAAGTGGCCGGGTCTGGATCGATATCGAACTGTGATCGCGGCCGCCGACGTATGCCTCTTTTTCCTAGGGGAGGTCTACAATGTCGGGCATTCATTTCTTCAGCAAGCATCGCACGTGGGAAGACTGGCTCGGCATGCTGCTTGGCGTGCTGATCGTGGTGTCCCCTTGGTTTCCGTTCTCCAATCATGACGTGATGGACTCAGAACGCAGCACCATGATCCTCAATACATTCGTGGTCGGCATGCTGATCTTCGGACTGGCCCAGCTCGAATATGTCGCGCTGCAGCGCTGGGAGGAGGTGGGTGAAATCGCGCTTGGCCTCTGGCTGATCGCGTCGCCCTTTATCTTTGGCTATTCCGGCGATGAGACGCTCCGGATCTGGCACGCCACGCTGGGCGGAATCGTTGCCCTGCTCGGTGCGCTGCAGCTCTGGCAGGACTGGCGCCTGAGTGACCAGGAACTGGCCAACCATCCGCAGTAAAATTCCGAGGGAGGGCCTGCCGGCCTCACACATGGCCGGCGGGCCCTCGATTTCAACCTAATATTTGAATGAGTCGAGGAGCAGGGCGCGAACCGACCAGGGGGTGCCATCGACGGCGCCCTTGATGTCATCGATCTTCCATTGGCCGGCTTCACGGACGAAATCGTAGCGGATGGTTTTGTCGGCCGGGTTGGCGCGTGCATCCCGCTGATGAGCTTCGATCGTGACGGCCATGGTCGTCTTGTCGCCGTCCTGCTTCTCGGCAACCACCTTGAACGATTTCACGTCCGGGTCCTGTGAATTGGTGACGGGGTCGAACCCCACCGGTCCGCCGTCGCCCTTCTTCGTGCGGGTGTCCGCCTTGGCCCATAGCGCAATCAGCGATTTCGACAGGTATTTTGCTTTCGCCGCCTTGTTCTCGATGACGAACGTGCCGCCGCCATCGCCCTTGCCCTTGGCCACGCAGGTATAGACCGCGGTGAGAATGCCGGCCGGATCGTCGGCGGCGCGCGCGTGATGCGGCAGGGCAGCGGCCAGCACGAGGACTGCGCCCGATACGATGAGGTTTCGGCGGGCAATCATTTGGTTCCTCAAATCGTTGGGGCGGGTTATGGACGGGAGAGCCTGGCTGGACCATGCTGAGCATGACGCCGGCGGCAGACCATTGGTCGCCTGGCCGTCTGTTATCGTTCGAATGAGGTATTCGATGTCCGCGTTGCGATGCGTAACCATTTACTGGCGCGGCCCGCAGGGGGCTGCTGGGGCTGTCCTCCGATGACCGGGGCCGAGACCATGGCCAATCCGCGGGGCGGACTGGCGCGGATGTCGCGCCGGGTGATGAACCTTGCGCATCTGCTGACCCAGAATGCCCGCCGCCACGGCAACCGCACGGGCTTCATCTGGGGTGAGAAATCCTGGACCTGGCGCGAGATCGATTCCGCCGTATCGGCGCTGGCGGCAGGCCTCGCCGCGCGTGGGGTCGTCAAGGGCGACCGCATCCTGGTCCATTCCAGGAATTGCGACGAGATGTTCTGGTCGATGTTCGCGGCCTTTCGCCTTGGTGCGGTCTGGGTGCCCACGAATTTTCGCCTGATGCCGGACGAGGTCGCCTATCTCGCCAGCGCCTCCGGCGCCAAGGCGTTTTTGTGCCATGGCGATTTTCCCGATCATGCCACGGCGGCTGCCAATCCCGCGCTCGAATTCATCTGGCGGATCGGCGAGGGCACCCTCGGCGAGCGGGCGGTGAGCGACGTGATCGCGGCGCAGGCTGGCGCAAGGATCGAGAACGCCGCGGTCGATTACGACGATCCCTGCTGGTTCTTCTTCACCTCCGGCACCACGGGACGCTCCAAGGCAGCCGTGCTCACCCACGGCCAGATGGCTTTTGTGGTGACAAACCATCTCGCCGACCTGATGCCGGGCACGACGGAGACGGATGCCTCGCTGGTGGTCGCGCCGCTGTCGCATGGCGCCGGCGTGCACCAGCTCGTGCAGGCCGCGCGCGGGGTGCCGACCATCCTGCTACCCACCGAAAAATTCGACATCGCCGAGGCGTTCCGGCTGATCGAGGCGCACCGCGTCAGCAACATTTTTACCGTGCCGACCATTTTGAAGATGATGGTCGAGCATCCCGCGGTCGACAAGTTCGATCACTCCTCGCTGCGCTTCGTGATCTATGCCGGCGCGCCGATGTATCGCGAGGACCAGAAGGCCGCGCTAGGCAAGCTCGGCAAGGTGCTGGTGCAATATTTCGGGCTCGGCGAGGTCACCGGCAGTATCACTGTCATGCCGGCCAATCTGCACGACGTCGAGGACGGCCCGCAGGCCCGCATCGGCACCTGCGGCTTCGAGCGCACGGGGATGCAGGTCTCGATCCAGGGCGATGACGGCCGTGAGCTCAAACCGTTCGAGACCGGCGAGATCTGCGTGATCGGGCCCGCGGTGTTTGCCGGGTATTACGACAACCCCGAAGCCAACGCGAAAGCGTTCCGCGACGGCTGGTTTCGTACCGGCGATCTCGGCCACATGGACGAGGAGGGTTTTGTCTACATCACCGGCCGCGCCTCCGACATGTACATCTCCGGCGGCTCCAACATCTATCCGCGCGAGGTCGAGGAGAAGATTCTCACCCATCCCGCGATCGGCGAGGTCGCAGTGCTCGGCGTGCCCGACCCGTTCTGGGGCGAGGTCGGCGTCGCAGTCTGCGTCGCGCGAGAGGGCGCTGCCGCCGTGAGCGAAGCGGAGCTCGCCGCATTCCTGACGCCGAAGGTGCCGCGCTACAAGATGCCGAAGCGCTTCTTCTTCTGGGAAGCGCTGCCGAAATCCGGCTACGGCAAGATTCCGAAGCGGCTGGTCCGCGATGAACTGGAAGCGCGAGGACTGCTTGAGCTCATTTCCAAGACGGGTAGCTGAGCCGATGCGAAGCATCGAGCAGCCCGGGCCGCCCGCGCCCGAACGCATCCAATGGGTCGCGGCGCGGGGACGGGCGTTTTCATTTACACTTGAGGCCGGTCTGCCGCTGCTGGAAGCCGCACGCCGCGGCTTTGCGGCGGCCGGTTTTTCCGGCGGCGTGTTGAGTATGCGGGGAGGGGCGCTCGGCCCGTTCGCCTATGTGATGCCGGCGCTATCGAAGACCGGCGCCAATGCGGCGTTCTACAGCGATACGTATCGGCCCTCCGGCATCACGCGGCTGAAGTGTGGGGCGATGACGCTTGGCGAGCGCGACGGCACGCCGTTCTTTCATTGCCACGGGCTGTGGACCGAGACCGACGGCCATCTGCACGGCGGCCACATTCTTCCCGAGGAGAGCATCGTCGCCGAACCGTTCGCGGCGGAAGCGTTCGGCATCGACGGCGCTGTTTTCACGGCCGAGCCAGACCCCGAGACCAATTTCAAATTGTTCGGCCCGGTGGCGCGCGCGAGCACGGATGTGAAAGCTGAGAGCCGCGCGTTTGCACTGCGGCTGCGGCCGAATCAGGATTTTGCCGCCGCGCTGGAGACCTTCTGCCGGCAGCACGGCATCCTGCGCGCGCGGATTCACGGCGGCGTAGGCTCCACCATCGGTGCGCATTTCACCGACGGCCGAACGGTAGTGCCGTTTGCGACCGAGCTTGCCATCAAGGCCGGCATGATCGCGCCCGGCGCCGACGGCACGTTGCACGCGGAGATCGATATCGCACTCGTGGATTATCTGGGCGGCATCGCCGAGGGCCGGCTGATGCGCGGCGATAACCCGGTACTGATGACGATGGAGCTGGTGCTGGAAGTGGTTTGAGTGTTTCGTGATGCCGTAAGGTGGGCAAAGGCGCATTTGCGCCGTGCCCACCTTTCTTTGCGGACCGAATGGTGGGCACGCTTGCGCTTTGCCCACCCTACAGTTTCTCGGCTTACCTGAAGTGATAGTTCACGCCGACCTTGATGGTGTGGAAGTCGAAGTTGCCGGAATCCAGCGGGATGCCGCCCAGATTGTAGGTTTCGCCGCCGAGGCTCGTGTACATGTACTCGCCCTTGGCCGACCAGTTCGGCGTGAACATGTATTCGAGGCCGCCGCCGATGGTGAAGCCCGTATGAGTCTGGTTATCCGAGAACGTCTGCCCGATCGCTGAAATGGAGGCCTTGTTGTTGGCCCAGGCATAACCGCCCTTGGCGTAGAGCAGGGCTGCATCGAGCGCAAAACCGGCGCGGCCGGTCACGCTGCCGAATGAGTTGATCTTGGTTTCGGAGGTGACCAGAAGCCCGCCGCCAAGATCCTCGGTGACGCTGTCCTTGATGCTGGCGCCGGCGGCGTCGACTTCGATACCGAAGACGAACTGGCTGCCGGGGAATTGCCAGTTGTAGCCGATCGTGCCGCCGCCGAAGCCGCCGCTGCCCGCATCAGTCTCCCAGCCATAGCCGCCCATCGCGCCGATATAGAAGCCGGACCAGTTGTACGCCGGAGACACCACCGCCGGCGCCGGACCCTTCGTGTAGGGCCGCGCCCGCAGGTCGGCGGCCGAGGCCGCGGTGGCGGCCGACAGAATGGCTGCACCAGCTAGAAGTAGTCGTTTCATAGTTTGTCCCCTGTAGTTGAACACTCGTATAATCCCCTGCAGGCCCCCAAGAGCGGACCGATTGCACCGGCACGGTGACGTAAGGTTCTGGAAGTGAGCGCGAACGCGCCCCGAAAGAATCGTCCGCAAGCGACGTTTGTGCGGATGTGAGAACGTCGTTCGCAGGATTAACCATACGACATGTATGCCGGCAAAAATTGGACCGAAGCACGTCCGCTCATTGGCGCGAGCAGGTTGCTATTTCGACAGCGATGCGGCGACGTGTGGCGCAGAATGCGTTCTCGAAATGCGCGAGAGGTGACACGATTGCGTTCGATCGGCATTGTGTTCGCGCATGCGAATGTTGGTACGCACCGGCCTATCCACGTCATTGCGAGCCAACGGGTCGCGCGAATGCGCGCCCGATGACAGGCTCCGCGAAGCAATCCATCTTTGCGCGCATGAGGTGACAATGGATTGCTTCGCTTCGCTCGCAATGACGGGTGGATAGAGTTTCGCGAGCTCGCGACACGTTTGCTAACGATTGCCTCACCTGCGCCGGCGCACATGGACGTTGATGTCGAGA
This sequence comes from Bradyrhizobium sp. CCBAU 051011, assembly GCF_009930815.1. Classification (NCBI taxonomy): domain Bacteria; kingdom Pseudomonadati; phylum Pseudomonadota; class Alphaproteobacteria; order Hyphomicrobiales; family Nitrobacteraceae; genus Bradyrhizobium; species Bradyrhizobium sp. CCBAU 051011. The sequence goes on along the minus strand of NZ_CP022222.1, from coordinate 7,111,386 downwards.
TCGATATCGCTGACGCAAGTCTGTGTCGTGCGATGCGAGCTGCCCTCATGCCAGCGGCCTGTGCGCGTGCGGGCGTTGCTGACCTCGGCGAGTTTCAGGCAGCGCCATTGCGGCAGCGGACCACTGCTTTCGCCGGCGAACTGCCAGGCCAGCACGACCTCTTCGCCCCGTCGATTGGTGCCGATGATATGCGGGCAGAGTTCGCGGCCGCGGCCGCCGTAGCGGCAGACGACCTGCTGCCCGGAGAGGATGGCGTTGCGGAAGATTGCATAGGTGGCGCTTTGCACGGGGTGGCGTACCATCTAGGATTGTACGGTATTGGCTGTATAACCGTTACGAACGACTTTGTTTCCAGAGAACCGAATTCATGGCCTCCCGACGCAATCGTCCGATCAACCTGCCGGCGCCGTATCTCAAGCGCGTCTGGCTCGAGCCGTCACGGATCACCAACCGCGAGGCCTATCCGTTCTGCCTCCCGTTGCTGCGCGACGATTTCGAGCTGAGCTTTGACCGGGCGATCACCATCATCGTCGGCGAGAACGGGACGGGCAAATCCACCTTGCTCGAGGGCATCGCCGTGCTCGCCGGCTATGACGAAGCCGGCGGCGGCAAGGGGTACATGACAGTCGACCACTCCTGGGCGTTGGAAAAAATGGGGGGACAATTGTCCAACGCGTTGCGGGCGAGCTGGCTACCCAAAATCACCAATGGCTGGTTTTTCCGCGCCGAAAGCTTTTTCTCGGTTGCCCGATACTTAGACGAGATGGCTCAGAAATATCCAAAGGGAGGAGGCCCTCCGCCGGACTTCCTGTCTCATTCCCACGGCGAAGGCTTTCTGCGTTTCTTCGAAGAGCGTTGCCAGCGGCAGGGCATCTTCATCTTCGACGAACCAGAATCCGCGCTGTCGCCGGCGCGGCAGATCGAGTTTCTGAAACTGATGCGACGGATGGAGAACGTCGGCCATTGCCAGATCATCATGGCCACGCACGCACCAATGCTGATGGCGTATCCCAACGCGACGTTGCTGCGGCTGACGAAATACGGGCTGGAGCCGGTGGCGGTGCGCGAGACGGACCACTACAAGGTCCTGCGCGAGTTCTGCGATGACCCGGACGGGTTCGTCGAGGCGGCGATCGAGGAGTGAGGGCGTTGCCCTAATGGACATCGCGGAACTACAAAGAATTTTGTCAGACCGTGGGGTGCGGCCGCGCGCGTTTAGTGTCGAGGGAATTGGGGCCGACCACGAGCAGTATCGATTGGAAAGAAGTGGAGGCGTTTGGCGCACCTATTATTACGAGCGCGGAAATATGAACGCCCTTCGTGAGTTTCCCGATGAAGACGAGGCGTGCCGTTATTTTCTTGAGGTGCTTCTCAATGATCCGACCACGCGGCGTTGATGTCCAAGTCGGGCGGGATCGCGCCGAAATCCGGCATTCGCGCGACGCGAGGGGTATCGCTGCGCTCCCCCCATCCTACACAACTGCAGACTTTGTCGCAGGGTGAGGCAGCCACGCCGAGCCCGCTTGTGCTATGATGTCGAATGAACAAGGGAAAGCAGGGAGGACGCCATGCCTCATACCCTGGTGCCCAGCGATCGCGTCGAGCGCGTGAACGTGTACGGGCGCGATGGCACGAAACTCGGCTCGATCGAGCGGCTGATGCTCGACAAGGTGAGCGGAACCGTGGCCTACGCCGTGATCAAGACCGGAGGGCTGCTCGGCAGCCACCATCACTGTCCGATCCGCTGGGACGCTCTCCGATTTGATTCCGCACGCCAAGCCTACCAGACCGACGTGACGCTGGAGGATTTGCGCGCGGGCCCGTCCGAGCTCGATGAAGAGGCCTTCGATTGGGGCGATCGCTCGCGCCCGCATCCGCACTATTGGACGGTGTAGCGACGTCGGGGATGAACGAAATCGCGCCGCGCGGTCGAACGAAGGAAGCGGAATAGCCTGCGCTATTCCGCGTTACGAGCTTTCTGTTACTCTCTGACGAGACCGACGCTCAGGCGACGGCAGAAGCGGCGGGACCGCGCCGCCTATAGGCCATGTAGCCGACACCGGCAAAGCCCAGAATGAGCATGGCCCATGTCGATGGTTCAGGCACGGCGCTGACAGCGCCGAATTGCACATTGTCGATCAGAAAAAAATCGTTGTCGTTCGACGTCACCCTGATTGAATCGAACGCGATGCCGCTAAATCCATAAAAATCATTGGCGGTAGCACCAACGCTCGTCGAGAAGCTTTCGACGATGCTTCCGCCCAACAGCGCCGTAAGGGTGTAACTTGTATCGTTGCTCACCAGCGCAAATGCTGCTGCAGTCTGCAGGTTCGTGAATGCAAGAGTTACCGAAGACTGCGCCGCCGTCGAGGCATCCCAGTTGCCCACGTTGTTACCGACAATGTTGGGATATCCGATCTGCGGCGGCGAACAGTACATCGCGGGGGAGAAGCTCACACCGAACGCGGCAAACGGCATTGCATCCTGTCCGGCGGCGCCACGAACCAGCCTTTTTTAGTGCGAAAATGCATGACGATGTCGCCACCGCGCCGACGCGGGGCCAACAATAGAGTGGGGAAACGACATGAGCGTGACGATTGCGAGGGTGGGCGCCGTGGTGATGGCGCTGGCGATGATGGGGACCGCCTGGGCGCACGGGCCAACCCGCCAGAAGGTGCGGGAATCGATCGAGATCAACGCGCCGCCGGCCAAGGTGTGGGCGGTGATCGGCAATTTCCAGGACATGAGCTGGCTGCAGCCGGTCAGCAAGACCGAGGGCGCGAAAGGCAACGAGATCGAGGCCACGCGGCGGTTGACGCTCGCTGATGGCGCGACCGTCGATGAGGAGCTCTACAAGTACGATGCCGAGAAGATGACCTACTCCTACCGGATCACGGCCGTCGACGTGAAGGTGCTGCCGGTCACCAACTATTCGTCTACCCTGACGGTCACCCCTAGCGCCGACGGCAAGGGGAGCAGCCTGGAGTGGGCCGGCGCATTCTATCGCGGCTTTCCCAACAACGATCCGCCGCCGGAGCTGAGCGATGCGGCCGCGGTGAAAGCGGTTAGCGGGCTCTACCGTGCGGGCCTCGAGGCGCTGAAGAAGAAGGTCGAAAGCGGAAGCTGATCGTGCGGGCCGTTGCCCTGGCGGCGCTCGTCGCCGGCATCGGCTCCGCCTTCGCCGGGCAGGGCTGGGCCGAGGAGGCGTTCGTCACCAACCAGCTCAGCGAAAATCTGACGGTCGTGGATCTCACATCCTTGCGGCCGGTCGCGACCATCGCGATCGGCGGCAAGCCTGCGGGCGTCGCGATCACCCCGGACGGACGCTTCGCCTATGTGACGAGCCCGGACATCAAGGCGCTGACGGTGATCGATGCCGCCGCACGCCGGATCGTCGGCAAGATCGACGTCGGCGGCGGCCCACTCGGTGTCGCCGTGACGCCGGATGGCGCCACCGTCTATGTCGCCGACTGGTACGCCGCGGCGGTGCGGGTGATCGATCCCAGGGAGCAGCGCGTGATCGCAAATATCACGGTCGGCGCATCGCCCTCGGGTCTCGCGGTGACGCCGGACGGGCGGCTCCTGCTCTCGGCGGACCGCGACGCCGACAGCGTGTCCGTCATCGATACCGCAACGCGCGAGCGGCGGGCCGTCGTCAAGGTCGGGACGCGCCCGTTTGGCATTACGATCGATGCCGAGGGCCGGCGCGCCTACACAGCGAATGTCGGCTCGAACGACGTGTCGGTGATTGACATCGCCGAACACAAGGAGATTGGACGCGTGAAGACGGGTTTGCGCCCCTATGCAGTGGCGCTCGCCCAGGGCCGCGGCTTCGTCACCGACCAGTACGACGGCACCGTCAGCGTGTTCGATCTCGCCACGCTGGCGCCGATCAAGCGCATCACCGTGGGCGACTATCCGGAAGGAATCGCGGCGACGGCGGATGGCAGGCGCGTCATCGTGGCGAACTGGGAGAGCAACTCGATCAGCGTGATCGATGCGGCCGAGCTCAAGGTGACAGGCGAGATCAAGGTCGGCGACGGGCCGCGCGCGTTCGGAAGGTTCTTGCGGCGGTAGAGCGAGCGTACTGCGTAGGGTGGGTAGAGCGAAGCGAAACCCACCGTTGGCGAAGGTGATGGGTTTCGCTGCGCTCTACCCATCCTACACGTTTAGGTCATCATCAATGTAAGATTGCGTAGCGCATTGCGTTATGCCATCAGTCGCATTCAAGTCGCCGCTGCTCATGCAGATGCGCGGACGCGCGGTGAAACCGGAGACGTTTCTTATGAATGATTGGATGGCGTTAGCGGCCTCATGGTTGCCGTTCGTAGTGCTGATGGCGGTGTGGCTATGGCTTTCGAGGGGATATCGGGGACGTGGACCGTCCGGAGCCAACTGGGCCGAGCTTTACGAGCAACAGGTCGCGGAGACCCGACGGATGAACGTCTTTCTGGAACGCATCGCAGTGTCGCTAGAGAAGCGCGGGAATTCAGCAGGCAACTGAGCTTGTTTAGGTAGAATGTCGATCGATCAAACGCAGCTAAGCAAGTTCTTGAGTCTCGTCCTGCGTCACAAGCCGGATGCGATCGGGCTTGCGCTGGATTCCCAAGGGTGGGCCAACATCGGAGAACTGATCGACAAGGCCAGTGCCCTCGGCACGAAGTTCGACCGGACAGAGCTGCTTCACGTCGTCGAGACAAGCGATAAGAAGCGATTTTCGGTCTCGGCAGATGGGCTGCGCATTCGGGCAGCCCAGGGGCATTCTGTGTCCGTTGAACTCGGGTTGTCGCCCAAAGAACCGCCGCCGGTGCTGTATCACGGGACAGCGACGCGGTTTGTGGAAGCAATACTTGAACAGGGGCTCAGGCCGCAGGCCCGCCAGCAGGTTCATCTCTCCCGCGATGAAGAGACGGCCCGTCGTGTGGGTGCGCGACATGGCAAGCCGCATATCTTTAAGATCGACGCGCTAGCCATGCATGCGAGTGGCATGAAGTTCTACCTCGCTGACAACGGTGTCTGGCTGACGGATCGAGTGCCGCCGGAGTTCTTGTCGTCAACCGCGGCAGATTAGGCTGCGAAGAGCTACTCCGCCGCCTCACTCGCGCTGCTTGCCTTCCTTGGCTTGCCATCAGCCTTCTTCAGCACCGGGGCCAAAAACTTCCCCGTATAGCTCCGCGGCGCCTTGACGATGTCCTCCGGCGGGCCCCAGGCGACGATCTCGCCGCCGCCGTCGCCGCCTTCGGGGCCGAGGTCAATGACCCAGTCGGCGGTCTTGATGACCTCCAGATTGTGCTCGATCACCACCACCGTGTTGCCCTGGGCGACCAGCTCGTGCAGCACTTCCAGGAGTTTTGCGACGTCGTGGAAGTGCAGGCCCGTTGTCGGCTCGTCGAGGATATAGAGCGTGCGGCCGGTGGCGCGCTTTGAGAGTTCTTTGGCCAGTTTGACGCGCTGGGCTTCGCCGCCCGAGAGCGTTGTCGCCTGCTGGCCGACATGGATGTAGTCGAGGCCGACGCGGTGCAGCGTCTTGAAGGTCTCGCGGACGCGGGGGACGGCTTTGAAGAATTCGGCGGCTTCTTCCACCGTCATGTCGAGCACGTCGGAGATCGACTTGCCCTTGAACAGGACTTCGAGCGTCTCGCGGTTGTAGCGCTTGCCCTTGCAGGTATCGCAGGTGACGTAGACGTCGGGCAAAAAGTGCATCTCGATCTTGATGACGCCATCGCCCTGGCAGGCCTCGCAGCGGCCGCCCTTGACGTTGAAGGAGAAGCGGCCGGGCTCGTAGCCGCGCGCCTTGGCTTCGGGCAGGCCGGCGAACCATTCGCGGATCGGCGTGAAGGCGCCGGTATAGGTCGCGGGGTTGGAGCGCGGCGTGCGGCCGATCGGCGACTGGTCGATGTCGATGATCTTGTCGATATGCTCCAGCCCCTCGATGCGGTCGTGCGGGGCCGCGCCCTCGCTGGCGTTGTTGAGTTTTCGGGCAATCGCGCGGTAGAGCGTGTCGATCAGAAGGGTCGACTTGCCGCCGCCGGAAACTCCCGTCACGCAGGTGAACAGGCCGAGCGGAATCTCCGCCGAGACATTCTTCAGATTATTGCCGCGGGCGTTGACGACCTTGATGGTGCGGCGATGGTTCGGCGGCCGGCGCTCGGGGATCGCCACCGACAATTCGCCGGTGAGGTATTTCCCGGTCAGCGACTTCGGATTCTTCATGACCTCGGCGGGCGTGCCCTGCGCCACGATGTGGCCGCCATGCATGCCGGCGCCGGGGCCGATGTCGAGCACGTAGTCGGCGAGGCGGATCGCGTCCTCGTCATGCTCGACCACGATCACGGTATTGCCGAGGTCGCGCAGCCGCTTCAGCGTTTCCAATAGACGCGCGTTGTCGCGCTGGTGCAGGCCGATCGAGGGCTCGTCCAGCACGTAGAGCACGCCGGTCAGCCCCGAGCCGATCTGCGAGGCCAGGCGGATGCGCTGGCTTTCGCCGCCGGACAGCGTGCCGGAGGAGCGGGATAGGGTCAGATAGTTCAGGCCGACGTCGAGCAGGAACGACAACCGCTCGCGGATCTCCTTCAGCACGCGCGCGGCGATCTCGTTCTGCTGCGCGTTGAGCGCGGCCGGCACGCTCTCGAACCATTCGCCGGCGCGCTTCACCGACAATTCGGAAATCTCGCCGATATGCTTGCCGCCGATCTTGACGCAGAGCGACTCCGGCTTGAGGCGATGGCCGTTGCAGCCCGCGCAGGGAATGTCGGAGAAATACTTTGCCAGCTCCTCGCGCGCCCACTCGCTTTCGGTCTCGCGGTAGCGGCGCTCGAGATTGGTGATGACGCCCTCGAACGGTTTCTTGGTGTCGTAGGAGCGGACGCCGTCCTCATAGGAGAATTTGATCTCGTCGTCGCCGGAGCCGTGCAGCAGCGCTGCCTGCGTCTTCTTCGGCAGGTCCTTCCACTTGGTGTCGAGCGTGAACTTGTAGAATTTTCCAAGCGCGGTCAGCGTCTGGATGTAATAGGGCGAGGATGATTTGGCCCAGGGCGCGATGGCGCCCTTGCGTAGCGTCAGCTCCTTGTCGGGAATGACGAGGTCCTCGTCGATATGCTGCTCGACGCCGAGGCCGCCGCAGGCGGGGCAGGCGCCGTAGGGGTTGTTGAACGAGAACAGCCGCGGCTCGATCTCCGGGATCGTGAAGCCGGAAACCGGGCAGGCGAATTTTTCCGAAAACAGAATTCGCTCCGGTCCACTCTTGTCGTGGATTTTTGCGGTCTTCTTGTCGGACTTCTTCTCTTCCGCCGCGCCCGCCGGGGCATCCGCATATTCGATCACGGCTAGGCCCTCAGCGAGCTTCAGCGCGGTCTCAAAACTTTCGGCGAGGCGCTGGCCGAGATCGGGACGGACCACGATGCGGTCGACCACCACATCGATGTCGTGCGGGAATTTCTTGTCGAGAACTGGCGCGTCCGAGAGCTCATAGAAGGTGCCGTCGATCTTGACGCGCTGAAAACCCTTTTTGAGCCATTCGGCGATCTCTTTCTTGTATTCGCCCTTGCGCCCGCGCACGACCGGCGCCAGCAGATAGAGGCGGGTGCCTTCGGGCAGCGCCAGCACGCGGTCGACCATCTGCGAGACGATCTGACTTTCGATCGGCAGGCCGGTGGCCGGCGAATAGGGCACGCCGACGCGCGCCCACAACAGGCGCATATAGTCGTAGATTTCGGTGACGGTGCCGACAGTGGAGCGCGGATTCTTCGACGTCGTCTTCTGCTCGATCGAGATCGCAGGCGAGAGGCCGTCGATCTGATCGACATCAGGCTTCTGCATCATCTCCAGAAACTGACGCGCGTAAGCCGAGAGCGATTCGACGTAGCGGCGCTGGCCTTCGGCATAGATGGTGTCGAAAGCGAGGGAGGATTTGCCGGAGCCGGAGAGGCCAGTGAACACGACCAGTTTGTCGCGGGGAATCTCGAGATCGACATTCTTGAGATTGTGCTCGCGCGCACCGCGAATCGTGATCGCACGCGATGCGGAGCCGGCGTTCTGTTGGCGCTTCGCCCTTAGCACTTCATCCATATCGGCATTTCCAGGCACGCTTGTCGCGCGCCGCGTTGGGCGCGCATTGCCGGAGCGAACCGGGATCAGGCGCCGATGAGTGAAAGTCGGAACATAGGAAGAACGGCAGGGAATATCCAGTGCCGCGCGCGAATCATCAACGGATTGTTTTGCGCCATCAACGTTTTGGCAGCAGCCGTCAGCAGCGCGAGCCGGAACTCAAAACAAGACGCCTCCGTTCCGGGTCTCGGAACGGAGGCGCGTGCAGCTTCAGTTGAGAAAGCTTAGAAGTGATAGTTCACGCCGACCTGAACGCTGTTCAGGTTGATCGTTCCGACCTGAACGCCGCCCGCGACGGCGTTGCCGAAGTAGGTACCGCCTTCGAGGCTCTTATAGAGGTACTCGGCCTTGACCGACCATTTCGGTGCGAACATGACCTCAACACCGGCGCCGAGGGTCCAGCCCGAGTGGAAGCGATCGTCCGAGACGCTCACGCCGAGCGCGGTCGCGGTGAAGCGGTTGTCGGACCAGGCGTAGCCGCCGGTGCCGTAGACGAGGACCTGATCGAAGGCGTAGCCGACGCGGCCGCGAACGGTACCCATCGAGCGAATCGTGTAGTCGACCGAGGCGAGACCCCCGAAGAGGCCCACGTTCGCACCCACGTCAGCCCAGGCGGCGTCGGCTTCGAGACCGAGGACGACGTTGCCCATCTGCCAGTTGTAGCCGGCGGTGCCGCCAGCGAATCCGCCGCTCAGCGTGCCGATGCCCGACGAATTCTCCTGGGCGTAGCCGCCCATCGCGCCGAGGTAGAAGCCGGTCCAGTTATTGATCGCAATCGCGGCGGCGGGTGCCTTGGTGTAGGCCCGCGCGGGAAGATCGGCGGCGATCGCGGGCGCCATCCCAAACGCGATCAAACCGGTGGTGGTCAGCAGAATCTTTTTCACTTTCTTTTTCCTTTCGCGGCTCCAACGCAAACTTTCCTCAGCCGTCAATTTGAGGTTGCTCGCGCATATAGCTTGAAGTTCCCGCAAAAGGCTGTCGCCGAAAAACCACATCCGCGGCAAAAGTAGGTACTCTGCAACCGGCGCGGGTGTCGACGAACCCGCGGTACAACCAAACAAAAAGGCCGGCGCAAAGGCCGGCCTTTTCATCTTCGGTGAAGGCGTAGATCAGTACCTCGCAATCACCGGGCCACCCCACCGGTAGTTCACGCGAACGGTGACGAGATCGACGTCCTGGCGGATGCGGTCGCTGCCGAAGGCGAGGCCGCCCACGGTGGTGACGAAGTCGTGGGTGCGGTCCTGCATGAACAAGTGGTTATATTCAATGCCGGCCGACCAGTTGGGGGCAAAGCCGAATTCGATGCCCGCGCCGACCACGCCACCCCAGCGGGTGTCGTCACCGGTGTTGGCAATCACGACGCCCGAGGCAACATCGCGGATGCGGAAACGATCCGCCGTAACGGCCGCACCGCCCTTGAGGTAGAACAGAACGTTGTTGGCGGCGTAACCGACCTGGCCCGTGATCAGGCCGAACGCATCGATGCGCGACTCGTTGCGGAGCGTCGGATCGAACAGGCTCACATTGTCGCCCCTGAAGTCGGCCCAGTTGCCCTGGCCTTCAAGACCGAACACCCAGGTGCCAGCTTGCCAGCGATAACCGAGCTGACCGCCGGCGGTGCCTCCGGTTGCATCGTGGCAGCCTTCGTGGAAGGCCGGAACTACAGGACCCACGCCATCGTTGGTGAGATCCCAGCACTTGCGGCTGGAACCCCAGCCACCGTTTGCGCCGATGTAGAAGCCCGTCCAATCGTAGACCACGGCGACCGGTGCCGGCGGCGCCTTGGTGATGGGCCGCGCCCGCAGGTCGGCGGCCGCGGCAGGCGCAGCGAACGCGATGAGAGCAACCGTACCTAACAGAAACTTCTTCATCCTCTGATCTCCAGCTCTTGCCCGCTTCCCGTTGGTCCCGAAGCGTTGCCGTGATGACGCGAACGCCCGCGCCGTTGGGTAATTCTATATCGCGACTCGCGCAAAAATGGCGTGTCCCGGATGCAACAGGCGAGAGCCAAGTTATATGCACAACGCCATGATTATGCTGGTATAATTGGAACAGCGGAGGGAACTTTTCGGGTTCCAAGTCGGCTTTCCGTGGGTTCCCGGGGTTCGCCTAGCGGTTGTAACCTCGCGGCCAGGCGCTGGGTGGGGTGTTGGCGGGAACAAAGCTGGAACATGCGGCCGGGCGATGCTATATGTGGATAACCGCCGGCTTGGCGAGGGATCGCCAAGTCAGCGGGGCCTGCGAGCGTATAGGGTCGGTTCGGATGTCCAAAGCGGACAGGCGACTGGCCAAGCGACAGGTCAAGAATTGAAGACGTCCGGCGATAGCGGCCGGGCCAATGATTTTGCCGGCGATATCGAGTGGAGAGCGGCGATGGCGGGAAGTGTGAACAAGGTGATTCTGGTCGGCAACCTCGGCAAGGATCCGGAGATCCGGCGCACACAGGACGGGCGGCCGATTGCCAATCTGAGCATCGCGACCTCGGAGACCTGGCGCGACAAGGGTACCGGCGAGCGCAAGGAAAAGACCGAGTGGCACCGCGTCGTGATCTTCAACGAGGGGCTCTGCAAGGTCGCCGAGCAATACCTGAAGAAGGGCGCCAAGGTTTACATCGAGGGCCAGCTGCAGACGCGCAAATGGACCGATCAGAGCGGCGTCGAGAAATACTCGACCGAAGTTGTGTTGCAGGGATTTAACTCGACCCTGACCATGCTCGATGGCCGCGGCGGCGGTGGAGGCGGCAGCTTCGGCTCCGATGATTCCGGCGATTTCGGCTCCAGCGGTCCGGTCTCTTCGGCGCCGCGGCGGGCGGTGGCGGCCGGCAGCCGCAACAGCGACATGGACGACGACATCCCGTTCTAGCGCAAGGCGCCCGTTTTGGAGCAGGGCCTTGCGGCGCATTGGCTTCGCAAAAAATTCGCTTGCGAGAACGGGCGTTTACGCCTGGTTTACTTAATGTGCCGGCGCAAGAACGATCTACATTCGGCTGAAAGCGCTCGTTGGCGCGTTGCGATCCGAGCGCATGGCCGGTTCGGCGCGCTGTTATCTGCTTAATATTTGCATGAGGTATTTCGCCTAAGCTGCTCCCAGCCTCGAACGCCAACCGGTCTGGAGCGGCCACCATGAGCCTCGCACCGTTGCTGGAGGCCCCCGGCACGATCCCGCTGCACGCCTTCGCCGCGATGGCGGCGTTTGCGCTCGGCATCGTACAGTTCGCCGCGCCAAAGGGGACCTTGCCGCACCGGACCATCGGCTGGATCTGGGTGCTGCTGATGTTTGCGGTCGCAGTCAGCGGGTTCTGGATCCACGAGATCCGCATGTTCGGCCCGTTCAGCCCGATCCATCTGCTGTCGATTTTCACGCCGATCATGCTGGTGTTCGCGGTTCTGCACGCCCGCCGGCACAATGTCGGCGCGCATAAGAAGGCGATGATCTCAATCTTCTTCGGCGCGCTCGTCGTCGCCGGCGTGTTCACGTTCCTGCCGGGACGGATCATGCATGCGGTAGTTTTCGGTCCATAATGGACGGTATTCAGGTGCCGTTTTGGCGCTTCAGTCCAACCCGGAAATGGCCGTTCCAGCAGCAGTTGGGAAACCTCCTTGCGATGCCGTAAGTCCATGAAAAAACGAGCGGAAAAACAGCTCCCACTTGAAAGCTTCGGGGTGGTTATCGGACCCTCGATGCGCTATATGATTCCCGACTAAGAACTGACTGGATTTCCCCTTTGTCCGACAACGAAGACGACAAGCCCGGCGAGCCGCCGGAGCGCTCCGATATCCGTCCCGTTTCCATCCTCGACGAGATGAAACGCTCCTACCTCGATTACGCCATGAGCGTGATCGTGGCGCGGGCGCTGCCGGATGCGCGCGACGGATTGAAGCCCGTGCACCGCCGCATTCTCTACTCGATGCATGAGCAGGGACACACGCCGGACAAGAAATACGTCAAATCCGCGCGCGTCGTCGGCGACGTGATCGGTAAGTATCATCCGCACGGCGATCAATCGATTTACGACGCGATGGTCCGGATGGCGCAGGATTTCTCCATGCGCGTACCGCTGATCGACGGGCAGGGCAATTTCGGCTCGATCGACGGCGATCCCCCGGCGGCCTATCGATATACCGAAGCGCGCCTGACCCGGTCGGCGCAGGAGGTTATCGGCGATATCGACGAAGACACGGTCGACTTCCAGCCCAACTATGACAATTCCGAGCGGGAACCGTCGGTTCTGCCGGCCAAGTTCCCAAATCTCCTGGTCAACGGCGCCGGCGGCATCGCCGTCGGCATGGCAACCAACATCCCGCCGCACAATCTCGGCGAAGTCATCGACGCCTGCGTCGCGCTGATCGACAATCCGGCGCTCACGATCGACGACCTCATCAACATCGTACCAGGCCCGGATTTCCCGACCGGCGGCATTATTCTCGGCCGTCAGGGCATCCGCTCGGCCTATCACCTCGGCCGCGGCTCGATCGTGATGCGCGGCAAGGTGACGATCGACACCATCCGCAAGGATCGCGAGGCGATCATCATCACCGAAATTCCCTACCAGGTGAACAAGGCGACGATGGTCGAGCGCATCGCCGATCTGGTGAAAGAGAAGAAGATCGAGGGCATTGGCGATCTCCGCGATGAGTCCGACCGCGACGGTTATCGCGTCGTCATCGAGCTGAAGCGCGAAACCGTGCCCGATGTCGTGCTCAACCAGCTCTATCGGTTCACGCCGTTGCAGGCGAATTTCCCGGCCAACATGCTGGCGCTGGATTCCGGTCGTCCGCAGACGATGACCCTGAAGGATCTGCTCACCATCTTCATCGCGTTCCGCGAGCAGGTGGTGACCCGGAGGACCAAGTTCCGGCTCAGCAAGGCGCGTGACCGCGCCCATATCCTGGTCGGCCTTGCGATCGCGGTCGCCAATATCGACGAAATGATCCGCGTGATCCGAACCTCGCCAGATCCGAACACCGCGCGCGATACGCTGATGTCGCGCGACTGGCCGGCGCGGGACGTCGAGGCGATGATCACGCTGATCGACGATCCCAGGCACCGCATCAACGCCGATGGTACGATCCGGCTGTCGATGGAGCAGGCCAAGGCCATCCTCGACCTGCGGCTTCAGCGGCTGACCGCACTGGGGCGGGATGAGATTTCCGAAGAGCTCGACAAGCTCGCGGCAGAGATCGCCGACTACCTCGACATCCTGCGGTCGCGCGCCCGCGTTCAGGCGATCGTCAAGACCGAACTGGCCGAGGTGAAGCAGAAGTTCGCCACCCCGCGCAAGACTGTGATCGTCGAGCAGGAAGGCGAGGTCGAGGACGAAGACCTGATCCAGCGCGAGGACATGGTGGTCACGGTCTCACACGCCGGCTACGTCAAGCGCGTGCCGCTCTCGACCTATCGGGCACAACGGCGCGGCGGCAAGGGCCGCGCGGGCATGCAGACCCGCGACGAGGACTTTGTCTCCAGGCTGTTTGTGGCCTCGACCCATACGCCGGTGCTGTTCTTCTCCTCGCGCGGCCAGGTCTACAAGGAAAAGGTCTGGCGGCTGCCGATGGCGGCTCCCAACGCGCGCGGCAAGGCGATGATCAACATCCTGCCGCTGGAGCAGGGCGAGCGCATCACCACCATCATGCCGCTGCCGGAGGATGAATCCTCCTGGGCCAATCTCGATGTGATGTTCGCCACGACAGGCGGTACCGTTCGCCGCAACAAGCTGTCCGACTTCGTCGATGTCCGCCGCTCCGGCATCATCGCCATGAAGCTCGGGGAGGGCGAATCGATCGTCGACGTCCAGATCTGCACCGAGCATGACGACGTGCTGCTGACGGCGGCCGGCGGCCAGTGCATCCGCTTCCCCGTCACCGACGTGCGCGTCTTCACCGGCCGCACCTCGATGGGCGTGCGCGGCATCGCGCTGGCGGAGGGCGACAAGCTGATCTCGCTGGCGATCCTGCGCCATGTCGAGACCTCCTCCGACGAGCGTTCGGCCTACTTCAAGATGCGCCGCGCAGTGGCCGGCGAAGCCGCGGCGGAAGAGCCTGCTGATGTAGAAGGCGAGGAGACCTCGGGCTCGCTTCAGCTCTCGCAGGAGCGCTACGCCGAAATGTCGGCGCAGGAGCAGGTGGTGCTGACAGTCTCCGTCAACGGCTTCGGCAAGCGCACCTCGTCCTACGAGTACCGCACCACCGGACGCGGCGGCAAAGGCATCGTCGCGATGAGCGTCAACAACCGCAACGGCAAGCTGGTGGCGTCGTTCCCGGTGGAGCACAGCGATCAGATCATGCTGGTCACCGACAAGGGTCAGTTGATCCGCTGCCCGGTCGAGGACATCCGCATCGCCGGTCGTTCGACACAGGGCGTCATCGTGTTCGACACCGCCGAGGACGAGCACGTGGTGTCGGTCGAGCATATTTCGGAAGACGAGAACGGCGAGAACGGAAACGGGGCGTAAGCGCGCGGCCAAAGCGTGTAGCCCGGACGGAGCGAAGCGAAATCCGGGATCAGGCCCATCCGCTGGCGACCCCGGATTGCGCGGAGCCTGTCATCGGGCGCGCATTCGCGCGACCCGTTGGCTCATCTGGAGTACGACGCCGAGAGCCCCCAGCGCGCCGCGCCAGGGCTCCCGGTGCAGTAAACCAGACCTTAACCATATATCGATACCATTTGCTGTATCCGGGTGGTGACCGTCCGGCCAACGGGAGCAAAATCATGCCCGTCGAGATGCTGACGTATGCCGAACTGGGCGAACGACTTACTGTTTCGCCAGAGGCCGCGCGTGCCCTGGTGAAGCGACACCGATGGCCGCGCTCCCGCTCCAACGACGGCAAGACGCTGGTCCAGGTCGATCTCAGCGAATTCAGCCATTCCCCAATACCCCGTCAGCCGCAAACGCAGGCGGGTCACCAGGTGGTCACCGCCCTGAAGCAGCGAATCGAGAGCTTGCAGACTGAGCTGGCGGAGATGAAGGTGATCGCCAGCGGCCATCGGGCCGACTTCGAGCGAGAATGCGAACGCACGAACAAGCTCCTGGCCGAACTGCTCAAAGTCAGCACGGAAAGCGTGGGAGCCCGGGAACGGGCGGCTCTGCTCGAAGGCAAGCTATCGATGCTGACGCAACCCTGGCGGCGCCGTCTGATCGATGCTTTCACCCTTGCCTTGCCACAAGTCGCCTCCAGCCCTCGCGAGAGCGCCGGCCCGATAGCCCAGTCGCAGAATTGAACCGACTTGCCAACTCGTCGTCCCCGCCGTGGCTGGCACAGGCAGGCGTGGAGCATGTTGAGGTGCGCCGCGTGGCTTTCCCGCGGCGCGACAGCTACCTTAAGCAAATACGGCTACGCCGCCTCGGTTGCGTCGAGCTGTGCCTCCAGTGAAGCAATGGTGATCCGGATGTTGTCCTTCCGGGCTCGCAGGCTCCGCGCCAACACCGGATAGGTTACGGCCGACAGATCATAAACACCCGCGCGGGTTTCCTCGTGTTCTATTTCGATGGTGAGCAGCTCGACCGAACGCGAGAGGCTTTCGATCAGTCTCGCCATTTGTGACCGGTTCACCGCTGCCGTGCCCCGGAGTGTCTGAAGTAGATGCGAAGTTGTCATTGGTAGCCTCTGCGCTGGTCTGGTTTGGGACGCGCTCGCGGCGCATTCAGGTGTACAGCAAAGGCAGTGCCAATTAGGGCTGCGAGAATCTCCGTAGTTCTCCGGTCAACAGCGTAGCCTCCCGAACGGTCCTGCTCGAGGCCAGGACCGAGACAAGGCCCAGTGCCATCAGCAGCACGCCAAGCCAGGTTGCCGTCCAGCCGCGGCCGTCATCGGCTGCCTCGGAGTTGGGTGCGGCAGGAGGGGCGGAGGCGGCAACCGCGGCGGCCGGCGCGGCTGCCAAAAGCGTCTCCACGTCGACCTGGCGCGACGTGGCTTGGTCAAGCGTGAGCTGATCGATCACGCGATTGGCGACGGGTGCCGGCGGCACGAGGGCTGCGGCGGCCGCAGGGACGACGGAAGCGGCATCGGCCACCTTTAGCTTGGGTGCGGGCGGCGTCGGCGGAGAAGTTTCCGCAGGTGCGGAGCGCAGCAGCTCCGCACGCGCATCCACGACCGCCTTGCGCTTGCTCTGCGCGGCCTCGTTCTCCTCGGAAGCGGTGACACGAGGCTTCGCGGCGCGATGACGAGCCTGCTTTTTCACCGCCATCGCCTCATCGGTCTGGAACCAGCATCTGCGCCCGCCTTCCAGACGGTAGACCCAGTGCTGGCCGGCCGTCGTCGACTTGCCCGGCCGCGACAAGCACTCCGCTTCCGCTTCTGCGGCAGCGGGCGCAGTGGCCTGCCGGGGAGCGAAATTGAACCAGTCTGCAAAAGGATTCGAAGACGCAGGCGATGTCGACAGACCTGCGAGAAAGACAAAAGCGCCGAAGCAAAATCGCAAATGACCGGACATGGGACACCCCGGTGTTGCGCCCCCGCGGGCACGACCTTTGGCCGCGACCTGGGTCACAATGCGGCTTAAATCCGGCAGCGCGGTGGATTCATTCTGGCCCGGAAATACGATCCAGGCCCGAGTGCCCGCCTGCTGCCGCGCGAAAGGCGTCCGGTGTTTTCTGGCCGATCTCGAACCTGGATGGAGTTGTTGAAACTTAGTATTTCATGTTTGCGACCCCCGTCGATGTGGCGGGGACCGCCCCCATGCGCTGCTGCACCTTACTGCAGCTCTTCTGGCCTTGTCGTTGGGGTCGTTGTTAGTCAATCCGCGATGTCTGCGCATGGACCCCAACGGACATTGAGCAACCTTTCACGAGTCATGTTCAAAGGCGTCAGCAGCCCTGCTGAAACAACGCTCTCGCTTCGTCGCACAGTCGCCTGGGCGACCATCTTGAGCCCTTGCCGGCATCCTGAGGGGATGTGCGGTCTTTGGTCGCGATACAGGGCGCGGTGGAAGGTCCTATGGTGGCCACGACATGACACACGTCCTCGACATCGATCCGCGCATCGCGCGGCGTTGCTTGCACGCCGGACGCCTCCAAGCAGGAGTCTAGCCGGACGGTAGTTTGCCGTCCGGATTCCCCCTTCCTTCATCAAGCAGATTTGGTGTGTGGCTCTTCCGCGAGGGAAGCCCAAACAAGGAGGCATGTCGTGAACAACCCCTCTATCCCAGACGTCACTCTTCCGGCCTCTGACCATCGCCGCTTGGAGCGGCTCGCGCTGGCAGGCGCAGATCAAGGCGACGTGGATGCACGCTTTCTCTTGAGTGAGATCAACCGTGCGGAAATCGTCCCTGATGGCGCAGCCAGATTGGACAGCATTGTCACCATGGGTTCGTGGGTGACGTTCTGGATCACCTGGGGCTTTCCTCGCGAGACGAGGCAACTGGTGTATCCCGAAGACTACGCGTCCGAGCGAACCCAAATCCCCGTGATGTCACCGTTGGGCGCAGCGTTGGTTGGGCTGAAGGTCGGAAGTGAAATCCCCTTCTTCATCGCTGGGCGCACCAACGTCGTCAGGATCGAACGCGTCAGTCGAGGTGGCGCGAATGATGTTGTCAGGGCTTTGTTTTCCAATCCGGTGGTCAAGGGCAAAAAGCTCTTTGATGACGATGATCCGGGACCATCAGCAGCTTAGGAAAGGAGAGAAAGTAATGAGCAAAACTAATTCCAAGAGCAAGTCTGAAATCGTGTTGCCGCCAATCACGGTGATGGAGGATGAGGCTAGGCGTCTAAACGCGCTGGCCAGTTCGAGCGCGATGCTGTTCCCGCGCGTGGCCCATTTCCTTGCACAGGAGATGGAGCGTGCAAGCGTGGTGGCGGATAATTCCGATCTGCGCGGAGTGGTCCGCATGGGCTCCCAAGTCCGGTACTGCGATGACAAGACCGGCGAAGTCCGTGACGTCGTGTTGGTGTATCCACACGAAGCGGACATAACGTTAAAGCGCGTCTCGGTTCTTACGCCGGTCGGAGCTGCGTTGATCGGCCTGTCGGTTGGCCAAGCCATCGAGTTTCAAACGCCGGGCCACAACAAGCGGTCGTTGACGGTGCTGGGCGTGTCCAACTGAAGGAGGCTTTGATATGTGCGACGTTTCAACTAGGCAAGCCGCCTTAACGGTTATCGGCATCACCGTCGTTTTGGCTGCCGTGTTCTATGTTGCGACGTTCTTCAAGGCTTGAAGGTCCAACCTGCAAGGTAGCCCCTCTCGGTCCATGATCGAGTGGGGCACCTCACAGAGATTGCTTCTATACGTCACACCACGACCCGAATTCATCGCGACCGATCGGCAGTGCCGGCAGGTCGTCTGATACGCATCATTCCGCGGCAAGCGGCGCTTCGCGCGGCACGATGATCCGGATTTTCGTTCCCGCGCCGGGCCTGGTTTCCAGATTGATCCGGCCGCCCAGACGATTGGTCACGATGTTGTGGACGATGTGCAGTCCGAGGCCGGTGCTGCCCTGGTCGCGCCGGGTCGTGAAGAATGGATCGAACACCTGGCGCTTGATCTCCGGGCTCATGCCGCAGCCCTCGTCCGAGAACAGCACTTCGACGTTGTGCTTGCCCGACGCCTGGGCCGCGATATGGACGGCGCCGCGCGCGCCATCCGGATAGGCGTGCACCGCGGAATTGATGACCAGGTTGGTCAACACCTGGCCGTAGGGGCCGGGATAGCTGTTCATGACGAGATCGGGCTCGCATGCGACGTTGACCACGAGATTTCTGCGCAGCCCGAACCGCAGTCCCTTGACGACCTGTTCGGTCACCACGCCGAGATCGAAGCCTCTGCGGTCCGAAACGTTGCGATCGGCCGCAACCTGCTTGAACGACTGTATCAGATCGATCGCATGATTGAGATTGATCATGACTTGCGAGGCCGCCTCGCGGCTTGCCGCAATGAATTCAGTCAGGCTCGACCGGCGCACGCCGCCGCCGGCGACATCGGCTTCAAAGCGATCGGCCTTGTTGATGAATGCTGAGGCAACCGTGAGGCTGGTGCCGACGGGGGTGTTGAGCTCGTGCGCCACGCCCGCCACCAGCCTTCCCAGCGCTGCCAGCTTCTCGGTCTGCACGAGGCTGTCCTGCGCGGTGCGGAGATCTTCCAGCGATTGCGACAATTGCGTAGTGCGTTCCTGGACCTCGGTGAACAGCCGCGTGTTCTCGATGGCGATGACCGCCTGTCCGGCAAAGGTTTTCAGGAGCTCGACCTGCGCCTTGGCAAATAATTGCGGCTCCAGCCGCATCACCGCGATGGCACCGATCGCGACCTCGTCGCGCAGCATCGGCACGACGAGGATGCTGCGATAGCCCGATGTTTTCTGCAGGTCGCTATATCCGCCGGAGACGAGCACGTCCGGCTCGTGCACGACGCGGCGCTCGCGGATGGCGACCGAGATCAGATTCTTGCTGGTCAGCGCGGCAGGGTAGGCCTTGCGCACCGCGGCTACCGATTCCGGGGAAAACTGGTCATGCGCGACCAGATGGACATGATCTCCCTCCCGCCGATAGACGGCGCTCAGCACGCTCTGGCAGAGCCGCGCGGCGTTCCTGACGATGCGGTCGAACACCGGCTGGATGCCGGTCGGCGAGTCCGAGATGAGGCTCAAGACCTCCGCCATCGCCGCTTGCCGCTCCCTGGCTTCCTGCAGTTCGAGGGTAAGCTGTTCGATTTCCGTTTTGGCGGGATTCTTGGCTTTTGTTTTTGCAGGGCCGGGGATGGCCGCTGCCTTTGGCGCACGGCGGCCCTTTGTCGTGGTCGTCGCGCGGCTTTTCGATCTGGTTGGTTCGCCGCTTACTTTCATTGCCTGCCCAAGCCCCCCCGGATAAGCTATCGCATCGGCCTAAGCCAGCAATGGGAAAATGCCGTCCGCACGTTCAGAACGTGCCCAAGAAGCGATAGGTGTGATATCAGCGCATCAACTGAAGATAGAGTTCATTTTTAGGGCAGGCGCGCCATTGGCGGGGTGTCCACGAAAAACGGCTGATCCATATGCTCGTTAAAATGATTTATGTGCTGGTCGCAGGATGTTTGTTGCTGCTTTTGCCCAGCTACGCCGCCGCTCAGGCCGGCCCGAATGCGGCACCGGCGATCTGTGGCGTTGATATCGAGAACCAGCAAGCGGATGACGTGGAGGCTGCCTGTCTGCGCGAGTTCGGGAAACTCGCGAGCCGCCAGGGCGAGTTGCTGACGCTGCGGCTCGAAAACGGCGCGTCAAAGGCATATCGAGACGAAGGCAAAGCTTGCGAAACCGACGACGCAGCGAGGTGCATCAGCTATCGGCTCGCCGCGTATCATCCCGAGGCGCGCGTCTATTCGATCGCGATCAGATACTATGAAGGCGGCGCTGTAGAACTTCTCAGCGCTCGCACGGGAAATGTCCTGCGTCTCTCGGGTACGCCATATTTTTCGCCGGATGGATCAAGATTCATCGTCATAGACAATGATTATGCCTATGGCGGCGAGCATGACCTTGCGATTGGCTCTAACGTGAACGGTTCGCTTTCACTGGAATGGCAAGCCAGGAGGGAAGAGCTCCTGGAATGGCGGCTTCAGAGCTGGATCGATAATGATCACATCGCCCTGCGCGTGTTTCCGGATGACGCCGGCCAAAAGTGTCCGGACAACAACTGCGACGCGATGCTGGTGCGTTTCGGGAATAGCTGGGCGCTTCGTCGGTTGCCAGCAAAGCAACAGTAGTTAATCGATCGTCAAGCCAGCGAGTAGCCCGGGTGAAGCGCAGCGCAACCCGGGATAAGCCGATCGTTGTGGCGAGATCGTTCCCGGATTGCGCTTCGCTCCATCCGGGCTGCGCGCTGCTTGGGGCCACTAGTGGACGCAGAACGGAGCTGAGCCCATCGCTACGCGCCAGATCGAGCTCACATGGTCCGCCAATAGCCTGTACGTGGATCGCGCGCGCGTGCCGTTCGGCCTCGTCGGTCGTAAGCCTTGCTCTTTCGCGCATCGGCTTGCTGTTCTCCTTTTGTCGAACCGTATTCCTACGGCGTTGGAAAATTCTGTCCCGTAGTGCATGTGCTCGCATGTGCCGAACTTCTGGCGGTTTGTGTGAGTGGCAATATGAGCAGCTTTCGTCGTGTTCAGACTTTGCTTCAAAGCGTTGATGAGATGGCCAAGCTGATTGCTGAACTCCATGACCTTCGAATGCGGGTTCAGCGGGCCGAGGCGACAGCGCTTGCCAGGCGGCATGTCGCCGCAAGAAAGTCGGGCGGCGTTGTTGCCGATTTGACCCGGCGGACGGTTGCGGCGAGGCTCAATCGAGCGGTTGGCGCGAGACAAAATCCGATCGGTCAAAGGCGCTTCCGAAAGCGGACGTCGGCAGGGCCGGAGGTCACGTTGGCTTTGGGCCGCAAGCAGACCTGACACTCGAACACCGCCCCAGGGAACGACCGTTTCGCCAAACTGTCGCGGGCCGGATTGAGTGGCCGCAAAGGAATGCCACCGGCTACGTTCGGACCTCACTCAATCGTCAGCCCGGCCTTATGAATCAGCGGCACCCAGCGGTCGATTTCCGACTGGACGTAGGCGCGGAAGCCGGTGGGGGTGTTGGTCGCGTCTTGGGGCATTTCCAGGCCGAGCGGGGCGAGGCGGGCGCGCAGGGTCGCGTCCTGGGTTGCCTTGCGGATCGAGGCGTTCAACCGCTCCACGATCGGTTGCGGCGTGCCTTTGGGGGCGAGGAATCCGAGCCAGACCGGGAAGTCGAGGCCATCGACGCCGAACTCGTTGGTGGAGGGCACGTCGGGCAGGGTGGAAATTCGCGCCGAGCGGAACACCGCCAGCGGGCGCACGGTCTTGGCCTGAATCTGGGCCAGCGCCGTGAGCGACACTTCGACCATGTAGTCGATCTGGCCGGCGATGAGATCGTTCATCGCCGGGCCCGTGCCGCGGTAGGAGACCAGATTGACCTTGGTGCCGAGACGCACGTTCAGCATGGCCGCGCCCATATGCGCCGACGAGCCGGGGCCGGCGGTACCGACATTGAGCTTTGATTCATTGGCGCGGACATAGTCGACGAACGCCTTGAAGTTATCGGGCGGAAGATCGCGCTTGACGATCAGCACCTGCGGGAGATCGCCGAGCAATCCCAGATGTTCGTAATCCGTGATCGGGTTGTACTTCAGGTTTTTATAAAGCCCGACGCTCGACACATGTGTGCCGGCCTGACCGATCTGGATCGTATAGCCGTCGGGTGTCGCGCGGGCGGCCCTGGTCGAGCCGATCGTGCCGCCGGCGCCGGCGACGTTTTCGATCACCAGCGTTTGCCCGAGATCGCGCGAGAGAAATTCGGCATAGATGCGCGCGATTGCATCGGTCGGCCCGCCGGCGGCGAACGGCACGATGACGTTGATCGGCCGGTCCGGATAATTCGCCTGCGCGCGCAGGATCGAGGGCATGCAGAGGGCACCAGCCAAGCCGAACGTGACGGCGCGGCGATCGAGCGTGCGGGTCGCCATGGATCAATCCTCCCAAATGTCTTTTGTTTGTTTTGTCTATTTTTTGCCGTGACGCGCGAGCACGCGGTCCACCATCGCCCCGGCGGTGCCGAGATAGTTTGACGGCTCGCACAAGGCGGCGAGCCGATCGGGCGGCAAGGCCGATGCGATCGCCGGGCGCCGCAGCAAGGCGTCGAGCAGTGCGTCGCCGCGCTCGAACGCATCGCGGCAGGCCGCATAGACCTCGTCGTGGGCCGCCTGGCGGCCGAGCGCGGGCGCAAGCCCCATCATGACCGCTTCGGCTACGATCAGCCCGCGTGTGGATTGCAGGTTTCGCTTCATCGCCTCGGGATCGACGATCAGGCCGGACAGCATGAATTGCGCCTGCGAAAGCGATCCGGAGGTCAGCAGGCACACTTGAGGCAACGCCAGCCATTCGCAATGCCAGGGACCGGTGGCGCGCTCGAGATCCTGCACCATGGCATCCAGCATCAGCGAAGCGGCGTCGCGGGTTGCCTTTGCGTTCGCCAGCAAAATTTCCGAGGAGATCGGATTGCGCTTTTGCGGCATGGTCGAGGAGGCGCCGCGATGCGAGGAGAATGGCTCGAACACCTCGCCGATCTCGGTCGCCATCAGGATCATGACGTCGTAGCCGATCTTGCCGAGCGCGCCGCAGATCACGGCCAGCGTCTGGACCAGTTCGACCAGCCCGTCGCGGGCGACATGCCAGGTGATGTCAGGCTCAGTGAGACCGAGCGCGCCCGCGTAGGCCGCACGCACGTCCAGTCCGCGCTCGCCGAGCGAAGCCAGCGTGCCCGCGGCGCCGCCGAGCTGGGCCTGAAGGGCGCGAGGCTTGGCCTGCTCGAGTCGTTCGGCCGAGCGCTGCAGCGACGATAGCCAAATGGCAGCCTTGTGCCCGAACGTGATCGGCAGCGCCTGCTGCAGATGGGTTCGGCCCGCCATCGGCGTATCGCGGTGGAGGCGAGCGAGACCCGCGAGCGTGGCGATGACCTCGGCGAGCTCTGTTTCGATCAGCGCCACCGCTTCGCGCAGTTGCAGCACGGTCGCCGTGTCCATGATGTCCTGGGTGGTCGCCCCCCAGTGCAAATAGCGGCCGGCTTCGCCGAGGTGCGCCGAGAGCTGGCGTACCAGGCCGACGATGGGATAGCCGACATTCTCGGTGTCGCGCTTCAACTGCTCGATATCCAGCGCGATCGCCGGCGCCTGCCGCGCGATCGCCTCGGCCGCCTCGCGCGGAATCACGCCGGTCTCGCCCTGTGCGGTGGCAAGCGCGACCTCGGCCTGCACATAGGCCCTGAGCTGCGCCTCGTCGGAAAATACCGCCCGCATGGCAGGCGTCGAGAAAACGTCGCGATAGAGGGCGCTGTCGAACATCGTGCTGGCCACGCGCTTGTTTCCTCTCCGTTAATATGTACGGCCATATGATTGATACGTACAAATTTGTCAAGTGCGGGTGCGGGGCTGTAGAAGCCGTGCTATGGCAGCGACCCGACCCGCGAGAACCGTTCGACATGCCGATCTACGAGGACATCGCCCGCGATTTGTTGGAAGCGATCCACCGCGGCCAGTACCCGATCGGCGGTCTGATTCCGACCGAACTCGAGCTTGCGGCGCGTTACGATGTCAGCCGTCAGACCGTGCGGGCGGCAATGCGCCGGCTCACCGAGCTTGGGGCGGTGTCGCGCCGGAAGGGCTCCGGCACGCGGGTCGAGACGCGCGAACGGCCGCAAGAGAGCTTTCAGCAGACGCTCGGCTCATTGAGCGATCTGGTTGAACTCGCCGCAGCTACCGATCGCGATATCAGGCGTATCGAGACCGTGGTGATGGATCGCCAGGCCGCAAGGCGCTTTGGCTGTCAGCCGGGGTCGCGCTGGCTTCGGATTCCGTACGTTCGCGCATCGACCAAGCCCAAGAGCTCGCCGCTCGCCTGGGTCAATGTTTATGTCGAGGAAAGCTATGCGGATGCCGTAAGCGACATCCGGAAGGACCGCCGCCTGGTCTGCGACATGATCGCGGACAGTTATGGCGTGATCGCTTCCGAAGTGCATCAGACCGTGGCGGCGACCGTGATTCCGACCGAGTACGCCAAGGCGCTGGGGGCGGAAGCCGGATCGCCCGCGCTGGAAGTCATCCGCCGCTATCTGGATTCGCACGGCCGCCTGTTCGAGATCTCGGAAAGCATCCATCCCGCCGGCCGCTACGTCGTGACGTCGGTGCTCAAGCGCGTCGGTAATCAGGCGACGGCAGACGGCCGTCCGGCGCGATCTCCCGGCAAGACCAAATCGCGCTCCTGAGGCGGGCGGCAGAATTTTCGCGCAAGCCACAGCGTTCAGAACGCAAATGGCGGGCAGGGGGGCATCCCTGCTCGCCATTTCTGCGGTTCCTTGGAGGTCGGAACGAAAATCTGCCGTTACGGGGTGCGATCGGCGGTCACCAGGCGGGCTTCGCGAACCACGGCCTGGGAGCCGGCGGCGCGGAGGCAGGAAGCTTCGAAATTCGGCCAGGCCTGCTGCGAACAATCCTTGCCGACGGTGCGGACAGGGAGCCGGTCGCCCTTGGCCAGCGCCTGCGGCACGCTGGCTTCGACCTGCGGGGCAAAGCCGGGCAGTACGGTCAGCGCGGCAGCGATGAATGCGGCAGCAGCGACAGCGGAAAAAGCCTTGATCATGACGGTCCCCTGTGGTGGGCCTTCGCGGCCCGTCGTTTCGTTGGGCGGACTTGTAGCCAGCGCAAGTTTCCGGCCGTCTTCGCCAAGTCCGAAAATGGTTTCGTCCCGGCCGAGTTTTGTTTCGTCGGCCAGTGGCGGACGAAACAATCCAGCCCGCCCAGGAAGACGCCCGGCGCCCGGGACTGGTTCATTGGCCGATCTGAAATAAAAAGCCGGACCGGCGGGGAACCGGGCCCGGCTTGCCGGGCCGCCCGGGGCGGGGTAGGAGGGTCTCATGCCCCGTATCGCGCTCTATCCCGGTTCATTCGATCCCATCACCAACGGCCATCTGGACGTGGTGAGGCACGCCGTCACCCTGTGTGACCGCCTGATTGTCGCCATCGGCGTCCATTCCGGCAAAAAGCCGCTGTTTTCGACCGAGGAGCGGCTCGAGATGGTTCGGATGACATGTGAGCCGATTGCGCAAAAGGCCGGCTGCGCTCTCGACTGCACCACCTACGACAATCTTACCGTGGCTGCGGCGCGGCAGGTCGGCGCGACCATCATGATTCGCGGCCTGCGCGACGGAACCGATATGGACTACGAGATGCAACTTGCCGGCATGAACGAGGCTATGGCGCCGGACGTGCATACGGTATTCGTGCCGGCATCACCCGCGGTCCGTCCGATCACCGCTACGCTGGTACGCCAGATCGCCGGCATGGGCGGCGACTTCTCCGCCTTCGTGCCGCCCCAGATTGCCGCGAGCCTGAAGTCTAAATTCGCCGGCTGACGCGCGCGTACGCGCTTCCTGCTTTCACATCACCGGAGCTTTCATGATCCGAATTCTCGCCGTTCTCGCCGCGCTGTTCCTGGTTAGCCCCGCGATCGCGCAGCCGCTGCCCGCCAATCTCGACAAGGCGAATGCGATCGTGATCGACACGACCAAGGGCCGCATCGTGATCAAGCTGCGGAACGATCTCGCACCCCAGCATGCCGAGCGCATCAAGCTGCTCGCGCGCGAGGGCTACTACAACAACGTGCCGTTCCATCGCGTGATCGAGGGATTCATGGCGCAGACCGGCGACGGCAAGAATTTCAACGGCACCGGCGGCTCCAAATATCCGAACCTGCCGGCCGAATTCTCCAACGTGCCGTATAAGCGCGGTATCGTCGGCATGGCCCGCACGAGCGATCCCAACTCGGCGAATTCGCAGTTCTTCATCATGTTCGCCGAAGGTTCGTCGCTGAACGGCAAGTACACCGTGATCGGTGAAGTGGTGGCCGGCATGGATGTGGTCGACAAGATCAAGCGCGGCGAGCCCGTCGCCGATCCCGACAAGATGGTGAAGGTGCAAGTCGCATCTGACCTCAAGTGAGGCCATGACGCGGCCGCGCAGCAAGCCATCGCTGCGGTTTGCCGCCGCTCTGGTGTGGCTGGCGTCGGCGGCACACGCCTCGGCCCAGCCGCAGCAACTCGATACCCTCAAGGATGTCTTTGCCAAACTGTATTCGTGCTGGCAGCCGCCGCCTTATTCGCGCGCTGACCCGATGGACATTACCGTCGTCGTCAGTTTCAACCGCGGAGGCGCCATTCTCGGCCAACCCAGGATTACCTATGAATCCGGAAATCCCAGCGAGAATGACCGGATTGCGTACCGGATTGCCGTCATGGAAACCTTGCAACGCTGTACGCCGTTGTCATTTACCGAGGGACTGGGCGGTGCGGTAGCCGGCCGGCCTTTCGCGGTCACTTTCAGAACCCGCAAACGTCCACCCAAACCAGAAGAGAAAAGAGCATGGCTGATACAGAAAATACTTTGATCCTTGAAACCACCCAGGGTCCTGTCACCATCGAGATGCGTCCTGATCTCGCGCCTGGCCACGTCGCCCAGATCCAGAAACTGGTGCGCGAGGGATTTTACGACGGCATCGTGTTCCATCGCGTGATCGAGGGCTTCATGGCGCAGACCGGCTGCCCGCACGGCACCGGCACCGGCGGTTCCGGCAACAAGCTGAAGGCCGAGTTCAACAAGGAGCCGCATGTGCGCGGCACCGTCTCGATGGCCCGCGCTCAGAACCCGGATTCCGGCGACAGCCAGTTCTTCATCTGCTTCGACGATGCCGCCTTCCTCAACGGCCAATACACGGTCTGGGGCAAGGTCATCTCGGGCATGGAGAACGTCGACAAGATCAAGCGCGGCGAGCCGGTGCAGAACCCGGACAAGATCGTCAAGGCGCGGATGGCGCTGGACGCGGCTTGATCCAACCCGTCATTCCGGAGGCCGCGCGACGCGCGGCAATCCGGATTCTCAAGATTCCCCGATGCGCAATCGCGCATCTGAGGTTCGCATCATCGATGCGCCCCGGAATGATGCCCAAGTGAGGCGCGGCCGCGCCATGCGCACCGATCTCTTCGACTTCGAACTTCCTGCCACGTGCATCGCGCTGCGGCCAGCCAGCCCGCGCGATGCCGCGCGCATGCTGGTGGTGCAGCCGGACGGCGTGTTGCACGATCGCACCGTCGCCGAGTTGCCGCAGTGGCTGCAGGCGGGCGATCAGCTCGTCGTCAACGATACCAAGGTGATCTCGGCCCAGCTCAAGGGCCGCCGCATCGGCCGCGAGACCGAGCCGAAGATCGAGGCGACGCTGATCAAGCGGCTCGACGGGTCGCGCTGGCAGGCGCTGGTCAAGCCGGCGAAGAAGCTCGCGCCCGGCGACATCGTTCGCTTCGGCAATGAGGGCAAGGTCTGCCTGCTCGGGCATCTCGACGCCGAGGTCGAGGCCAAGGGCGAAGAGGGCGAGGTCACGCTGTCGTTCTCGTTTCATGGCCCCACGCTCGACCAGGCCATCGCCGATCTCGGCATGCCGCCGCTGCCGCCCTATATCGCCTCCAAGCGCACGCCCGACGATCGCGATGCCGCCGACTACCAGACCATGTTCGCGGCGAACGAGGGCGCGGTCGCCGCGCCGACCGCGGGGCTGCATTTCACGCCTGAGCTGGAAGCTGCGCTACGCGGCCGCGGCGTCGAGCTGCACCGGCTGACCCTGCATGTCGGGGCAGGGACCTTCCTGCCGGTCAAGGTGGAGGAGACCTCCGAGCACAAAATGCACGCGGAATGGGGTTCGATCTCGGCCGATACCGCCCGGGCGTTGAATGCCGCGCGCGCCAAAGGCGGGCGCATCATCGCGGTCGGCACCACGTCGCTGCGGCTGTTGGAAAGCGCGACGCGCGAGGACGGCACCGTTCAGCCGTTCGACGGCGAGACTTCGATCTTCATCACGCCAGGCTATCGCTTTCGCGCGGTCGATATCCTCATGACCAATTTCCACCTGCCGCGCTCGACGCTGTTCATGCTGGTGTCGGCATTCTCCGGTCTCGACACTATGAAGCAGGCCTACGCGCATGCGATTGCGGCCGGCTACCGGTTCTATTCCTATGGGGACGCCTGCCTGCTGTTTCGCGCACGTGATTGACGCCGGGCGTCTTCGCTCGAAAAAGAGGCCCGCCGACCGGGCGGGCAAAGGTTCAGGGAGGAAGCGCTCTGACAAAGAAGCGCCAAGATTGTGTTTCTGCGATTCGGCTGATGTCGCCAAGGTCGTAGTACTACCGTCTTTCGCTACACATCAGCGCCGTGGCCGTCCGGCGACATCAGCTGCTTTCACACGAAAACGCATAGGTGCCGGCGAGTTTGCGCGCCGACGCCGAGGTTCCAACGCTTCCTGGCGTCGGATAGGGTGCGCGCGATCATCTGGAGAACTTTATGGACATGTCGGGTATTTTTGCGCGCGTCGTCGCGCTGATCGGCGCCGTTGCGCTGCAATGGCGCCGTCTGCAGGGCGCCGCGCCAGCGCCGGCCTGGGGCAATAAGCCAGCGATCCCAGAGGCGAAGCCGCAGGGCGCCATCCCGACGCTGAAGATGCCGACGGCGCAGGGCTGGAGCGAGGGGCAGAAGCCCACCGCCGCGCCCGGGCTCAAGGTCAATGCATTCGCGACCGACCTGGACCATCCGCGCTGGATCAACGTGCTGCCCAATGGCGACGTCCTCATTGCCGAGGCGACGCAGATCGCGGGACCGCCCAGGAGCGTGTTCCACTATGCGATGCAGGCAACCATGCGGCGTGCCGCAGCGCTCGGCGTCAGCGCCGACCGCATCACGCTGCTGCGCGATCGCGACGGCGATGGCGTTGCAGAGGGCCGCGGGATTTTCATGGAAGGGCTGAGCCAACCGTTCGGTATGGCCTTGGTGGGCGATACTTTTTACGTCGGTAACACCGACGGCGTGGTGGCCTTTCCATATGTGGCCGGTGCCGACCGCATCACCGCGGAGGGGAAAAAGCTCGTCACCTTCAAGCCCGGCGGGCACTGGACACGGAGCCTGCTGCCGAGCGCGGATGGCAAAAAACTTTATGCCGGTGTCGGCTCGCTCAGCAACATCGCCGAGAGCGGCATGGAGGTCGAGGAGGGCCGCGCCGCGATCTATGAGCTCGATCTGGCTAAAGGCACGAGCCGCATCTTCGCCAGCGGCCTGCGCAACGCCGTGGGCCTCGCCTGGGAGCCGAGCACGAGCGTGCTCTGGACCGTCGTCAACGAACGCGACGGCCTCGGCGACGAGACGCCGCCGGACTATCTGACTTCAGTGCGCGACGGCGGCTTCTACGGCTGGCCTTACTGCTACTGGGGCCAGACGGTGGACGACCGCGTGCCGCAGGATCCGGCCATGGTGGCGAAGGCGATCACGCCGGACTACGCGCTGGGCGGCCATACCGCCTCGCTCGGCCTGTGCTGGATGCCGGCAGGCACGCTGCCCGGCTTTCCGGACGGCATGGTGATCGGCCAGCACGGCTCCTGGAATCGCAGCACGCTGAGCGGCTACGCCGTCGTGTTTGTGCCGTTCGAGAACGGACGCCCATCCGGCCCGCCGCGGGATATTCTGACGGGCTTCCTCGCGCCTGATGAGAAGGTTTCCTACGGGCGGCCGGTCGGCGTGACGCTCGGGCCTGACGGTTCGCTGCTGGTGGCCGATGACGTCGGCAACGTCATCTGGCGCGTGACGGGTGCGTAGCTGCGTTGGGTAGGCAAAACGACTTGTCCGCCGTAGCTCGAAGAGCGAAGGCGGAAGCGTGCCCACCATACACACTGCCGGATAGATGGTGGGCACGGCGCGAAGTGCGCCTTTGCCCACCCTACAGCTCCTATTTCGGTGTCGAGGGCATAGCCGAGGAATGGTGGTCGACGATCAGCCAACGATCGCCGTTCTTGACGTAGGTGAAACTGTAGCGCGCGGGCAAGGTCTTGGCCTCGCCATCCCTGCCATAGGAGAACGTGTAGTAGCCGGTGTTGATCGCCGTATTCCCGTACACGCGGATCAACTGATCGCCGAAGGCAACCTTCAGGTTGGGCAGAACCCTGAAGGCGTTCACGAAATACTCTTGTAGCGCCTCCCGATTGGAACGCACGGTCGGCGACAGCGTGCCCCAGAGTACGGCGTCGTCCGCATAGAGCGATAAGACTTTTTCGGGATCGCCTCCGCCAATAGTTTGTCCCCATGCCGAGGCCGCTGCCGCCACCTCCGTTTTCGGTTCGACCAAAGCGCTGGAGCCAATTGGAAGCAACAACACGTACAGGGCAACTGCTGCGGCGGGCACTTTTTGAAAGGATCGCATGACACACTCCCTTGCGAATACCGGCCAGAGATGAGACGGCCTCTTGCAATGCGAGCGGCTAGTTATTTGCATGGTTTGGCGTCAGGTGATCGATGTCACCTGGGCTGATAAATTGAACGGTCCCACCTGGCTTGACTGAGTTTCGTAACCTCACACGAGTGAAACTACATCATCCGCGGCCGGCGAACCATAAGTCAGAGCGGTTGACTTACCGGCAAGCAAGAAGGTCGATGTCTCCTTGGGTCAGCACTGCTCTGATTGAGAAGTGTGTAGATGGGGTAACGGGCCCCGGTCCACCCTCCAGGCAAGCCGCGCTTGCTACGGCGGTGTTGGGTGGCGCGCTTCGCGCGACCTGCCTGGAAGGCGGGCGGTCGTCCCTCACATTGATGGTGTTACGGAGTCAGAGGGATGAGCCTCGCTCCAAGCATCAAGGAGAGACGACCATGGAGCATTATGCCGGAATCGACGTGTCATTGGAATGCTCGAGCGTGTGCGTTGTCGACGCCAATGGCAAGATCGTGCGCGAGGCCAAGGTGGCGAGCGAGCCGCAAGCCCTAATCGCCTGGTTCGGTTCGCTGGGCTTCGGCCTGGAGCGGATCGGGCTGGAGGCCGGACCATTGTCGCAATGGCTGTTTGCGGCCATGAAGATAGCCGGCCTTGCCGTGGAACTGCTGGAGACGCGGCACGTGCGGAAGGCGTTCGAGGCGATGCCGGTCAAGTCGGATCGCAACGATGCCCGCGGCATCGCGCAACTGATGCGGCTGGGCTGGTTCCGGCCAGTGCATTGCAAATCGATGAGTGCGCAAGAGACCCGATCGCTGCTGACGGCGCGCAAGCTGGTGCAATCGAAGCTTCACGACGTGGAGAACAGTCTGCGCGGGATCCTGCGCGGTTTTGGCCTGAAGGTTGGCAAGACGACCGGGCAGACGTTCGCGGGACGGATCGAGGAGCTCGTGGCGGGCCACCCGCACCTGCAAACGATCGCCAAGGCGCTGCTAGCGGTGCGAACAGTGCTGCGGGCCGAGTTCGCAGCCTTCGAGAAGCAGATCCGCAGGATGGTGCGATCCGACATGCAAGCACGGCTGCTGACGTCAGTCCCGGCGGTCGGCCCAATCGTGGCGCTAACCTATGCCAGCGCGATCGACGATCCAGCCCGGTTCAAATCGTCGAAGCAGGCAGGAGCCCATTTCGGGTTGACCCCGAAGAAGCATCAATCCGGCGAGACCGACTACACCGGCCGGATCAGCAAGATCGGTGATGCTTCGGTGCGCACGGTGCTTTACGAAGCCGCCAACGTCATGCTGACCAAGCCGGTCAAAGGCTGTTCGCAATTGAAGAGCTGGGCCATGCGGATCAAACGGCGCGCCGGCACGAACAAAGCCAAAGTGGCGCTGGCGCGCCGGCTCGCGGTGATCATGCATCGCATGCTCGCCGACGGAACACCCTTTAACGCCGCTGCTGCCGCAGCCTAACAGGAGAGACACAACAGTTTTCGGGCGGGTCACAACACCAGGCCTTCTCGAAGCGAAGTCCCTTCGCCGGGACGATGGATCAGGTCAGGCCGTTGCCCACCAGGTCGCCCTCGTGAGCACGCACAACGTAGATTGGTCGACCTATCCTCTTCCAACCCCATCAGGTGGCGGCCCTGCGCCGACCCCGTACAGAAGCGAGACCCCGGCGGGCGGACAACGCAAAGGGATTGACTAATCGAGGCCCGTTACAGAAGGGTGGGCAAAGCGAAGCGTGCCCACCATTCACTGCCGTTGCGGATAGACGGTGGGCACGGCGCAAGTGCGCCTTTGCCCACCCTACGGCATCGTCACCTTCACGCCATAGCGCGTTGCGGCAGCAGCTCGGCGATCTGTATCGCGTTGAGCGCCGCGCCCTTCAGGAGCTGATCGGCGGAGACGAACATCGAGATCGAGTGACCTGAGGCGTCGCTGAGATCCTTCCTGATGCGGCCGACCAGAACGTCATCCTGGCCGGACGCATCGATCGGCATCGGGAAGTAGTTCTTCGCCCGGTCGTCGACGATCCGAACGCCCGGCGCCTTCGATAGGATGGCGCGCACGTCGGCTTCCGTGATCGGGTTCTCGCATTCGAAGGTGATCGCCTCGCAATGGGCGCGCAGCACCGGCACGCGCACGCAGGTGACGCCGATGGCGATTCTGTCATCCTCGAAGATCTTGCGGGTCTCCTTGATGACCTTGGTCTCTTCGTCGTTGTAGCCGGTCTCGGGATCGATCGCCGTGTTGTGGCTGAAGACGTTGAAGGCGTAGGGCAGCGGGATCACCTTGGGCGTGAACGGACGGCCGTCGAGATAGGCGCGCGTCGACTCCACCAGTTCTTCCATGGCGGCCGCGCCCGCGCCGCTCGCCGCCTGATAGGTCGATACGATCATGCGCTTGATGCGGTTCTGCCGGTGGATCGGCCATAGCGGCACCAGCGCCGTGATCGCCGAGCAGTTCGGGTTGGCGATGATGCCCTTGTGATCCCTGATGCGGCCCGCGTTGATCTCGGGGATCACCAGCGGAACGTTCGGATCCATCCGGAAGGCGGAGGAATTGTCGACCACGACGGCGCCGGCCTTGACGGCGGCGGGCGCGAACTTGCGCGAAATCCCGCCGCCCGCCGAGAACAGCGCGATGTCGACGCCCTCAAAGGACTTTTCGGTGAGCTCCTCGATCACGATCTTCTCGCCGCGGAAATCGATGGTCTTGCCCGCCGACCGGGCGCTGGCTAGCGCCTTGAGCTTGCGGACGGGGAAGCCGCGCCTGTCCATGGTGGCGATGAATTCGGCGCCGACAGCGCCGGTCACGCCGGCAATGGCTACAACGGGTTCGTGGCTCACTTGTCTATCCTCCTGGTTCGCGCATGTTGCGGGCAATAAAAAAGCCCCGGTCCTTTTCAGGCGGGGCTGCGGTTTGGATGATGCGGTCGTTCGACTACGCGCGCACGGCTCCCCAGCCCCCGGAGGGTGCTTTGGTTTTCGCGGTCGCTTTGGTCGAGATCGTCATGGCGCGGACTTATGCGGCAGCTTTGGGCTGCCGTCAACGGGTTTTAGCCCGCTGGCTGCAACGGACGCGCCCCTCACCGCCGTCGTGCGGCGCCGGGAGGCTCGAGGACTACCGCCTTCAGGTCGTTGCCGCTCATGACGACGATCGCAAAATTCAGCCGGCCGCGTTCGCGGACCAGGCCGCCGCTAATGGCCTTGCCCGATGCCGCATGTTCGGCGACGCGAACGGCATCCGCCAGGCGATGCCGGACCGTCCTGAGTGCAACGAGGTTGCTGCGATCCTCGGCATCGAATTCCTTCAGCGGCAGGGCGGCTTCGCCGCCGACGATCTTGCCGGTCGCGGCGTCGATGGCGTGGTGCCAGATGCGGTCGTTGTGAAGGGTCTTTACCCGGTAGACCGGCGCATCCGGCGCGCCGTCGAAGCTGATATCGGCGGTGGTCGCGCCGGCATGCAGGGCTTCGGCGATAGCCATCGCCTGGCTTAGCGAGACCGCCGAACCGCGGAAAAGCGCGAGCTCGCGGCTGATCGCCCGCTGGTCGGACGCGGCGCCATCGTCCGGCTCATTGCGGAGCGAGGTTGGCTCGTCGGTCGACGACGCCATGGCATGGATCGGGGCAGGGAGGATGATCGCCAGCAGGATGATTGCAAGCAATGGTCTCCAACAGCGGGGCATGCGCATGTTTGCAAGTCTCCGTGCTTGAGCCTGTCTCTGCCGGCGGATGGGCCGGATCGTCTCGAAGAAACGCGGCCGACCCCCTGGAGGCATATGGGTCGGCCGCGGAACGTCGCAAACGGGCGGGACCGCCGTTTGCGGCGATCGAAGCGGCGCGAGCCCCGCCGGGACTGGTAAGCGGGGAAGCCCGCCGCTTCACTTAACAAAACCATACCGTATCGTTTTGTTTGGTCAAGGGTGCATCCCGCCCGTACCGCATGTGAAACGCCGTTCTCACGGAATTGTCAGCGAGAGGGACGTCGCCGCGTGGTTCCCTTGGGATTGGACTGGACGCGGCTCGGTGGCCCGAGCGCTCCTGCCAGGAACAGCCTGATTGCCAGCCGCATCCGCTTTTCGGCGGACTTCATCTCAAGCGGCGTTCCGAACGTCGCCATCCGGTGGGTGTGGCCGACGACCACATCGAGAAAGACCTCAGCCGCGATGCCGGTATCCTCGACGTCCATGGCGCGCTGTGCGACCAGATGATCGAAGAAGCGCGCGGTCGTTGAAACGGCCTTCAGCCAGCCTTCCTCCTTGCCGAGCTTGGCGATGTCGGGAAAGTTGATGGCCTGCGACGTCATCATGCGGCTGAAGGCGACGGCATCGGGCCCACAGGTGAACATCAGCATCTCGCGCCCGACCTCGATCAGGCGCTGCTCGACCGAGATGTCCGAGGCCCGCGTGAGCTGCACTTCCGCCGCTTCCGCAAGCGGCGCAAGCCAGCGGTCAATTTCGCGCCTCAGCACTTCCGCAAACAGTCCGCGCTTGTCGCCGTAGCGCGCATAGACGGTGGGCTTGCTGACCCGGGCTGCTTCCGCAACGGCATCAAGCGAGGTCGCATCATAGCCCCGGTCCAGGAAAAGACGGGTGGCAACTTCGATCAGCCGCTGATCGCGCTCGATGGCGGCGCTTTTCGTCGGCCGGCCGCCGCGCGACTTTGGGACGTCGCGTTTTGCCGGTCTGGCCTTGGTCGCAGTCAATCCCATGCCCAACGATTCCTGCGCGGTCGTCATAGTTGTCATTGCTCTATAACGCGCAGCAAGAGGGGCGTCATCGCGAATCTGGCCGAATTGGCCATATCGTCAACGATATGGGCAGCTTGTCGTTCCGAGTGGCTCACGGAAGCGTCGAGCTCCAGGCGTGGCCCGACGCAGCCTTCTCATATCCATACTGGTAAAGGGCGCGCATATAGGCGGTATCGAATCCTTCTTTGGGCGACGCGGGATAGTCGCGCTCGATATAGGACAAATGGAAGCCCCACCGATTGCGCTTGGCGAAATCGTAGGTCGAGAAAATCACCGAGCGGGTCTGGGACTGGGTGATCGACGACAGGCTGCGTGAGGCGACATCGAGCGTGCTGTTGGACACGAGCTCAAAGGTTCGTTCGAGCTTCTTGTTGACGAGGATGTAGATGTTCATCCGGCTGTTTCCGGGCAGACGTCCCTGGAAGAGCAGGGCATCCGGCAGCGTCAGAACCGGAGCAGTCACACCGCCGTCGACATGCATCTCCTGAAAACGCCGGCCCTGGCCCTCGGCTTCGATCAGGATGGGCGGGAAGACCAGGGGAATGCTGGCGGAGGCGGCCATCACGTCGCGAAACAGGTGCAGCGCCTCCGGCGAGCCGACCGCGGCGATTTTCCCCATGTCCCAAACAACGGTGCGCTGGGTGTCGAGATCGGTCGTTACCACGAGCAGTTTTCGGCCCCTGGCATTTTCGCGGGCAACGGCGGCCAGGATCTCCGGCCCGACATAGCGGGCCACCAGCTCGCGCAGCCGCTTGTTGCCGAACAGGCCGGATCCGAACAGCACGCGGATGATGCTGGGATCATCGAGCAGGCTCTCCGCGATCCCGCTGGTATAGACCTCCCGCAGCGTGTCGTCGTATTGCGACCCGAGAAACGCAAAGGGCGCAATCAGGCCGCCGGTGCTGACGCCCGAGACGACCGAGAAGGTCGGGCGCGTGCCGGCCGCGGTCCAGCCGTTCAACACGCCCACGCCATAGGCGCCATCGGCGCCGCCGCCGGAGAGCGCGAGATAGGTCCTGGTTGAGGAGCGTTCGTCTTTCTCGAAACGGAATTTCGTGACGGGTTCGTCGGCGTAGCGCCGCAAGCCGTCGATATCGAGCACGCGGGAGCTGGATGCTTCCGCAGCGCTGTAGGGCGTCCGCGGCAGGGACGTGCAGGCGGCCAGCGCGAGGCTGCACAGCAGGACGGCCGACTTGAGCAGGCGTGAGCTTGTCCTCCTGATCCGGCTGTCGGAGAGGATTGATCCAGTCAGAAAAGAGAGGGAGGGCATTCGCCGTCAGTCACCGTCACACGCATTTGCCGCCGCCGGCCTCATCGTCAGCGGCGTCCCGTCCGGGCCCTGTTCATGAAACTATACGGTATCGTTTTGTTTAACAAGTGGGAGCTTCTCGGTGGCTCAATTTTGTCTGGCGTGGGACACGGGCTGCTCCGGAGCGCGCACGGGTGGATGAAATCGCCCGGTGCCCACGCCCACACGCGAAATCGATCAAACGTGAACGTTACCTTAGCTTGGATCGTCGGATCGCGACCGTTGGGTGAGGAGTCGGGCATATCGCTGCATCGCGCTAAACTGACACGATGGGCTATTGCCGACAAAACAACGGTGAGCAGACAGTCAGATTTCCCCGCTTTGGGTAGAAACAAGCCGAATAGCAGCAGCACCTTCTATGTTGGCGCTAACATACGTTTGCGCGGCCGAAATGAGAGTTTCCACGGCGGATTTATTGTACGAAGGATGCTTGGGATTCAGGTGCAAGCTAGTTTCGACGATCATTATTTGGGTAATCCCGGAGGGCAGAACCTCAACGGCGAATGATACGAGCGATGCGTGCGGAGCTTTGAAAGGCATTGGAGCCGCCTCACTGACGTCGAACGTAGGTGGCGCCCCAGCCAAGACCGAGCGTGGCGGCGACAAGCGAACCGACGAGTACGCCCAGTTTCGCCGCACTCAATAATCCGTGATCGGAGAAGGCGAGCATCGAGATGAAGATCGACATGGTAAAACCGATGCCAGCCAGCAGGCCGACCAGCCAGACGCCACCCCACGAAACTCCAGGAGCAAGGCGACACCAGCCCAGTCGTACCGCGACCCAAGTCGCGCCGACGACGCCAAGCGGTTTCCCAGCGACCAAGGCAAGCGCAGTGCCCATCATCACCAGATGGCCCCCAGCGGAGAGATCAGCACCCGTTAAGCTGACGCCGGCATTCGCCAACGCGAAGATCGGCATGATGCCGTAGGCCACCCACGGATGCATTGCCATCTGCACCCGCGACACCGGCGGCAATATCTCGCGGTGAGCTACGCGAAGGTCTCGCAGCGGTTGCTCCAACCGATGCGGATCCCTTGCCTTCACCGCATCGCTACTTCGCAACTGTTTGAGCACTCGCGACACTACTTCCAGCGGCGGCTCCCGCATCGGTATGGCGCGTGCCGGAGTTATCAGCCCGAGCACGACACCTGCAAGGGTTGGGTGGATCCCGGCCACCATGAACCCAATCCAAACCAAAGAACCGGGCAGTACGTAAAAGGGCGCAGAACCGATCCCAATCCGCTGAAACCCTAAAGCCGCGAGAACGCCAATTGACGCGATGATGAAACCGCCAGACTGAAGACTGGCGGTGTAGAAGAGGGCAATGATCAGTACCGCAATGATGTCGTCGATGATCGCCAGAGCAAGCAGGAAGACCCGCACATTGACCGGGATCGTTCGTCCAAGCAGCGCGAGCACCCCGACGGCAAAGGCGATGTCCGTCGCGGTTGGCACGGCCCAGCCCTGCCCCCTAGCCGGATCGCTGTTGAAGCTCAGATAGACGAGCGCCGGGACGATGACGCCACCAGTCGCCGCGACCAGCGGCAGAATGGCTTGGTCGAGTCTGCTCAGCGCGCCTTCATGAACCTCGCGCCGAATCTCCATGCCCACGACGAGGAAGAAGACTGTCATCAGCGCGTCGTTGACCCAGAAATGCAGCGACCGGGAAAAAACGTAATCCCCGAGACCGATTGTGAGCGGAAGGTTCCAAAAGGCGTGATAGCTATGAGCGAACGGAGAGTTGGCCCAGATCAGTGCAGCGGCAGCGGCAACGAGAAGTGCGGCACCGCTGACCGCCTCGACATGCAGGAACCGATGAAGGTTGCTGAGGGCCTGTTCCGCCAGCCGCTGGGCTTTCGGCAGATCGTCAAATGAAGGGCTGTCGTTCATGAGGCGCACGCTTTCCGCGTGGCGGCCCGACCATCGCTTGACCTGTCGCTGCTCAATGCAGCGAGCACCCGAACGCCGTTATACATCGCGATGGCGACAATTCAATCTTGGAAGAACAATGTCTGTTTGGGGTCAATCGCTACTGAAATGGGGTATCCGCGCGACGTCCGCTTTCCTCGCAAGAGCTACCGTAATATCGCGCCGCAACAATTGAGGCAAAGTGCCGAGTTTTATCCAACAGCGAGGGAGCCCGAGTGCTTTCGTGTTGGGCACCAAGCGTCAGATTTCATTCACTGGGCGGTTGATTGGCCGTTCCCAGCACGTAATAAGCAGCGCCATGAGTCTTCCCAATCATTTCGAATTGCTCGCCACTAATGGTGCAGCTCGCACCGGCCGCCTGACAACGCCGCATGGCGTGGTGCGCACACCCGCCTTCATGCCGGTCGGCACGGCCGGCGCAATGAAGGGCATGCACTGGCGCGAGGTGCGCGATGCCGGCGCCGATATCGTGCTCGGCAATACCTATCATCTGATGCTGCGGCCGGGCGCCGAGCGGATCGCTGCGTTAGGCGGCCTGCAGACCTTCACCGGCTGGAACGGCCCGATGCTGACGGACTCCGGCGGCTTCCAGGTGATGTCGCTGTCGGACTTGCGCAAGGTCAGCGAGAAGGCCGTGACCTTCCGCTCGCATATCGACGGCGCCAAGGTCGAACTGTCGCCGGAGCGTTCGATCGAAGTGCAGCGGCTGCTCGGCGCCGACATCGCGATGCAGATGGACGAGTGCGTGCGGCTGCCGGCTGGGCGCGATGACATTGAGCGCGCAATGCGGTTGTCGTTGCGCTGGGCCGAGCGCAGCAAGCGCGCCTTCGAGAGCGCGCCCGGCGGCTACATGCTGTTCGGCATCGTGCAGGGCGGCGACATTCCCGAGATGCGCCAAACAAGCGCGCGTGAACTGGTCGAGATCGGTTTCCACGGCTACGCGATCGGCGGGCTTGCGGTCGGCGAGCCGCAGGCGGTGATGCTTTCGATGATCGAGGAAACTGCGCCGGCGCTGCCGGTCGATCGACCGCGCTATCTGATGGGCGTCGGCACGCCGGAGGATCTGCTGGAAGCGGTGGCGCGCGGCATCGACATGTTCGATTGCGTGATGCCGACGCGGAACGGGCGACACGGCATGGCGTTCACCCGCTTCGGCCAGATCAATCTGCGCAATGCGCGCCATGCCGACGATCCGCGGCCGCTCGATGAGGAAAGCGAATGGCCGTCGGCGCGCAATATCTCGCGCGCCTATCTGCATCATCTGGTCAGGTCGGGAGAGACGCTCGGCGCGATGCTGCTGTCGGAAATCAACGTCGCTTACTATCAGCATCTGATGCGGGGCATGCGCGATGCGATTGCTGCCGGCACGTTCGAGACGTTCCAAAAACAAACGCGCGCCGGTTGGGCGCGCGGTGACATTGCTCCAAGATAGTTTAAGTCAATTACAGGCGAACCTCTTCGCCGAATGCTTGGTCACGAAGCCGTAACCGCAGGTGTCACAGGTCCAGAGATAGCTGATCACATTGTCGGTGAGGTAGGCGGAAGCTTCTGCAGCCACCATGGTGTCGGCACACACCGGGCACGTCGGCAAATCAGATCCGCGCGGATCCGGCCTGTATGTTACGGTCGACAGGATTTCAGCGATTGCTCGCATCGTGACCCTCCCTGGCGATCTGAACCTCTGGCTCAGCTCACGACGAAAGTATAAGCAGAATTCTTTGACGATGTCGCAACACAAATGCGTTGATTTCGCGATATTTTGCGACAATTGCATTTTGCGATGCAGCGAATTCTCGACTCCGACGTTTCTGGCTTGCGCATCGACGAGAGCGCCTCCTAAGTAAGGAGAGCCGCCAGTTCCCCGCACATGATCACTTTGGGAGTGTTGAGATGGATGCGTCGTCAGCCGCGAGTGCAGTGCAACGTCCGGGGCGGGGAAAGGTTTACGACTCCATCGTCGATGCGATCGGCGACACGCCGGTCGTGCGCCTGCGCAAATTGCCGGAGGCGCATGGTGTTAGCGCAACCATCCTGGCCAAGCTCGAATATTTCAATCCCGCCGCGAGCGTGAAAGACCGCATTGGCGCGGCGATGGTGATCGCAATGGAAAAGGCCGGCGTGATCAATGCCGACACCGTGCTGATCGAACCGACCTCCGGCAATACCGGCATTGCGCTCGCCTTCGTCGCGGCCTCGCGCGGCTACCGGCTGAAACTGGTGATGCCGGAATC
This sequence comes from Bradyrhizobium sp. CCBAU 051011, assembly GCF_009930815.1. NCBI lineage: Bacteria > Pseudomonadati > Pseudomonadota > Alphaproteobacteria > Hyphomicrobiales > Nitrobacteraceae > Bradyrhizobium > Bradyrhizobium sp. CCBAU 051011. The sequence continues at coordinate 7,070,304 of NZ_CP022222.1, read as the reverse complement.
GATGTCGATCGAGCGGCGCAAGATGCTGGCGTTCCTCGGCGCGGAGATCATCCTGACGCCGGCGGCGCAGGGCATGAAAGGCTCGATCGCAACCGCCGAGGAACTGGTGCGGACGACGCCCAACGCCGTGATGCCGCAGCAGTTCAAGAACCTCGCCAATCCCGAAATTCACCGCCGCACCACGGCGGAAGAGATCTGGAACGACACCGGCGGCAATATCGATTTCTTCGTCGCGGGCGTCGGCACCGGCGGTACCATCACCGGCGTCGGACAGGTGCTCAAGCCCCGCAAGCCGAGCTTGCGGATCGTCGCTGTCGAGCCGGAGGAAAGTCCAGTACTGGGCGGCGGGCAGCATACGCCGCACAAGATCCAGGGCATTGGCGCGGGCTTCATTCCGGACATTCTGGATCGCTCTGTCATCGACGAGATCGTCAGGGTCAACGGCCCGGCGGCGATCGAGATGTCGCGCGCGCTGGCGCGCATGGAAGGCATTTCCGGCGGCATTTCCTCAGGCGCCGCGATCGCGGCGGCGCTCTCGATCGGCAAACGACCCGAGAGCGCCGGCAAAACCATTCTCGCCGTCGTGCCGTCGTTCTCCGAACGGTATTTGTCGACGGCGCTGTTTGAGGGAATTTAAGCGATGGCAGACCAGCCGAGGCGGCCGAGAACCCTGAACGATGCACGCACCGAAGCCGAGGCCGCGTTCAAGCGGACCACGACCAAGGTGGCGGAGGCGCCACCCAAACCAGCCGCCATTCCCGGCGTCCGCGAGCAGGTCACGCTGCGCATCGACCAGGATGTGCTGGAGTGGTTTCAGGAGGGCGGTCCGGGCTGGCAGGACCGCATCAACGAGGCGCTGCGTAAGGCTGCGGGCAAGTAGCACGTCCCTGCCGAACTCAATTTGCCGCTGAACTCACCTAGCGAAGCGCAAAATAAAAGGCCCGGGATGATCCCGGGCCTTTTTGTAGATTTGTTCGCCGTTAGCGTAGCATGCCGCCGACGACGCCGCCGATGAAGCGGCCGGCACCGGCCGGATCGGGACCAGGGGCAGGAGCGGTGTACTGGCGCTGCGGCGGGGCCTGCTGCGGCTGCGGTTGAGCCTGGACCGTATTGCTGCTCGGGGCGCGGCGCGGCTTCGGGCGCTCCTCGTCGGCACTCGCAGCCGGCGCAGCCGCCACGATCTCCGTCAGCAGCGCCTTGTGCTGCAGCTTGTTGAGGTATCCGCTCTTGGGATAGCCGCGGGCGGCCTGCCAGCGCGTGATCACGGCGCGGGTCGGGGCATCGAACTGGCCGGTGACCTTGGTATCGAAACCGAGCCCGGTGAGACGGCGCTGTACGTCGCGGCGCTGGCCCTTGTCGAGGCCGATCTGGTCCTCGGTGGTCTGGTTGGCTTCGTCCTTGAAGGTCGCCGGATCGATCCCTGCGCTCAGATTGCGGGTCGCATCCTTCGCACCGCTCTCCAGCGACGCAATCCGCGACAATGCCAGCGAGCGGAACTGACCGTTGGGATAGTTCGTGAGATAGGCGTTGAGTTCTTCCGGCTTGTTGGAATCCTTGATCGAACGCCAGAACTCCAGTTCCACGTCCGACGCCTTTGAAGAACCGGTCGCCGCCGGTGCCGCAGCGGCCACGGCGCCCGGCGCGGGCGCGCCGTTCAGGTAGACCGCGCCGATCAGGTTGGTGTGGCCCCAGGGCAGTTGTCCCTTGTTGGTCTCCTCGTTGACCTGGGCGCGAACCTTGGTCATCGCCTGCTGGATTTCGACGCCGGGCTGGGTGAGGTTGGCGAGCAAAGCGCGCGTGAACGGGCTGTTGCCGCCTTCCTGGCCGTCGAGCGCGGTCTGGCCCGGGCCGGTCGCGAATGCGATCAGCGTGCCTTCGCCGGACTTCATTTCGGCAAGACCGGTCTGCACATTGACACTGCGAGTCGCGGAGTTCGACTTGATCTTGGCTGCGAACGGATTGTCGCGGCAGGCATCAAGGAACACCAGCTTGACCTTGGCGTCGCCCATGGTCTGCTCGAGCGTGAGATCGATATTGATCGCGGCGCCGAGCTTGACGTCCATTTCGGATTTGATGTCGGCGTCCACAGGCAGCAGATAGTTGGTTCCGCTGATGGCGATGCCGTGGCCAGCGTAGAAGAACAGCGCGACGTCGGCGCCCTGCGCCTTCTTGCCGAAGTCGAGCAGACGTTCGGTCATCTTGTCGCGCGTGAGATTGGAACCCTCGACCACTTCGAATCCGACATTGCGCAGGGTGGCGGCAATCGCCTTGGCATCGACTGACGGGTTGGGCAGCGGCGCAACGTTCTTGTAGGCGCCGTTACCGACGACGAAGGCGACACGCTTCTCGGCACTGGCGGCCCCGGCCGTCAAGACCATGCATATGACGGACAAAATGAGGGTTTGGAAACGCATAGGAAATCCCCCTGCAGAATCGAACAAAAAGGCTTTGGCTTGTAACGCTGGCGGGACATTACAAAGAATCGCCTGCTTCGCACCACAAAAAAGCAGGTGAAAAACCAAATCCGGAGCCATGCGTTACCTTCGCGACACGGCCCGCGACGTGATCTAGATCACAGCGCGGGAAATAAAATTCAGCTTGGGGCTCGCGCCTTAGTCGGAGGATTCGGTTTCAGGTTCAACAGATTGCCGGCGAGGATTAAGGCCGCGCCGACCACGGTGAACATGTCGAGCCGTTCCGAATAAATCAGCCAGCCTGCGGCGGCGCTCAAGGGAACCCGCAAGAAATCCATCGGGATCACTACGGTTGCATCCGCATGCAGCATCGCACGCGCCATGCAATAATGGGAGAACGTGCCGCAAAACGCGATGATGACGACCCAACCCCAGAGATGGGCGGGTGGCCACTGCCAGACGTAGAGCGCGGGGAACAATCCCAACGCCGACTGTATCACCAGCATCCAGAACATGATCGCGAGCGGCTGTTCGGTCCGGGTCAGGGATTTCACCATCGCGACGGAAACGCCGAAGCCGACCGCAGCCGCCAGTGCGATCAACTGCCCTGGCTCGACCTCACTCGTGGCGGGACGAACGATCACGACAACGCCGATGATGCCGAGCACGATGGCGGCGATCTTCCAGAATGTCATGCGCTCGCCGAGAAACGTGGCAGCCAGGATTGCAGTCCAGATCGGCATGGTGAACTCGATCGCCACCACCTGGCCGATCGGGATCAGTGTCAATGCGAGGAACCAGCCGAGCTGCGCGCCATAGTGAATGAGGTTGCGCGCCACATGCTGCGGCAGTCGCTTCGTCCTCATCGCGCCAAATCCGCCGCTGGCGTGGATCAGCGGGTATAGCATCAGGAAGCCGAGGACCGAGCGCATCTCCATGAGCTGGAACAGGTTGATCTCGCGCGCGGCCTCGCGACCGGCGATCGCGATGATCAGCATCAAGCTGAGCCAGCCGGCCATCCACAGCGCGGCCAGGGTTTTGGAAGGTGTGCGGTCCATCTGCGGAGAAAGAGGTTGGGGCAGGCCGGTATCGGCGAGTGTGCCACAATTTGCAACGCGCAAATGCGCTGATACAGCGATGCGCGGCACGGCAATTTCGCTGTGGGAGCAGCCGGCGGTTCAGTGCTAAGAGCGGCGGTCTCAAGGAGGAAACTGCATGCGTATCTTGCAACCGGCCGAATGGTCAAAACCCCGCGGCTTCTCGCACGGCGTCGAGATCGACGCTTCAGGCAAATGGATCGTGCTGGCCGGACAGACCGGCGGCGACGAGAAGGGCGATTATGCCCCTGACCTGGCCGCCCAGGTCGGCTCCGCGCTGAAGCGCATCGTCAAGCTGCTTGGAGAAGCCGGCGCCGGCCCCGAACATATCGTGCGCCTGACGTGGTACCTGACCAGCCGCAGCGAATACGAGGCCGCAGGTCCCGGCATCGGTGCAGCGTGGAAGGAAACGCTCGGGCGCAACTTCCCGCCGTCGACGCTGCTCTACATCGACGGCTTGGTCGACGTCAGGGCCAAGGTTGAAATCGAAGTTACCGCGTTCGTGCCCAAGGCGTAACCGAACATCTCAAGCGCCAGGACACGGCGCTGTCCGACCAGAGGATATCGTGAGCCAATGACCAATCGATCGACTACCGCAGACTTCGTCACCGCTTTCGCGACCGGCTGGCCCGAGCACCAGCCCGACATCATGGTGCTGTCGCTGACCACGCAGCGGGGCGTGCAGGATTTTGCCTTCAACAAGGAACAGGCCTTGTTGATCGCCAAGACGATCAAGCAGACGGCGGCGAAACTCGAGCAGCCGAAGACGGGCTAGGCCGCAAAGCGTCCGAAACTGCCATCGCCCGCCTTGTGCGCAATTGCGCACCGGGGCGGGCGATCCAGTTCCGATGCCGGTGTTTGAGCCGAGGAGCCGCAGCGCTACTTCGAAAGCGAGATATTGGCGGCGCGGAACTGGCTGTCGGCCCTCAGGGCGATCTGCTGCTTGTTGCCGGTGGTCTTGAGCGAAATGTTGGCGGCGAAGCCGGCCGCCTGGGCGACGACCTGGAAGCTGCCTCCCGCGCCACGGCCCTGGATGCTGCCGCCGACATTGCGGCTGGACTCAGTCCAGGTGCCGCTGACCTCACCGCCCGCGGCGACCACGGCGGCCTGCAGGTTGAACCTGTAGGCGTCGCTGGCGCAGGTGAGGACCATCTCCATGTTGGCTCCGCCCACCCTGTAGGTTGCGCGGCAACGAATCCGTTCGCTCGAACCATCGTCGAGTGTCACAGTGCCGCCGCCGGACCAGGTGCCGGCCATGCCGGCGAAGGCGCTGGACTGCGCATGGCTCGTCGATGCCGCGAAGGCGGCCATAAAAAAAGCGACGGCTGCGAATGTCAGCCGCCGCGCCTTGGCGAAAAATTTGAAAGTCTGGCTTGCCTTACTGACGGGATGCTTCCCATCGACCGCTACATGCGACACCAGCTGAAGCCCCATTCCATTTCCCCGATCCGGAGTTGCCACTGAGTTGACCGTTCGCATATGCACCATTGATCGAGACTCGCACAAGTCCCCCGGAGCCGACGCTGCCGGAAACCGGGCCGCCCGAAATCTTGCCGCCGGTGACATTCACGGTCGACGTAGTCTGCGCATCGCAACTTCCCGTTTTTGTGACAACGGTGACCTGCCAAAGGCCATCATAGGGGTTCTGGGCTGAAGCTGGAGCGGCGGCCAGGATCGCGGCGGAAGCGAGAAACGGAACAAACAACAGGTTGCGGATGCGGTTGGAGCGCATGGGTCAGATCCCCGAAATGTGTGTGATGGAGCGCCTTATCTTGTCACAATGTGTTCAAACTTTGGTGCGACGCAGCACTGAAGAAAGTTCCTGCGGGCTCAAACACATCAAGGTGAATCTGGTTCCGCCGGGGAACGGGAAAATTCACCGTTTCGGCGCGGTTCGGGCCTGATTCCCGCAGATTTCCGGTATCATGGTAGAGGTCAGTGTTTGGAGTCGGACAGGCTTGGCGCTTGGGTGGCGAATTCTTCCTCCTGCGGCGTGGCAGGGAGGTTGTTATGAGTCTTGGCGTGAAAGATGACGTCAGTGAGCAGTTTCTGGCCGAGCGGGGCTAGCGCGCGCTCCCAGAGCTCGCGCGCCGTCTCTCCCTTTCTGACGAACACCCACTCCTGCGCGGCGATAGCGCCTGCGTCCATGCGGTCGGCGAGGTGGTAGACGGTGCCGCCCGCGATCGGATCGCCTTCCTTGATGGTCCACTCCACGGCGGCGATGCCGCGGTGCCGGGGCAGGAGCGAAGGGTGATAGCCGATGCCGCCTAGCTTGGTGCCGGCCAACGCCTCTCTGGTGACGCGAGCATGGCTATGCGCTGTTACGATCAGGTCGGTATTGGGCGCGATTTCCGATGCGGCCACGAATTTCGGATGGGCCTGCACCACGACCTCGACGCCGGCAGCCCGCGCCGCGGCGGCAAGCCGGTCTTCGCCATCGTGAACGACGACGCGGACGATATCGACCTCCTGTTGGCGCAGCGTGTTGAATGTCGTCACGCCGAAATGGCGGGAACCAACCAGGGTGATCCGCATGTGTTTTCTTCCGTCGTTAATCGGGCCGGTATGCCGATAGCACACCCGGGCGGCCTGTTTCGATGCCGGCTCCGGCGCTTGCGGGTTATCAACAGGGCCGGCCGGTTACGGCTCGACGGCTACCACGACAGGATTCGCAGTTCCGGCCTGGAATGGGCCGGCAACGGCGGCCGGGCCGGTTCAGACGGTTGTTCGGCCGCCCTTTGCAGGCAGGCCCGCAAGTCGACGCTACATTGCTTCATCTGGTTGCGCAGCTCGCGCCGGGCGAAGGCGGTGAGGGCGGGATCGCCGAGCTGCTGCCAGGCGGCGCGCAGCCATTGCTGCAGGGCGCGGATATCGGAATCGAGCGCTTCGGGCTGGTTCATGCCGCCGGAATCTCAAGACGTGATCGCGCCTCAATTAGGCCTGATTCTCCCACCGACGCCTACTCCGGAACAGGGCGGACAGCAGGAAAACAGGCGCAGCTGGAAGCGAGGGAACACGCGCCATAGATGTTCGTTGCATAAGCTGCCTCCTGGAGTACGTCGATGTCCCGCAATCCGGCGCTTGTTCTCGTGGTGGCGCTCGGCCTGATCATCCCCGCCAAGGCATTCGCACAACTAACGCCGCCGGCCGGCTCGGCCGGCGCCGGCAATGCGCCGATATCGGGCGTGCCGTTCGGACCGGCCAACCCACGGGCGCTCTCCGATCCCAGCGGCATCGGCAATGCCGCGAACACGCCGCCGCTCAGGTCGAATCCTCCCCCGCCAACCGTCTCCTACGGCGCGGTCGAATCTCCAGCGCCCCGCGCGCGCCTCGCGACGCCGCCCTATCCAGGCGCCTCGCAGCGGATCATCAGCGCACGTCAAGCCAAACCGCGCAAGCCGCCGCCGGTCCGGCCGCGGGGGCGGCCGGAGGTGAGTACGTTCACGGGGATCTGCCGAGGCTGCTAGTGGCGATCAAACTGTGATCCATCCCTGCGGGAACGAAGCGCGCTGGAAGGCGGACGTTTCGGTGCCCAGCCATCGCGGGGAACAATCTTCTCCTGCCGGACTTGTCCAAAGTTAAAGCTCAGCGGTCATGCGTGCTGATTTCCTGCATGTGCCGATGCCAAGTATCGCGTGAGGCAGGTTTGCCCCTAAAGGCAGGGATGGCGGGAATGAACATCCAGGATCGGACGGCCAAGACTCGCTCCAAGCCTGGCCGGTCCGCGACCTCTGACGTCGCCTGCGCGCCCCGCGAGGAATGGTCGCCCGCGCATGAAGAAAGGCTGGGTGTCAGCTACGAACATGTGGGTGCGGGCATCGTCGAGGTCGATCACGCCGGACGGATCCGGCGCGTCAACCAGAAGGCCTGCGAGCTGGTGGGACGCGAAGCGGCCGACCTGTTCGGCCGCTCCATTTTTGACGAGACCTCCCCAGAGGACGTCGTGCAGGATCTGGCGCAGTTCAGGCGGCAGATAGCGGGAGACATCGCCCGCTACACCATCGAGAAGCGCCTCGCCCGCAAGGACGGCACGTATCTCTGGGTGGAGGTCACGTCTACCAGCGTCCGCGATCCGTCGGGCAATTTCCTTTACGCGGTGCGCGTTCAACATGACATCGGCCTGCGCAAGGCAGCGGAACAGGCGTTGGCGCGGCGAAGCGAAGAGCAGGCGGCGCTGTTCCAGTTCTCCGAAAGGCTCCAATACGCCACATCCCTTCCGGCGGTTTACGACGCCGGCCTCGACGGCATCATCGCCGCGCTTGCCTGCGAGCGCGCCTCCATTCTGCTGTACGACGACCGCGACGTGATGCGCTTCGTCGGATGGCGGGGCTTATCGGACGGGTATCGGCAGGCCGTCGAAGGCCATTCGCCGTGGCACAGGGATGAAGGAAATCCGCGTCCGGTCTATTTCGAGGATGTCGCCGCTTCAGCTCTGTCGGACACGCTCAAGGAAACGGTGGCGCGAGAACAGATCGCGGCCGTTGCCTTCATTCCGATCCTGATCGGCGGCCGGCTCGCCGGAAAATTCATGGCCTATTACGACCGGCCGCATCACTTCATTGAACCTGAGATCGACGTCGCGCTGACGCTGGCACGGCACCTCGGGTTCGGCATCGCCAGACTGAGGGCGGAACAGGCGCGGTGCGCCGCCGAGGAACGTACGCAGCAGCTCGTGTCCATCGTGGAATCCTCCGACGATGCGATTATCAGCAAGGATCTGGACGGGATCATCAGGACCTGGAATTCAGGCGCCGAGCGGCTGTTCGGCTATGCCGCCATCGAGGTCGTCGGCAAGCCCGTGACCATTCTTTTTCCGCCGGGACGCGAAGACGAGGAGCCCGGGATCCTGGCACGCATACGGCGCGGCGAGCGCATCCACCATTATGAGACCGTCCGCCGGCGCAAGGACGGCAGCCTGTTGGACATTTCGCTGACCGTCTCGCCCGTCCGCGACAGCGCAGGGATTATCGTCGGCGCCTCGAAGATCGCCCGCGACATCACCGGTCGCAAGAAGGCCGAACGTAAAGTCCGGGAGAGCGAACGACATCTCACGGAATTGCTCGCGGCGATTCCGGCCGCGATCTACACGACCGACGCGCAGGGAAAAATCACCTATTTCAACCAGGCGGCGGTCGAATTTTCCGGCCGTACCCCCGCGCTCGGCAGCGACGAGTGGTGTGTCACGTGGAAGCTGTTCATGCCGGATGGCACGCCGCTGCCGCACGATGAATGTCCGATGGCGGTTGCGCTCAGGGAAGGACGCGCCGTGCGCGGTGCCGAAGCGGTGGCCGAGCGGCCGGACGGCACGCGGGTACCGTTCATTCCGTTCCCGACGCCGCTGCGGGACTCCGTGGGCAACGTCACCGGCGCGATCAACATGCTGGTGGATATCAGCGAGCGGCGGCAGGCCGAGACCCAGCAACGGCTGCTGCTCGATGAACTCAACCATCGCATCAAGAACAACATACAGATGCTGCAGGCGTTGCTGTTCTCCGCGGCAAGGACCGCCCATAGCGACGAAGCGAGGAAAGTGCTCAACGAAGCCAGCGCGCGGATCGCGGCCATGGCGGCGGCACAGCGCGTGCTGTACGGGCGAAGCGATGCCAGTCGCGTCGCGGCGGAAGAATTTCTGCCGGCGGTCTGCGAGACTATCCGGCAATTGCTGCCGGCGGACGCACGAATTGAGTGCGGCCCGGCGGGCGGTGTGCTTTCCAACGACGTGGCGATGCCGCTCGCGTTGATATTGAACGAGTTGCTGACGAATGCGGTCAAGCACGGCAGCACGGATCATGCGAGGCAGGCCGTTCGGGTCAGCCTGACCGGTCAGGACGGGCGGCTGGCGCTCTGCGTCGAGGATGACGGCGAGGGGTTCGATCTGCAAGCCGTACGCAAGACCTCGTCCGGGCTCCAGCTCGTGCTCGGCCTCGCGCGGCAGCTACATGGAACGCTTCACGTTACGAAAAATCCGTCGCGGGCATGCCTCGATTTCCCAGCGGCGAAAATCTAGTCGGTGATCGATGACGAATCCGCACAGCGCAGGATATTTTGCGTTGCCATCCGAACCGGACCGGAACTCGCCGCCGCGTGACGAAGCGGCGACACGACGAATGGAAGACAAGCAGGCTGCCCCGCGCGTTCTCGTCGTCGAAGATGATTTTCTGATCGCCATGCAGACCGAAATCGCGCTGACGTCCGCCGGCTTTGTAGTCATTGGTCCGGCTACGACGGCGGAGGAAGCCGTCGCGCTGGCCGGTGAGGCGCAGCCGGCGCTTGCCGTGATGGATATTCGCCTCGCCAGCACCCGCGATGGTATCGATGCCGCGCGCGAATTGTATCAGGACTTCGACATTCGCTGCATCTTTGCGACCGCGCACGACGATGTGCACACGCGCGGGCGCGCAGAGCCCTATGCGCCGCTCGGATGGCTGCCGAAGCCATACACCATGGCTTCCCTCGTCGCGGTGGTCGCCGAAGCTCTTGCGCAGCTGCGCCGGCCGTAGCGGCCGGCGGCAGCCGATCGGCAAGGCTCAATAGTCCCGGTAGTAGCGGCGGCGGCCATCATAATATCCGTCGCCGTAATATTGTTGGCGTCCTGACTGAAACTCCGGCGGGACCGTTCCGGTCGGGTAGCATCGACCGTCACGGCTATCCCGATCCGTGCCATGGCCGCATGGAACGGAGTAGCCGCCGCCCATGCCGCCACCATAGCCGCCGCGATAGTAGCGATATTGCCGTGCGGCCTGGTCTTGCGGCGGCAGATAGCCGTTCGGGTAGCACATGCCGTCGCGTGCGCTCAGATCCCAGCCATGGCCGCATGGCGGCGGATGGACGGGTACACGGTATTGCACGGTTTGAGGCGCGACGGGTGCAACAGCGCTTCCAGGCGCCACGCTCAACTGAGCGGCCAGTGCTGCGGCGGCAATGCTGACAATCATGGTCGGTCTCCAATCAAACCAGAAGCTGCCGGCGTTTCCGCAATGCGCTGACCGGTCGTCCGATCACGATCGAGGGGCTGCTGTTGGTCCGTGCAAATATATCAAAACACGCCCTGAATACCCGATGAACGCATTTCAGGTATTGGAAGTCAAATCCGCAACGGCCGCCAATGGCTGGCTGCGAATCGGCATGCCGATATGCAGCGTCGCCGCGCTACCGCATCTCGTAATAGCCGTTTCGCCTGTAGTGATAACCTTCGCGGCCCGCCTGATACTGCCGTGGCACCGTGCCGGTCCGATAGCAGAGCCCGTCGCGAATATCGCGGTCTGCGCCATGGTTGCATGGGATGGGTCGCTGGCCGCCGCCATACTCCAGCGGATAGTACCGGCCCGATTGATAGCGCGGCGGCACCATCCCGTTCGGGTAGCACTTGCCGTCGCGCTCATCGAGATCGTAGCCGTCGCCGCATGGCGGCGGGCGGCCGTGACGCCGGTAACGGATTTCCTGGGCTGGGGGGACGCTTACGTCGTGCGGGTGGGCAGGTACGCCCAATTGTAGCGCGAGGGCCATGCCGGCGATGCTAGCGAACATCTTTCGGTCCCTCCGGTTAGCAATCCGGTCTCCGCTCCAGAGCGGCTACGCCGGATTGTACTCCTTCCATATTGAAGTTGTATGCGGCGTCGGGAAGGCTGGCGGCGAAATTGGACGTCATTCAAAAGCAACGTCGGTGCGGCAGCCGGTATGGCCGTCACAGCAAGGCTTCTTGAACGGCAACCACCGTCAAATCGGTTGAGAGTGCTATTCCTTGGCATGAAAACAAAAAAGCCGCCCGGATGCCCCCGTGATGTCGGGCTTCATGCGCCAAGCCATCCGTTGCGTGGAGGAACGATCGCAGGCCCGCATGGTCTTGGGCCAGGAAATTCGGGTTAACCGGTATAAGCTGGCTGTTGCCGGAGAGGTGGCTGCCGGGCGGCCTTGATGGCGCCGATCGCGGAGCCGCCGCCGGAGACCATGAGACCTAAGGCGGTTCTTACGAGTGCCCTCGATGGAGCTACCCTCGCGAATGTCGTTCCAAACGTAGCGGGCGGCATGGAACTATTCCATTTTTTCCCAATTTAGGCACGGGAGTTAATGGAGGATACTAGATGGCCAAGCGCTGGAGTGCAGAGGACATTAAAGACCTCAGGGATCTTGCTGAGGAATATTCAGCCCAGGCAATTGCGGAAAAGATGGATCGAACCGTGGGAGGGGTAGCCTTCAAGGCTCACCAGCTAGGCGTGCCTCTCAAGCCGCGCTCACAGCTCGCCGACGCCAACGTCCGCGGATCTTCATCGGACAGACATCGACAAGAGGCAGCAGACGTTTGACAACGCCGTCCCTGCGCCACGGCGCTTGAGACGACGTTTCGTTTGTGATTCACGCTGCGCCGCGCCTTAGCCCGTGCGGTAAGCATCCAGCGCGTGGGCGGCGAAGATTCCGACGCTGACCAAGGCGAGAATTCCTGCTGAGAGTTCGATCATTGCTCGGCCTCCCTTTTACGCATTGCCGCGAGGAATCTGCCGCGTGATTGGTTCCAGATGAGATTGAAAAAAAATTGCATGACCGCGTCCCTGTTTCATTAACAACGAGGAACACAGCCGTTTGTTTCAGGCCGCGGTCGAGGGATCTCGAACGCTGCGGTTGGGGAGTTGGCGGAGCTAAATGGAGAAGGGCAGGACGTTCGGCCAGCGCTTCTTCAGCCCGGCGGCAACCTGGAAGGCCAGGCGATTTTCGGGGCGCGTCGATGGCGCATATGTCGATGGCGCATATTTGGCATGAGCTCGGCGGTCGGCCGCCTTCTGCCGTCCGCGCTGGCGCCTGACATATCGTTTGGACCGCGTATGCATCTAGCATCGCTCCAACGTCTTGTGACCGGCCATGATCCTTTCAGCGCATGTGAGACTTGGCAACCAGACCACCAGCCGCAGGGTGCAGCGCACAAACTGTTTCGCTTTTACCGAGCGCGAATCTAGGCAAAGCTTGGGCAACGACATGTCATTGGGGATGAGCATGGACGTTGTAGAGCTCGTCATTTACGGCTTGCTGGCTTTGTGGGGACCGCCTTTGTTGTTTGCGGCGTACCTGCTGCGGCCGATCAAATGAACTGCCTCACGATCCAGGCGATGAGGAAAAGCCAGCCAATCATCGCGATCACGACGGCGACGACGTAGTTCACTTTCAGCCATTGGTGGCGCACCGATCATCCTTAAGACAAAGCCGGCGGGCGGAGTATGATCGCCCGACGGCTTTGCTGTGTGGGCCCGGACGACTTGGGGGAAGTGTCCGGTGACCGACCACTAGGCAGACTCCTGAAGCGTGGCAACCGAACTCGCAGTTTAACCTAACCAGTCAACCTTACCGATCGCGACGCCATCGATCTTGGAGCGGCGTCGGCGATGCGGAGTTGCTGTCTGAGCTAGTTGATGAGGGGGCCGCCGTTTCAACCTAACTGGGCATCCTTTTATTAATCGATTTTCCTTCTGTTCACTTTTGAGCAGACGTTGCCGCTTGTTCCCGATTTAATGACGACTTTCCAGGTCAAATTGTACTTGCGTATCGTCCGGCGGCCGTAAGTGGCCGCCGGGCTTTTTGGCCCTGCCGCATTTGTGCGCAGCTTGGGAGGAGCGACCTGCGGCGAGGCACTAGCCAATCAAGAAGGTGCGAAGGTCCCGCGTTTCGGCGATTATCAGCGTTGGCGCTTGGCATTTGTCTTTTTTGCAGGTCTCAAAAAGATGCGCCGCCAAGCTCGAAATGCATTGTCCCGGCGGCGCCTTGTCTCAGACTGGGCTCTGAAATCTCAGTCGCCGGGTATGTAGCAATGCCCATGCCACGCGGGGGCGGGGCCGCCCCGAGGGCGAAGCGGCCCCTAATCGCGCAGTACACAGGCGGGGGCAACTCTTGCCATCTGCGCGACCTGCTGACACGCTAGACCTGTTTAGGCAGGCCGCAACGAAACTCGCACGTTAAGCTTGATGTTCGCCGCGGAGGTTAATTCTGGAACCGCCGACAAAAAGACTGCCCGAAGGCGGTCTCTCGGCAGATTCTGATTGGGTTGGCGATCAGGCCGCCGTCAGCGCAGATGCCTATCTATTTGCGACGACGATAGGTCATGGCCCGATACTGTCGTTTGGACGCCATTGGCCCCATTCGCATCCTGACCGGCCAGATCAGCTCATTGATTGCCGGACTGCGCGGGAATGAAATGCCATACTGGTTGAAGTCAGTCACCACTGATACGGCGTCCGTCCGGCCCGAGACACCATGCGAGTCGGCCACCTGATGTCTGCTTCTCCCCCAACAGCGGCGCGGTAGCGGACATCGCGGCACTTCGCCTTCGGGCCAGAAACGGTCGTCCCAACGCTATGCGATCATTACAAAGAAGCTCCGGCTATACGTCGTGTGAAGCGGCGAAGCCATACCACTAGATCTCTCGCCTTGAACACTGAAGATATGACCCATTCTGGCGTCCCGAGATGACGGAGCATGTCTTCGTTGCCCTGTTCAATTCCCTCCCACATTTTTTGATCGGTAAAGGACGCATTCTCCTCATTGCACCGTTCGAGCCTCCATTTGATCTCTTCCAACAAGGCGTCGGCGTCTGGCAGACGCAGAGCAAAATCCAGTTCTCTTCGAGCACAACTCCGTTCGATCCGATAGCGGACCGACTCGTCGTAGCGAATGCCCCGCTTCTCTAGCCTCGCATGAGTCGCTTCATGTATGATAGCGGATGCGATCCATTCGAGCGTTGTGGTTTCAGAAGCGATGACGCGCTCGTCGAGCAAGCAGACGTTCAAGGAATGCAGATAGCAGCCGGCTCCATGCGGAACCAGCGTCACCCAAATTCGAGATAAGCTACTCTTGACACGTCGGTAATGAAGCGGAGCAAAATGCTCCATTAGTTTAAGCGCGGCTTCCACACGTTGTAGCGCAGGTTCAGGGTCACCATGTGAGCTTCCGATCCAAAGGCCATCGGTCATGCGGCTTGTCGAAAGCCATAGCGCAACTTTGTCAGCCAGAGACGGTCCTGAGATCGGAAGGTCGCGAGACATGGTTCACCGCCGCTTCAGTCTACGTAGGCATATTCCCGCAATGATAAACTGGCCTCGCTTCGGCGAACTTAACCACTTGAGTTAATTTGTTTCGAATGTTTGGAAAATGTCCGCCTTGGGTCACGAACGACAAAACTCAAAGTGAGTATAACGCGTCCGCTTTCGGGCGCATCGCGACCAAAGCGCTCCTTGGCCGGGCATGTTGAGCCCACCTGCCGATGATGATTCAAGCCCCTAATTCGAGGGCCGAATCATGCGCTACGAACTCACCGACAATGAGTGGTCTGCCATCAAGCCGATGCTGCCGAATAAGCCGCGCGGCGTGCCACGAGTGAATGACCGTCGCGTCCTCAATGGCATCTTCTGGGTCTTGCGATCTGGCGCGCCATGGCGCGATCTGCCGGACAACTTCGGCCCGTACACCACCTGCTACAATCGCTTCGTTCGACGGGCGGGCGTGTGGGCCAAGCTTATGAGCGCACTGGCCGGCGCCCATGATGCCGCCGTGCAAATGATCGACACGTCTATTGTTCGCGTGCATCAGCATGGGGCGTGTATCACACGCAACCGGCGGCAGTCGCGAGGTGGATTGACCAGCAAGGTTCATGCATTGGTCGTACCAATGGCTTGCCGGTGCGGCTCGCGCTGACGGCCGGCGAGGTGCACGACAACCGACTTGCTGGCAAACTCCTGTCTCGACTGAAGTCGAAAACGATGCTGCTGGCCGATCGTGGTTATGCTGCGGACTGGATCAGGAGCCTGGCGTTTGGAGGCCTATCTCCAGGCGCATCCGGAATACGCCGCAGAAGCACGCGCAACTTCGGAAATGCGCGAAAAAGCGCGCTCTGTCGCACTGCAAATACGGCCATCCGTTGTTGCCGGCACTTTGCGGCCAGACCACGCGCCCACGCGGCGATCGAAAGGGAAATCATCGCCTAGGTGTACAGCTTGAATTCAATAGCGATAGTGTCGCCAACGTGGCCGGTACTCTTCCCTGTAGTATCGACGCGGCTGATAGTAGGCGTAGCCTTGGCGCGCGGCTTGGTATTGCGGCGGGATGACACCGTTGGGATAGCAACGGCCATGGATGTCGATGTCGTAGCCGTGGCTGCAATACCCACCAACCTGAACCACTTCAGGCATTTCGTTCTGGACTGCGGGCATTCCGAGTTGGAGGGCGAGGACCGCAGCTGCTCCGTTGATCAATGGCATTTTCAGCTCCCATTAGGTTTGTAGGAACTAAACGCGGCAAAGCCGCGCATGGTTTCTCCAAAAGAGGACGGTAACATTCCGAGGCGCAATGGCTGCTGAACGGAACATTTAGGAGACGTTCAGTTCCACCGCGATCATCAAGGGGCGGCACGCTGGCCCAGGGCAAGGCGCCGGCGTGCGATCCGTGCAATACCGACAAAGGGAGCCATTCGCTGCAATCGTGGCTGTATCGACTCGGCAGCGCCGCCGACAGCTGGGCACCACTCGTTGCCGCGTCGCCGATCAGGTATCGGGCGGGGCATGTAGCAATGCCCATGCCACGCGGGGGGGGGGGGGGGCCGCCCCGAGGGCAAAGCGGCCCCCCTATTCGCGCGGTACGCAGGCGGGGCACTATTGCCGTCTGCGCGACCTACGGCCACGCTAGACCTGTTGAGGCAGGCCGCAACAGAACTCCCGTAGGCTTGATGTTCGCCGCGGAGGTTAATTCTGAAACCGCTGACAAAAAGACCGCCCGAAGGCGGTCTCTCGGTAGATTCTGATTGGGTTGGCGATCAGGCCACCGTCAGCGCGGGTGCCTGTTTGCGACGACGAGAGGTCATGAAGCCCACGCCGGCGAAACCGAGGGTCATCATGGCCCAGGTCGAGGGCTGGCACGGCGTTCCACAGTGCTGATCACCACGCTGTCAAAGGCCCGACTGGCCGCATACGAAGGGCGGGCCCCAGCCCCGGGAGTCGAGAAGACGGCGCAAAGGGCTGGAGCCGCGGTGGCGTCTATGGACGCCACCCGATTCCTACGGCATCAGGCCCGGATCGTTCCTAAGGCGTTATCGCGTTGGCTAGCGACCACATGGGCGCACTCGGAAGAGCGGCCTCACGTCCGCCCCGCGCTGCCAAGCGCTGAGAACGGAACGTTGGCCTTAACGGTTGGCGCGCTCAGCATCATGCTGCTCGCCATGCAGGCCGGCTCAGTTGACAACAGGCACCCCGTCGATTCAACGCTCAACGCACATCTGGGATTGCCGGCTCCATCGGTGATACGGCCCGCAAGGGGGAGATGCCACGGATGTGGCCGGGCACACGTTCCGAACGGGCAAAGCTTGCTGCCATCCATCGCGGACACAAGCCCCTTCAGAAGTGCTGCTGCACCCGACGCCACATCCGCCTGCAGCCAAGGCTGGACCGGCAAGCAAGGCTGGACCGGCAAGAGCGTACACCACCAGACAGGCCCCCAAGCAAGCAAAGCGGTTCATTATGGCGGCTCCTCGTTGTCTTGAATGCACGGGTTAACATTGGCGCGGTGAATATCGTTCCTTTGCTCTGCTCGGATCCAAGCTGCCCGCCAGTTCTGATGCGGTTCACTCCAGAACTACACACTCAAAGGCCACGCCTTCGGGGGTCGTTTTCCTCGAACCATTTTTCCGCGGCGTCCCTCGTGGCGAAGACCTTGATGTGGTCGGCAGTCTCTCAGGACAACGAGTGTGCGTGATCGGGTACCCCTAAAGATGCGATCGGATACCCTAAAGAGTAAGTACGAGGTAATCTGCCACTTGCTATCAAGGGATGTGCCGGAGTCGGTTTTGTTCTCGGCACAGGAGACGCATCTCACTTAACGGCCCCAGTCTGCCCCAAGCCCCGCTGGGGCCGTATTTTAACTCATAACGCCGCGATCTTTTTCCCTCAAACAGCGGCTGACGTCGGCGCCCCTGTGCCCGCACGCCTTGCAGTCGAATTGCTCCACATCGGACAGACGCACCTCATCCGGCCAGCGATTGGCGGGTAGGGTGGTCGAGTGGCTACGCGATAGTCCCGGCAGAAGACGGTGACACCGGCCACGTCGGATTCCCGTATCTCTCCAAAGATGATTTTCTGAGGGCGCTGCATCGCGCCCAATTCTGCCAAGAATCAGACCCAGCCTGAATGGGCCATTTAGGGGAGTTGCCCTGGGGTGGCGTGGCCCTGCGCATGTCGTCCGGCAACGTCGTGCGCAGGGCCTCTCGACCCGCCCATTGCGCAGCCGATTCCGCTCGTGCGCTGGCGCTACGCCGGCAGCATCTTACGGGGTTGGGCAAGGGCGATGGCTGACGTAACGGCCGACCTAAAGCGGAAGTCGCCCGTCCGCAACACTTTCAAAACAGATAGAAGGTCCCGATCAGCAGGCCCGCAGAAAACGACCAAAGCCCCAGAGTGCAGGCCGACACGACGCGCACGAGGTTGCGACACTGCACCTCGAACTCCTCGTCCGTTGTCTCATGGAAACGAGCTGCCATTGGCGCTATCCTGCCCCAGCAGGTGTTGGGTGGATGTATGCACAAATCATGGTGAAGGTGGGGCATTTGCGGCCCGGCCCCGCGGCCAGAGCCGTTCCCATGTTCGCAATGGTCAGGGCCGCTTCGGTCAAACCTGCTGCGGACACGAAAAGGGGCGACTCAAAAAGGCGCCCCTATACCTTGTAAGAACTATGAAATATTTGATGATTTGGTGAGCGCGGAGGGACTCGAACCCTCGACCCCATGATTAAAAGTCACGTGCTCTACCGCCTGAGCTACGCGCTCACTTGCCGCGCTGTGTAGGGGGCGGGCCCCTGCGGGTCAATAGCGCCGGCGCGACAAATTCCAAGTTCGCCTGATCCAATTCTCTTGAGGTAGCTAAAGGTTAGTTCGGATTCTTCAACTATCCAGCGCCAATCAATCCACGGGCAAGTCTCGGTTCTGCTGAAATCAGAACCGAGATCGCTTCCTTATTCGACGCGTTTTCCTGACGCGAACCGGAACTCACTTCGCTCGAAAACGCTACGCTAATTGGCCTCGCGGCGGACTTCGGAGGCGACCGGCTGGGACTGGTTGGAGACCCGCGGCAGGCTGACCGGGCGCAGGCCGATCAGTTCCGCCGTCCGCACCGCGCTGTTGCGCCAGAACGCGAAGGAATTGATGCGGGAGTTTTCCAGCACCGCGATCGAAACCGCCGCCAGGAACGGCAGGCTTTGCAGCACCAGCACGCCCGCGAAGATGTAGATCTCCCGCACTTCCTTGTAGCCGTTGGTGACGACCAAGACGGCGGCCCCGATCAGGAGCAGCACGCCGATCACGGCTTCCCAGAACGCCTGGAATTCGATCGACATCCGCGACAGCCCTCCCTTGGAGGTGCGGGCGAAGGCGAGGTGCTCGGTGATCAGGCCCTGGGCTACGGCTCGCGACACCGTCCACTGCACGCTCATCGCCGCAATCATTGCGCCCAGCATCTGGCCGGCCTTGATCTTCACCCGCAGGCGATAGAGCGCGATAAAATGCACCAGCGAGACGATGAAGGAGGCGATGATCGGCAGCGTCAGAATCTTGTCGGGGATGGCGATGTCGGCAAAGGCCACGATCGGCACCCAGATCAGATTGAGGATCGCCACCACGACGCCCAGGCTTTCGGCCCCTAGCCAGTTCAGCCAGCCCAGCGAGAATTCGCGGCGCTGGTCCGGCGTCAGCCGGCTGGCGCCGGGCAGGAAACGCCGCCAATGCTTCTTGACGATCTGGAAGCCGCCATAGGCCCAGCGGTGACGCTGCTTCTTGAACGCCTCGTAGGTGTCGGGCAGCAGGCCCTCGCCATAGCGGACGTTGGTGTAGTGCGTCAGCCAGCCCTGCTGCTGGATGGTCAGGCCGAGATCGGTGTCCTCGCAGATGGTGTCGCTGGACCAGCCGCCGGCCATGTCCATCGCGGAACGGCGGATCAGGCACATCGTGCCGTGCACGATGATCGAGTTGAACTCGTTGCGCTGGACCATGCCGATGTCGAAGAAGCCGGCATACTCGCCATTCATGATGTAGTGCATCAGCGAGAGATCGCCGTCGCGATGCTCCTGCGGCGCCTGCACCAGGCCGACGCGCGGGTCGGCGAACACAGGCACGAGATCCTTCAGCCAGTCCGGATGCACGACATAGTCGGCGTCGATGATGCCGATGATCTCGGCGTCGGCCGCGGTGCGCTCCATGGCGATACGAAGCGCGCCGGCCTTGAAGCCCTGCACCTTCTCGGCGTTGATGAACTTGAAGCGCTCGCCGAGGGCGCGGCAGTGGTCCTGGATCGGCTGCCAGAATTCGGGGTCGGGCGTGTTGTTGATGATGCAGACGCATTCGAAATTCGGGTAGTCGAGCCGCGATACCGCATCCAGCGTCTGCTTCAGCATCTCGACCGGCTCGAAATACGCCGGGATATGGATCGACACCTTCGGGAAGGCGACGTTCTCGCCGATGGTGGCGGGCGCCAGCGGCGCGCTCTTGGTGATCAGCCGGCGCGGGCCGTGGCCGAAGGCAACAGCTGCGATCTCGTCGATCCGCGCCATCGCGATCAGGATCAGCGGCACCAGCAGGATGAGGCCGAGCGTCAGCGCAAAGGCCGAGCCGAGCACGAAGTAATGTCCGGCCCAGTAGGCAAAGACCGTCGAAACCCAGGCGCCGACGCCATTGGCGGCCACCGAAAGCATCAGCGCCTGCATGATGGTCGGCCGTTCCAGCCGCAGGATCGGCAGCGACATCAGGATGCCAACGAGCAGCGCGATCGTGGCGAGCTTCCAGTAGTTCTCGTTTACGATCGGCCCGGTCCAGGCGAATTTCGGTTCGCGGTTGGCGTCGAGAATGCCCCAATAGGGGCCGACGCCGCCTTCGAAGAACTTCCAGGGCTGATCGATCGCCTCGACGATGTTGTATTCCATACCCATGGCTTCGGCACGGGTGACGAAGTTGCGCAGCACGGAGGCCTGCTCGAACGGGCCCGGCTCGGCGTTCCGCAAATTGTAGCCGGCACTGGGCCAGCCGAATTCGGCGATGACGATGCGCTTGCCCGGGAATTTTTCGCGCAGCAGCCCATAGAGGTAAACCGCCTGATCGACCGCCTGCTTGTCGGTGAAGTTTTCCCAATAGGGCAGGACGTGGGCCGCGACGAAATCGACGGAGGAGCCGAGCTCCGGATTGTCGCGCCAGATGTTCCAGATTTCGCCTGTCGTGACGGGAACGTTGACCGACTTCTTCACCCGCTTGATCAGGGCGATCAGATCCTCGACCTTCTGCTCGCCGCGAAACACGGTTTCGTTGCCGACGACGATGCCAATGACATTGCTGTTGCGCTTGGCCAGGTTAATGGCGGCGTCGATCTCGCGCTCGTTGCGGTCGGTGTTCTTGTCGACCCAGGCGCCGAGCGTGACCTTCAGGCCGAACTCGGCGGCGATCGGCGGAACCAGCTCGACGCCACCGGTCGACGAATAGAGACGGATCGCGCGCGTCATCGTCGAGAGTTTTTTCAGGTCGGCGCGAATCTTCTCGACCTGCGGCAGATTGTCGACGTCGGGATGCGCGCTGCCCTCGAATGGCGCATAGGAAACGCTTGGCAGGATGCCGCGGAAGTCGGGGGCCGGCAGCTTTTGCTGGAACAGGCCCCACACCCCGGCGTGAGCTGCGGTGACAAACAGCAGAACGGCGACGACAGCACGCATCGGCGGCTAAACCATACGGGGCTGAGATTTAAGGAAAGCGAACCTGTCCCCTAGGCTCGACCGACATAGCGGCATCATTAGGATAATCCTGCCGCGCGAATTCACAACTGGTATGACGCCCATGACTTTTTAAGGGCGTGACCAATCGAAACACCGGATAAATAGGATCGTTCCGCTGAACGGATCCTGAATGCCCGACGGTTATTTCGCCGGCGGGGCAGGTGCGGGGCTGGGAGCCGGCGAGGGCGAAGCGGCGGGCGCAGGCGGCGCGTTGCCGGCGGTCGCAGGGGCTGCCGGTGCCGGGCCTTGGGCAGCGGCGGTCTGAGGCTGGGCGCCCGGGTTGATCCAGCAGGCGTGAATGCGGCTGGAGAGCGTTTCCGCGACCTTGGGGTCGATCTGCCCGCCGAACCGGGTCAGGCAGCGGAAGGCGGCCTGGACATGCCCGCCGGGGCAGCCGAAGCGGTCGTACAGGTCAAGATGGCGGAACGCGGTATCGAGGTCGTCGCGCCACATCAGGCTGACCACGCGCCGGCCAAGCCAGACACATTCGGGGTTGCCGGCCGGCCCGTTGATGGCCTGCGACGCCTCGACGAATTCGTCCGCCTTGCGCTGGTTATCCTTGCCGGGATCGGGGTTGGCGGCCTGCGGTTTGCCTTGATCCTGCGGGGCCGGGGAGCCGCTCTGGGCCAACGCGCCAGCCGATCCGATCAGGAGGACCAGGCCGGCAGCAGCAAAGCGTCTCAAAACCGCAACTTTTGGATCAAGCACCCGTCGACGCATACATTCCCCGATTAGTTTCCCGCCGCGCGGGCGGCTGGTGTGTTGGTCTGGCTTGTTGCCGCCCAAATTCGTCCCCAATGCGGCGGAGACATCAGGCGATTCAAATGACGGGTATTTGCGATTTTGTCCAGCAAAGTCACAACTTTATCGTATCGGTGGTAAAACTGCCGCAGGGGACGAGACGGAATAGGCTGTCCAGCATCTTGGCAGAACGCCGATGAACGGGTAATCGACGGTCCCCGCCCGGAGGATGGAACCGATTTCTCTTCGTACGCCGCTGGCGCTTCTCCTTTCATCGCTCGCTATGATCGCGGCCCTGTGGTGGTGGCTCGCCACGCCGATTACGCTTGCGCGCGCGCCGATCGATCCCAACGCAAAGCTGCAATGCGTTTCCTACGCGCCGTTCCGCGGCGCGCAGACGCCGCTGATTCCAACCACGCAAATCCCTCCGGAACAGATCGCGCAGGATCTGGCGCAACTCGCCAAGATCACCGATTGCGTGCGGACCTATTCGATCGAGAACGGGCTCGATCAGGTCCCGGCGCTGGCCGCCAAGGTGGGATTGAAGGTGATCCAGGGCATCTGGCTCTCGAGCAACCGGACCAAGAACCTCGCCCAGATTGCGGTCGCGATCGAACTGACCAAGGAACATCCGGGCACCATCACCGCGCTGGTGGTCGGCAACGAGGTGCTGCTGCGTGGCGAGATGACGACATCCGATCTCGCCGCCAATATCCGCTCGGTCAAGTCGCGGGTCACCGTGCCCGTGACCTATGCCGACGTCTGGGAATTCTGGCTGCGCAACCGCGAAATCTATGACGCGGTCGACTTCGTCACGATCCATATCTTGCCGTACTGGGAAGACATCCCGGTACGCGCGAAGTTTGCCGCCAGTCATGTCGACGATATCCGCAAGCGGATGGCCGTTGCGTTTCCGGCCAAGGAAATCCTGATCGGCGAGACCGGCTGGCCGAGCGCGGGGCGGATGCGCGAAGGCGCGCTGCCCTCGCGCACCAACCAGGCGCGCGTGGTGTCCGAAATCCTCGATCTCGCCAAGCGCGAAAAGTTTCGGGTCAACCTGATCGAGGCCTATGACCAGCCCTGGAAGCGCCAGCTCGAAGGCACCGTCGGCGGTTATTGGGGCATGATCAACGACGCGCAGCGGGCGCTGAAATATCCGCCCGGCGAGCCGATCAGCAATTATCCATTCTGGAAACTGCAGATGGGCTGTGGGATGGCGCTCAGCGCCCTCGTATTCCTGGCGGGCTGGCTGACGCTGCGGCGGCGGCCGTGGAAGCCTGGGCTGGCCGCCTGGGTCGTGGTCGGAACGTCTGCAACGACCGCCGGCATGCTGCTCGGGATCGCTGCCGACAAGATGTATTACGAGAGCTACGGGGCCGGCGGCTGGCTGCAATGGGGCGCGCTGCTGGCGGCCGCCATCGCCTCGCCGATGCTGTGCGCGAACGCCGCGATGTCGGGCCGGCCGCTGCCGACCTTCCTCGAACTGCTCGGGCCGCGCGACATCAGGACCAAGTCAGTGCTGACGGCGCTGTTGGGTTTCGTGCTCGGTGTCACCACGCTGATCGCGGCGGGGACCGCGCTCGGCTTTGCGTTCGATCCGCGCTACCGCGATTTTCCGTTCGCCTCGCTGACCATGGCGGTGGTGCCGTTCGCGGCGCTGATGCTGCTGAACCGGCCGAAGGAGGGCATGCGCCCGATCGCCGAATCCGCGTTCGCCGGTCTGCTGGTGGCGGCCGCGCTGTTCATGGGCTTCAACGAGGGCAGCCAGAACTGGCAGGCGATGTGGACCTGCGCGATCTATTTGCTGCTGGCGCTCACGCTGTGGCGGGCGCGGGCCGTGCAAATCCCAAAATGAGCAGGCCGATCGCAATCCCCGACAGCGCGATATTGTAGAGCACGATTCCGAAGCCCGCCGCGATCAGCCCCAAGGTCAACAGCAAGATCGACGGCCGGATGACGTGAAGCACAGCGATCACCACCGCGGTGATGCCGAACACCGAATTCTTGAATAGATAGGTGGCAAGCGTCCGCGACTTGCACAGCGTGCTTTGCAGGCCGGCGTCGCAGGCGAGCGCAACCGTCGAGAACTCCACCGCGAGGTAGCGCAAATAAAGCGCGTAGCCGACGGTGACGAAACCGACCACCAACAGGAACTGGACTTGATAGGGCGTAAGCCGGAACGGGGATTTTTTCATCGCGGCAATATGGTCGGGATTGGCGTTTGGGACAAGCGTCCGACTGTGAAGAGAATGCGGGTCAAGGATTTCACGTAACGCTCTGTAGCCAAAAGCTTATTGCGTGTTTTTCCTGCCGAGGATGGTCGACAATGTCGCCTGCGTCGCCGGCGGCGGCGGTTCCGGCTTCCCCTCCTCGACGACCGTCGACCGCTTGGCGACGGCGCGCCGGCGCAGCATCGGCTTGGCGGCGGTGGGCGGCGTGTCGTCGGGTTTGAACGACAGCCGCTGGCCGTCGAAAACAGCGGTTTCGCAGGGACGGTTGTTTTCGGCCAGGACGGCGCAGATTTTTGCGGCGGCGCCGGCATCGTTCAGCGGACCGGCGACCAGGCGAAGCTGCATGCCGAGGCCGGTCGTGCTTTCCTTGATGACGATGATTGGACGCAGCGCCATCAGCGGCGCGTTCGATCTCGACTTCAACAGCCCGCGCCACAGCGCACGCAGGCCGTTCACGGAATTGGCGGTGCCGAGATCGACCCCGAACTCGGTCCGCTGCAGGGAAACTTTTGGCGCAGTCTCTTCGTCCGCTTCCGCATCTGACGGCGCCGACGCCACCACGTCAGGGATCGGGCTCGCGATAACCTGGTTCGGCGGTTTGCCGGGCTCGATCAGCTTGGCGGCCGCAGGATCTGGCGGCGCCATCATCGACTGCGAGGCCACCAGCGGTGTGGCGGGCGAGGGCTTTGTCGGCTCCGGCTTGAGCATATCGGCCTTTGCCGTTTCCAGCTTGCCGCTATCGGTCTTGCCGGCGTCGGTCTTCCCTGCATCCTTTACCGGAGGAGCCGGGGCCGGCTCGGCGGCAGCGCTGGCTGCATGCTTGTCTGCGGCGGGCGCTGCGGCCGGGGCAGTGGCGACCGGCGCGACGGATGGCAAGGCTTGCGGATTCAAGGCTTGCGGATTCAAGGCTTGCGGATTCGGGCTGGCCGCCGGCTCCGCATTGGCAGCAGGCGGCGGAGTGGAAGCAGGGCCCTGCCGGGCAATGGCGCCGGTCACGGAGTCGAGCCCGTGTTCCAGGTTGGTCACGCGGGCATACAGCCTGTCACGATCGCCATTGAGCGTCTCGATCGCGGCTGTGAGCCGCCGCGCCTCGTTCTGGGTTTCCCTGGCGACCGTTTGTATCTGCTGCGCTTGCCGCGTCAGGTCGGCGGCTGCGACCTGCTCGCGCTTCCATCCGAACGACGACTGGTTCGCCATCACGGCCAGAACCACCGCAGCCGTCGCGCCAAAGCCCCAGGAGGCGATCCGCCACAGGGCGCGACGGTCGAATTCATCCTCGTCGGCCAGCAGGTTGCTGAGCATGCCACCGCTGTCGTCCGCCTCGAAGTCCGGGAGATGGTCTGGTTTTTTGGCCAAACGCCCTTGGCCCTCCTCAAGGCCCGAATCACCGGTCAAACATTAACAGGGAAAAGCGCCGCTCACCTGAATCAGGAGGTTTTTGGGCGGCGAATCGGTTTGATCTCCGGGGGAAAACAATTAAAGACGGCCGGCAAGCTTGTTCGCCCGATACGTTCCGTCATGGCCGTGCTTGTCCCGGCCATCCACGTCTTTCTTGCTCGATGGGAACAAAAGACGTGGATGCCCGGCACAAGGCCGGGCATGACGAGCCAAACGAAAGTGCCCGATTTCGTCGGCTGCTTTTTGAGTCAGACTCTGAGGACCCGAATGACCGCTCGATCCAGCCTGACTGTCGTGCTCGCTGCCGGCGAGGGCACGCGCATGCGATCCTCGTTGCCGAAGGTGCTGCATCCCGTCGCTGGCCAATCGCTGCTGGCGCATGTGCTGGACGCCGCCCCGCATGGAACAGGCGCCTCGCTCGCGGTCGTGATCGGGCCAAACCACAAGGCGGTGGCCGACGAGGTCAAGCGGGTGCGGGCGGACGCGGCGACCTTCGTTCAGGCCGAGCGCCTCGGCACCGCGCATGCCGTGCTGGCCGCCCGCGAGGCGATCGCGCGCGGCGCCGACGATCTGCTGGTGGCGTTCGGCGACACGCCGCTGATTTCGGCCAAAACCTTTGCGCGGCTGCGCGCGCCGCTGGAAAACGGCGCTGCGCTCGCGGTGCTCGGTTTCCAGGCTGCCGACCCGACCGGCTATGGCCGGCTGCTGCTCGAAGGCGACCGCCTGATGGCGATCCGCGAACATGCCGACGCGACCGCGGAGGAACGCAAGGTCACGCTGTGCAATGCCGGCGTGATGGCGTTCGACGGCCACCGCGCTCTGGAAATTCTCGACCGGATCGGCAATGCCAACAGCAAGGGCGAATACTATCTGGTCGATGCCGTCGCTATTGTCAGGGAAATGGGATTGGAGGCCGTCGTGATCGAAACCAGCGAAGACGAAGTGCGCGGCATCAACAACAAGGCCCAGCTTGCGGTAGCCGAAGCGGTGATGCAGGCGCGGCTGCGCCAGGCGGCGCTCGATGCCGGCGTGACACTGATCGCACCGGAGACGGTTTATCTCGCCGCTGACACCAAGTTCGGCAGCGACGTCACCATTGAACCGTTCGTGGTGATCGGCCCCGGTGTGACGATTGCCGACGGCGCGGTGATCCATTCGTTCTCGCACATCGTAGAGACCTCGATCGGAAAGAAGGCCTCGATCGGTCCCTATGCGCGCCTGCGCCCCGGCACCTCGCTCGGCGACGGCGTTAAGATCGGCAATTTCGTGGAGACCAAGGCGGCGACAATCGAAGCGGGCGCCAAGGTCAACCATCTCTCCTATGTCGGCGACGCCCATGTCGGCGCCAATTCCAACCTCGGCGCCGGCACCATTACCTGCAACTATGACGGCTTCTTCAAGCACAAGACCACGATCGGCGAGGGCGCGTTCATCGGCACCAACTCCTCGCTGGTCGCGCCGGTGAAGATCGGCAAGGGCGCCTATATCGGCTCGGGCTCGGTCATCACCAAGGACGTGCCTGACGATGCGATGGCGGTGGAACGCAGCCCGCAGAGCAACCGCGAGGGCGGGGCGGCAAGGTATCGCGAAATGAAGATGCGGGCCAAGAAGCCGAAAGAGGGTTAAGCGCGAGGGATTTTGAGTCCTCTCTGTCAGTAGCTAACTATAGATTCCCTTGGCCACGTAGCCGATCTGTCCTGGTCAAGGGGGAGCCGTGGCTTCGACGCATCGGCGAGAAGTCAAACTTCTTTCGTACTGATCCCTGGCGCTTGATGGATATACCGGCGGTCAGTGATTTGATCGAACATGAACTTTGCAACGTTTTCGCGATTGACGGTCAGCGAATGTCTGGAAACGCCATACAGCCCTACGTTGAGGTGAGCGGAGGCGGGATGGTTCTTCAAGAAAGCCACACGCACCATTGTCCATTCCAACTCCGAAGCTCGTATCACCCTTGCGAGCCCAAGGATGTCATTGTAGCAGCTGCGCATCATATGCTTGATTAGCAACGCGGGGAGCCCGATTTTCCAGTCAAATCGATCCCCGGGGTCGGCAGCCGTGCCGGTAGAAACGGCAATGAGGCGTTGCACCTGCGTCTGCTTCATCGCTGAAATAATCGCTTCCGTAGCCCTCGTAATCGGCAAATCTTCTGGATGCCGTAACGTCGTCGGCCCAAGCGCCGACAAGACGGCGTCAGATCCGCTGATGGCTTCTCGCAGAAGAGCACTATCGGTAAGCTCACCGCGAACGATATTCACCTTGGCGTTTTCAAAGAGGCTGCTCGGCCGCGCAACGAGCGTGACGTCAATGCCGCGTTTCAAAGCCTCATCGATCAAGTACCTACCTGTAGTTCCTGTGGTACCAAAGAGCGTTACTTTCATGTTGCACCTAACGGCAACAGCTTTGCCGTGGCGCAAGCAATGCCGCGCCGCGAAGCTGTGACGATGGCAGCCATTCCTTTGATGCGGCTCATATTGATGTTCTTTCCATAGTTGATGGTGGCCGGGCGCGTCAGAACGCTGCCGCCTGCATATAGGACGACGGGACCTCGCGAGCGGCGTTTTGCGTGACGAACGAGGCAGCCAATAGCACGAGGCCCACCGCGGCTGGCAGGGCAGCGCTGGGCTTCCGGACCGCAACGTGCGCCAGGAAGGCCAACAGCAGGTGATAAAACATACCCGCATAGGCGAGATCGCTGAGCGGCACATTGAAGCGCAACAGAATTGCGGCCGGGCCCAAAACTTTCACGACGATCATCAACGGCACGAGGTAGGCCGGGTAGCCAAGCTCCGCGAGCGCCTGCCGAACCCAATCTCCTTTGGTGACGTACATGTAAGCGGAAGTCAGATACAGCAAGGACAGAAGCGCCGTGCTGATCCAGTAAGAGTAAATTGCAGCCATGAGGTCTCGTTGATTGCTGTTGAGCAGCAATCTCCTTCATCTTGTTCGTTGTCTGGATGCGCACTTTTCTGCGCGCCTTGTGCATCGAAAATGTAGAACAAGATCGTCTCTCGCAAGTAGGATGAATAACTTGCAGCAGGTATGGAAAACCAGACTATGGCCAATAAAGAAATCAACATGCATGAGGAGATGCGGCGCGCGTTCGCATTGCTCTCAGACAAGTGGAAGCTGGAGATCATGTGGCTGCTCAACCAGCGGGTCTACCGCTTCGGGGAGTTGCGAAAGGCGATCCCCGGCATCACCCAGCACATGCTGACCGCACAACTCCGCGAGCTCGAAGCGGACGGTCTGGTCTCGCGTACCGTGTTCGCAGAAGTGCCGCTGCGGGTAGAGTATGAGATGACGCAAAAGGCACGCGCGCTTGGACCCACGATGGAGGCCCTGACGGCCTGGTGGATTAAGTATGGACAGAGCGTGCCGGTAAAGCCGAGCGCGCGCGGCCGCAAAGCCAAGGGCGGCTGAATACCAAGGCGCTGCCACAGACGGCTCGCATACAGATCGCCTTGCGATACGTCTTGACGTTTTATGCGTGTTGACTGGAATTACGGTGACAGTGCACCCCATTGCACGTCGCCCGCGGCAGATTAAGTGCACTGTCACCGCTAGCCGTTACCCTCACGCTGCCTCGTAGGACGCAATCTTTTTGATTTGCGGTGCGAGCACGTCTTCGGCCGTTTCGAGGTCGTAGCGCGCCTGAATGTTCATCCAGAACGCAGCGCCGGTCTTGAAGAACTTGCCGAGCCTCAGCGCGGTGTCGGCCGTAATGGGCTTCTCTTCGCGCGCGATGCGTTCGATCCGGGTGCGCGGCACGTGCAGCGCCGCTGCGACGGCGTAGGATGTCAGCTTAAGCGGAACGAGAAACTCTTCTCGCAAGATTTCGCCGGGGTGAATCGGGGGAAGTTTCTTTGCCATCTGCAAGCTCCTAATGATAGTCGACGATTTCCACGTCTTCGGGACCCGCATCGCTCCATCTAAATACGATCCGCCATTGATCATTGATGCGGATCGAGTGCTTGCCCACCAGATCGCCCTTGAGTCGTTCAAGGCGGTTACCGGGAGGCGAGTTCAGGGCCTCGAGAAAATCGGCGGCGTCCACCATGATCAGTTTTCGGCGCGCTACTTTGGCGAGGTTTGCCGGGAACCCCTTCGGTACCGCGCGGCCCTGAAGGATCGACTCGGCGAACTTCCCCTTGAAGCTCCTAATCATGAGCAGTACGTATCTCATTGAGATACGTATTGCAATGCTTAGTATCTCGATGAGATACTAGTGACGAAGCTGCAAGCGTAGCCCCGATGAGCGTAGCGACATCCGGGCTGTGGTTTATCCCCGCAATTGCTGCGCTCATGCGGGCTACTTGCTGGTTGAGCGGCCGGCACACCCTTTCACAACACTGTTATTGCGACCTGTCGCGCTCTTCGCCTCCCTCAACTGGGCGTCTCGCGCTTGTTGTTGTAACCTTGGCGGAGCAACTGCACGGTCGCCAGGAGGAAGCTACATGACCACCGTCCTACTCAACCGCCGGAACCTCCTCGCTGCTGGCGGCTGCGTCCTGGCAACCGGGGTTTCCGGGCTCCTGTTGCCCGCTCGCGCGCAAGGCCTTGCGCCGACCGCTTCGATGCCAGGCGGGGCCAACAACTACCGCGGGGGCGCGGCGATCGTGGATCGGATCGGCAAGGGTGGCTTCTGGATGAGTGGCACAGTGCGCCGCGCAGGCGACGGGGCGCCGCTTGCCGGGCAGCGCATCCAGATTTGGGCGCACACGACCGAAGGGCGGGAGCACGAGCCGCAAAGTCATGGAGCCACGCTCACCGACAAGAACGGGGCGTTCCGTCTCGAGATGCCGCAGATTATTCCCATCTTTGGCCAACCGCATGGTCACCTGGCCTATGACAGTGGTGAATTCAAAACCGTCTTTCTGCGTCCCGTGATGCGGAGCGCAAAAGATACCAGCCTGGAGGCGCACTTCGTCCTTCAGCCGGTCTGACCGAGTTGCGAACGAAGGGGTGGAGATTGGCCCAGGTGACCCTGATCTGGGTCGCCCTTGCGACAGCCATTTGCGTGCCGATCGCCGCTGCAGGGACGAGCCCGCTGCTGGCATGGCGCGATCCGGTCTACATACTGGCCTGTTTCGCAGGAATCATCGCACTGGGTCTTGTGCTCGTTCAGCCTCTGCTGATTGGCAGATACTTGCCGGGACCGTCGGCCTATCGTGGACGGCTTATACATCACTGGATCGGAGGCGTGCTGGTCGTCGCGGTGGTGGTCCACGTCGGGGGCCTTTGGATCACCAGTCCGCCTGATATGATTGACGCGCTTCTCTTCTCATCGCCGACGCCGTTTTCCCCCTGGGGTGTGATCGCCATGTGGGCAATCTTCGCCGTCGCACTTATAGCTGCACTCCGCCGGCGATTGGGACTGCGAGCGCAAATGTGGCGTATCGTCCATATGCCTCTCGCGATTATCATCGTCGCAGGAAGTGTGGTCCATGCCATGCTGATCGAGGGAACGATGGAGACGATCTCGAAGGCGGCGCTTTGCGCGCTGGTCCTCGCGGCGACCATAAAAGTCATGGCCGATCTACGGGTATGGAGAAAGCGAGGGACGTTGCGCGGAGAGAACATTGCGCGACGGTAAACCAGCGGAGCTAGCGCACGCGGCATCGTGTCGCCACTGCGCCACCAGGCGCCTTATTTTTCCAGCCCTCGGGCAATCTTGCCCTTGATCTTCTCCGCCTCAGTTGGGTCGGGCTTGAGCGACAATGCCTGCTCCCAGGATTGACGCGCCTCGTCCTGGCGTCCCGTCCGCCAGTACGCATCGCCGAGATGGTCCCTTGTTTCGCTGCTCTTTGGTTCGAGAGTGGCCGCGCGCTCCATCAGCTTGATCGCCTCCTGATAGTCGCCGAGCCGGTAGTGCGCCCAGCCAAGACTGTCGAGCAAATTGCCGTCGTCCGGTTTGAGCTTGACGGCCTTCTCGAGCAACGCCAGGCCTTCCTTCAGCTTGAGATTACGGTCGACCCAGTTGAAGCCGAGCTGATTGAGAACCGAGGGCTGATCGGGATCGAGCTCCATCGCCTTAAGAAAGTCCGCCTCGGCCTGAGGCCATTTGCCGAGCCGCTCGTAGCTCACGCCGCGAAGGAGCCAGTAATTCCAGTGCGACTTCTCCGGTTTGCCGACCAGCTCGATCGCCTTGGCGTAATCCTTGACCGCGCGTTCGAAATCGCTTTTGCCACGGTAGGCATCGCCGCGACGGCCATACGACCGCGAATTCTTCGGATCGAGGCGGATTGCCTCGCTGTAATCATTGATGGCGCGGTCGTTATCGCCCTTGTTGGAGTAGGCGTAGCCGCGATTGTAGTTGGCAACCACGTATTTCGGATCGAGGCGGATGGCCTCGTCAAAATCCTTGATAGCGCGGTCGCTGTCACCCTTGCTGGAATAGAGGCTGCCGCGATTGTAATAAGCCGCCGCATCTTTCGGATCGAGTCGTATCGCCGCGTCGAACTCCTGGATGGCGCGATCATTGTCGCCCTTGTAGGAGTAAACAGCCCCGCGATTGACATAGGCAACCACATATTTCGGGTCGAGGCGGATCGCCTCGCTGTAATCGTCGATGGCGCGGTCGTTATTTCCCTTGTCCCTGTGGGCATTGCCGCGATTGTAATAGGCAGCCACATATTTTGAATCGAGGCGGATTGCCTCGTCGAAATCCCTGATGGCGCGGTCGTTATCGCGCATGTTGGTGTAAGCGCTGCCGCGGCTGTAATAGGTCATCGCATCTTTCGGATCGAGGCGGATCGCCTCATCGAGATCCTTCATGGCGCGGTCTTTATCGCCTTTGTGGAAGTAAGTAATTCCACGGTTGTGGTGGGCAGCCGCGTATTTCGGGTCGAGGCGGATCGCCTCGCTGTAATCCTTGATCGCGCGGTCGTTATCGCCCTTGCCTTTATGGGCATTGCCGCGTTCGAAATAGGCAAACGGAATTTTTGGCTCGAGGCGAATTGCCTTGTCGAAATCCTGGATGGCGCGGTCGTGATCGCCCTTTTGGGCGTGGGCGCTGCCACGACTGTAATAGGCTATCGCATCTTTCGGATCGCGGCGGATTGCCTCGTCGAAATCCTTGAGGACGAGGTCGTAATCGACCTTTTCGGAAGAGGCCGTCCCGCTGATGTCAAGAGGCGTTGGCGCGGCTTGTTTCGCACCCCGCCGTATCAGCGCCGCCTCGTCGTAATCCTTCTTCGCCCGAGCGGGGTCTCCCTTGGTTTCATAGGCCCGCCCGCGAATCTCATAGGCCAGCGCATATTTCGGATCGAGCCGGATCGCCTCGTCGTACTCCTTGATGGCGCGGTCGTTATCGCCTTTGAAGAACCAGGCACCGCCACGATGCAAATAGGTGCTCGCATTTTTCGGATCGAGGCGGAGCGCCTCGCTGTAATCCTTGATGGCGCGGTCGTTATCGCGCTTGCTGGTGTAGGCTAGCCCGCGATTGAAATAGGCGTCCGCAAAATTCGGGTCGAGGCGGATTGCCTCATCATGATCCCTGATGGCGCGATCGTCGTCGCCCTTGCTGGAGTAGGCATTGCCGCGATTGCTATAGGCGTCCGCAAATTTCGGATCGAGGCTGATCGCTTCGTCGAAATCCCTGATGGCGCAGTCGTAATCGCCCTTGCTGTGGTAGATCTTGCCGCGGCCCTCATACGCAAGCGCGTAGCGTGGATGGAGCCGGATCGCCTCGTCCAGATCCGCGATGGCGCAATCGTAGTCGCCCTTCATGTGGTACGCACGGCCGCGCGCGTTGTAGGCACGCACGGCTTTCGGATCGAGGCGGATCGCCTCGTCGTAATCCCTGATGGCGCGGTCGTAGTCGCGCCTGGAGTAGGCATAGCCGCGATTGACGTAGGCGTTGGCGCGGTTGGTCTCGCTCTCTGCCGCGCCGCGCGCCAACACCGTCGTGCATCCGGCGATCTTGCGATCCTGATCGGCGGTCTGACCGCAGTCCTCCCACGCCTTGTCCGCCGCGCGAGCCGGCGGGGCGAGCGCGGGCAGGAACGCCAGAGCCAGGAAAAAGCAGCGCCAGAGCATCTCATCCCCATCCAGAGCGCGTGGGCGAAGGCGGCGGTCAAAGCGGAAATCAGCTCAAGCCCAAACCCCTAAGTCGCCCCGGCGCGCTTCCGGGTTCAAATTGGTCGAGCGCTTGGTCTGGCCTGTGTAATGGCGACGCCTGATATCGCGATTAGCCCCCCGGCAATCAGCTTTGGCGTGATGCGGTCGCCAAGGAACAACACGCTCGAAATCAAGGCGAATACCGGAAGCAGCAGACCGAAGGGGGCGACGCGGCCCATGGAGCAACGCCCGATTAGCCAGAACCAAAGGCCAAACCCGACAATCCCTCCGATGAAAATTGTGTAGGCGAGGGCCAGCCAACCACGTTCATCCGCCGTGACAAGGCTCGCCAGTTGGCCATGCTCAAGGAGCAACGACATCAACATGACCTGAGGCACCGTGAGCAGCGACGACCACCCCATCAACATCAGGGGATCAAACGGGCCGTAGCGTTTCGTCAGGACGTTGGACACCGCGAATGCGAAGGCTGCCCCGACCACAAGCAGCAGCGGAAGCGCGTTTGCCGACAGGCCAGGCTCCGCTGCCAGCACGACCACGCCTATGAATGCAATCACCACGCCGGCGGACGTGGTGAGAGACGGCCTCTCCGCGAGCAGCGGCCAGGCCAGCAGGACGGTGAAGGGCGTGGCGAGTTGATAGGCGACGGCCGACATGCTTCCCGAGCCGAGCCCAAGGCCAACATAGAAGAGCCCGAAGTTCAGTCCACCAAGGAAAATCGAAATAGCTGCGATAGGGCCGAACTGTTGACGCGCAGGCCTTTTGACGAACGGAACAAGCAGCAGCGCGATGGCCAGGAAGCGCAGTGCGAGGAAGAAGAGCGGTGGAAACTCCGTCACGCCCACCTTGATGGCCACGAACTGATAACCCCAGAGCAGGGGGACAACCACCGCGCAGACGATCTGAATGGCAGACATGGCAACTTTCCTTTCAAGACCGATCAGTCTAAATATTGGCGCGCGCCAATCGCGGAAGGCGTCCCATAGTCTGTTACCTGATGAAGCGGTCGAGAAGCGCGTCGGCGGTGGCTTGCGATGTGATCCGTGTCGGCGCCGTTTTGCCGACCACGCGCAGCCCCTCGACGAAACAGACGAGAATTCGGGCGGCACTTGAAGGCTCAACGCCATCGGCCAGCTTGCCCGCCGTCTTCGCACGGGAAAGCGCATCCACCAGTCGGGCCTCCATAGCTTTGAAAAAGCTCGCGACGCGACGACCGACTTCGGCATCCTGGCCAGCCAGTTCCATGGCTGTCGCCACCAGCAGGCATCCGCGCCGACCTTTGGCACCGGTCGTGCGGTCGACGTAGCCGGCAAGGTAGGCCCGCAGGCCGTCGACCGGCTCCCTGCGGCGGTCGAGTTCGATATCCATCCGTGTCAGCGCATCGGCAATGTAGCGATCAAGCGCCCGCAGGAAGAGCGAGTGCTTGTCGCCGAAAGCGGCGTAAAGGCTGCCGCGCGAGAGCTTCGTCGCGCGAAGAAGGTCCGGGAGCGCCGTGGCGTGATAGCCCCGCGACCAGAACACACCCATCGCGCGTTCGACAGCGGCTTCCACGTCGAAACTTCGGGGGCGGCCACGGGGCAACTGCACTGGGGTTTGGCGGCTCATTACTAATATATAGACCAATTGGTCTTTAAATCCAAGTGAGCCATCGACCGGCGACGCGAAGTTCATCCTGCAGGGAAGTGTAGCGAACGCAAGCTATTGCTCTGACGACAGGCGGATCATCTGGCGCCCGTCATTCATCGCCTTGAGATTGTTGACGTAGTTCTCGGGACGCTGCCAGCGGTGGGGAACTTTCAATCCCATGAATTCCGCGATGCTGCCGATAAACGCGGTGCAATTGGTTGTTTCGGCGTTCCAGACCGGTGAACTCGCCTGCAATTTCTTGATGTATGCGAAAACCCGTTTTGCGTCGGGTTCATTCAAGTAAACGCGGTAGCTGGCGGTCAGGTACTGCGGATCAAGATCGCCATAGCTCGCCTTGGTCTCGGACGGCACCCAGATCAGATGACCGAGCACATAAGGTACGTTGTCTCCGGCAGGGGTAAGGCCCGCGACTTCGACGGCTCGCTCGCTTGTCTTCCCGAACCAGACGAAAGCATGTCCCCAGCTCGCCGCCGTTCGCGCTCTGAAATCGACGTAGTACGGGCCCTTTGCCGATCGCAATGCCGGCTTTCGGATCGACTGTGGCGCCGGTTTCGATTCAATGGACGCGTCAGGGGAAACAAGCGCATCCGCATTGGCGGCGCGCTTGTCGACTTCCGGTTTCGGCGAAATGAGACGTTCCAGGCCCGCGAGAATGTCAATCTCGCGGGCAGAAGCTGGATGGATTTCGCACTGGAGCAGGACAGCGAGTCCCGCAAGCAGGCATAGTCCCGATCTCTTCGGCCTGTTTGCCACGGTTCGCTCTTCGACTGTCGACGCTAGAGGTCAGGATCAACGTGGATCTGAATCAATACCGCGACGCATAGGGTCGCGGCGGCGCGACAGGCGTCTTGCCGACCGGGGTCTTCCCGATGGGGGTCTTGCCAATCGGCATCTTGCCGACCTGGGCCGTCTGATAGACGGGCTGTCTGCGCGGGATGTCGGCAGCACCAGCCGCAGTCACCAGGGCAAGCGTCGCACCCGTTGCAATCACAATCTTCTTCACAGTACGTTTTCCTCTTACGTTAGAGAAAGCAGGGCAATCAGCCGCGCCCCCCTCAGCCGCGCCGTG
Source organism: Bradyrhizobium sp. CCBAU 051011 (assembly GCF_009930815.1). NCBI lineage: Bacteria > Pseudomonadati > Pseudomonadota > Alphaproteobacteria > Hyphomicrobiales > Nitrobacteraceae > Bradyrhizobium > Bradyrhizobium sp. CCBAU 051011. The sequence continues at coordinate 7,033,859 of NZ_CP022222.1, read as the reverse complement.
AGCATGAATGACCGAATGCGCCGACAGTGCGGCAGGTCCGGTCACGTCTTTGCGGGTGCGGCAGATATGAGACAGGCGGAACCTGCAGAAGCGTCAGAAAGTGCTGGTCGTTGCGGTACTGCGTATCGGGATTCTTGCCCGCACCCAGGCGCGGGAGCCCGGGTGCGGAAGCCGATCATTGCTGCGGTCTCGTCAGGAAGGAATCCTGACCGCGGATGGCGCCATTCGGCACGGCCGCCACGTCCTGACCGGGATCGACCCGGCCGGAGCTGCCGGCCATATACTGGTTCAACAGCGCAAAGCTGTGGCTTGCCAAGGACGATGTGGTGGACGATGCGGTCGCGCCGTTCGCATGGGCCGTAGCAGAACCCTGACTTGCCGGCGCCCCCGCGCTCGTGCCGGTCGCAGGCGCCTGACCGCTGGTGACGGAGTCGCGAAACTCGCCCCACCATCCAAAGCCGTGGCCACCGTGCGGCGTGGTCGTGCCGTCTGCCAAGATCATCCGATCCGCAAATTGCAGGCGTTCGATATTCTGCAGCGTGTCCGTGCCGTCGGCGTCGACCTTGTCGGTGACCGTGATTGACCCATCGGCATTATGCGTGATCGTGTAGTTCTTTGCCTTGCCCGAGAACAGGGCCGTGTCCGTGTCCGCCAGCGGCTCGCCGAACGGATTGCCGTTATCGCCGATCAGGTGGTCGTCGCCTTGGCCTCCCTTGATCCAGTCATCGCCCTCGTTCCCCAGCAGCTCGTCGTTGCCGGCGCCGCCAAGGATCTGGTCATTGCCGAGGCCCCCGAAGACCTCGTCGTCGCCATCGCCGGCCTCGATGCGGTCGCGACCCTCCAGGCCGACGAGCAGATCGGAGCCTGCGCCGCCCGATACCTTGTCATTTCCGGCGGCGCCGTTGACGAAGTCGTCACCTTCGCCGCCCGCCAGGCGATCGTTGCCGTCGCCACCGATCACGGCATCGTTGCCGAGCGCGCCGTCGAGGACATCGTTGCCGCCGTCGCCCCAGAGCGTATCGTCCCCGGCGCCGGACAGAATCCTGTCCGTCCGGCCGGTGCCGCCGATCACGACGTGATCGTCGCCAAGAAACTTCAGCTTGCCTCCATGGTTGGTCGTCACCAATGTATTTCCGGCAGCGTCGACCGGATGGGTTGACGGGTCGCCGGCTTCGATCGTGTAGGTGGGCGCCGAGAAGACGTCGAAGGGAAGGTGAGTGGTACCGGTGTTGCGCATCACCAGCTCGGAGAACGAGGTGCCCTCGAGCTGATTCAGGAAATTGGTGCCTTCCAGCCGCGACAGGTAGTAAAAGCGGTCGCCATTCTGCAGATTCTCCATCTGGGTCTCGAACACGAAGTTGAAGGTCGAGCCCAGCAGCCCGCCCGACGCCAGCGGCTTCTCCGCCAGGCCGCCGATCCACAGGTCAACGTTATTGAGACCCGTCTCGACACCGGCGAAGGCGCCGGAGCCGTTGAGAAAATCAGTGTCCGGGCCAGTGGTCTCGTCTGCCGCCGTGGCCGGGTCATCCGCCGTCCCATAGACGATCGTGACGGCAGCGGCGCGCTTCTCCGCCACCGTGGCGGCAGCAGCGAGCAATGGATGAACGCCGTACGCTGCAATGAAGTTGACGAGAGACTCCGGGTGCTTGATGCCGCTGCCGAATTCCGCCCAGCTCGCATAGGGCTTGAGATCGGCATCTCCGGTTTTTTCGTAGAACTGCTCGCGGACACTGTTGAGCGGTGCCACGCCGGTGTCACGGCCGCGCGCGAGGTTGATTGTCGCAAGATCCAGAGGCAAACCGAGAAGATTGTTGCGCAGCGCATCGGTTACGAATTCGTCGACGCTGTTGGCGACCTCGCTTGTTGCTCCGCGCACGATCTCCGCTGCAGCCTCGCCGTCGGCGCCACGCTCCGCATAGGCGAGCGGGTTGAGGAAGGCGTCAATCAGGCTGAGCTGCTGATCGCCCGCCACCGCGGCATTGGCGTCGACCACGTTGCCGTCGGCATCGATACGGTCGACAGTCTCGCGCAGCAGCGAGTGCCCGAACCGATAGACCGTGTGCGCGAACTCGGCCACGATCGCGGGATCGATGGTGACGTCGTGCGCCTCGAATTCATCGATGTTCGGCTGGATGCTGCGTGCAAAGTCCTCGAAGACAAGATGCTGGTATTGCATCTCGGTCGCAAATCGGCTGGCCTGGAATAGGTACTCGCCATTCCACTCACTGTCCTGGATGCCGTCGGATATATTCGCTCCCGGCTTCAGCCACTGGCTCACGAATGCTGGATCATTGTCCGCTTCGGCCAGGATCACCTCCTTCAGGTGCCCGATCAGCCGGTTGTGTTCCGCGTGGAAAACGTGATGAACAGCGGTCAGGCCGATATTCTCATTCCCGCGTCCGTCGCCGGTGATGTAGTGGGCATCTAGCAGCTCATTGTCGTAGTTGCCGCTCGTATCCGATCCGTCAAGGTTCGCGAGGCTGACCTCCGTGTCGCCGTCCGCGACCTTGTCGGTCGGAACGGCATCATGGGCAATGTCGTTCAGAAAGGCGTGTCCGGTACGGATCGCGTCGGTGGTGCTGACGGGATTGGCGGGGTCGCCTTCTGTCAGGACGTCGTCGGGCGTGCCCGCAATGCCGTCAGGGCCGGGCATCACCAGTTGGGCGTATCCATTGGCTCCGGGCAGGAAGCGCCCGTAGGAGTCGGTTGCCAGCAAGGGAATGTTGGTCACATCGGCATCGGTCAGGTCGATGCCGAGCAGCGCCTTCGCTTGCGCCTTGACGTCAGCCCATGTTGCCAGGCCGCCATCGGCGCCTTCGAGCAGACGCCCCGTAGCCACCGGATTACCGTTGGCGTCAAGCGCGTACTCGCGCAGAAAAACCTGGTGCGACGGATGCGACGTGTACGTCTGGTTCTGGTCGATGAACGGCGTCGTCTGGTTGGTGTGCTCGTGGACATCGTCCGAAGTCCCTAGCTTCCCGTCTGCGCCGGCCAAGTTGGTCGCACGCGTCAACACCATGAAATTGGTCGGGCTGCCTTCGACGTAGAGAGGGTCGTCCGGCTGCAGCGGGATAAACACTGTCCCGCTGTCGCCCTTGTTCACCAGATCCAGGCCATGGTCGAAGAACTGGCCGAACAACGTGAACCACTGATTGAACGGCGCCGCGCCATCAGGGTTCACGTTCGGAATAACCCCGTCGCCATCGCTGTCGACTGCGGCGGCCGCTGGATTGCTGCTCGCGTTCTGGTCGGCAATCAGATTGCTGATGATCCGCGGCTGGGCGTCGATCACTGTATCTTTGGTCTGGGAGTAGGACGTCCCGAGATCCGCGTCGCGGAACACAGGATCGGTCATTCGCGGGAACACCCGATCCGCGGCGCCGAAGTCCGACTGGCCCGGCACTACGCTGTTATCAGTGCCGTCAACCGTCCGCAGCCCAAACGGAAGGGAAGGGTCCTCCAAAGGAGCGCCGGTTTCGGCGAAACGAATTTGCGCGAGAATGAAATCGAGGTCTGATCGAATGAGTTGCATGTCCGTCTCCCTGATTTCCGAGTTGTGGAATTCCGGACGCCTCTGCGAATGCATGCAGGCTGGGAAGCGGGAGCCCACTCTGTGGCGCTTTAGAGATGAGAATGCGAAAGGATCAAAGCTTTATCGCGCACAGGTAGCCACATATTTGGCAACAACCGACGCCGGCGGGGTCCGCAATATTTCACAGAAGTCGCAGTGTCATACTACTGCGCTGGGGCACAAGACCACGGTCGGCACCGGCGCCTTCGGCGACACCAACTCCTCGCTGGTGGCGCCGGTGAAAATCGGCAACGGCGGAAGCGTGTGCAGATAGGGTATTTCTCACGCAAGCTTCGTGGAAATTCCACGCGTCCACTTTGGGAAATATTCCAAAGGGGCGAACGCGTGGGCGCGTGATCGACCGGTTTTCGTCTCGACATGTTTCGAGCGCGCCCGGCTCGTGATGCATGAGAGCGGCACCTTCGTGAAATTGACCCAAGCTGACCTGGTCGCCTAATTGGGTCGCCGCACGTCAAGCGGTCCTGTCCAACCCGTAAAACTGTGTTGGGTGCCCCACCACCTGAGCACCGTCGTGTTGCACCTTTTGCAAGTGAAGCGGCCGACAACAATGCTCGGCTTCCCTATCCGCGTCGCCTGGTAAACCGCCTTGCAATACAGGGCAACTAAAAAAGACGCGCAATGGAGTTTGGTCTGTCATCGCTTCGTACGAAAGGGGTGGTTTCAGGTCTTGCGGATCGGCAAGCGCGTTTAGCGGCGATGTCGACCTTCAAATCGGCGGCCATTGCCCGAATCCTTAGTTCAAGTTTCCCCATCCGGGCCCACCGAGCGTACGCCCCCGGTGCGCTGGTCGGAAGGTGGGAAATCGGCGTGACGATGGACGAGATACCATTCGCCGTCGATACGGCGATAGACGTGCGTCACGCGGATCGTCATCGAGGCTGGAGCGTTGGCATCGACCGACACCTCGCCGCGTTCGAAGCCCACCGTATAAGCAAGGTCACCGCTTTCAAACGAGACGATATCCTCCGGGACTAACGCGCCTCCTTTGAACCGATGTCCCACCCAGCGGAATGTTTCGACAAGACGTCGGTACCCACTCTCAATCGGACCCCACGCACCAAACAGTGTCGTGTCCTCGGACTTGGCCCAGCAATCGATGTATACCTCTGGGCGGCCCGAGCCCATCGCGGCAAGCGCTGCTCGGACTTGGTTGCGCGCCTCGGCAAAGCTCGCGTGCTTTGTCATCATTGCCACTCCTCTCTCGGGAACGCTGCTGAACAATTAGCTCTTGGCCCACCCTCGCGAACAATCTCGCGAGCCAGTCGTGCTTATTCCCTGCATGGGCCGACGGCGAAGTGCCTCGCCTGATCGTAGAGACCGCTTCCTAATCCAATGTTGCTCCAGCGTCACGATCTCCTTCAAGGTTTGCGCCGCGGTATGGTCTCGCGATTAGGTCAACCGAACTTCCAATTCCAGCAAGGCGGCACCGGCCGATAATATCAAAGATACGCTGTGTAGGAGTTGGTCCAAACCAGGATCGACATGAGCAGGAATTACGGTGACGGTGCACTTAATCCGGTTGAAGATTGCTCGTACCGCGCATTTAAGTGCACCGTCACCGTAGTTCCTGTCGGCACCTGCCGCATGGCGCCGTCGTCAATAATGCCTTGCGTGTAAAAGGCGTCTCGAACCTGCGCGTCATCGACGCGTCAGTATTCGCTGGAATCCCTTAGGTAATGACCAACGCCGCCACCATTGCGCTGGCCGAGAAGGCGAGCGAGCTGGTGCTCGCAGGGTAAATGGCCAAACAACGCACCGCCGAAGCTCGCGGGCCACAGGCAGAACGCCTTCGCCTCCTTCAACGCGCTTGATCGCCTTCAATTTTGTAAGCCGTCGGAAAGTGACGGATCGTCCCTCTTGCTGCCACAGGTCATTCTGCCTGTCACAGAAATTATCGTGTCTCATTCAGGGGTGCAGTCCAGTGCGCTTGATCCGGTCGAAGGTTGCTCGCATTACGCATTTAAGTGCACTGTCACCGTAATTCCAAATGGTATCTCTAAGCTCATCCGGCGGCTGGCTTGCCCAACTTCTGCAAGTGGTATTAACTTATGGTTGTTATAGATCCGCGGGGTAAATTATGAATAGATCCATATATGCGATAGGAACATTTGTCCTTGGTCTCGCCTCTTCCACGGAGGCCGAAGCGTGCCGCTTTTCATACACATCTGATCGTTGGTGGCATACTGGCGGGTACAAAGTGTGCGTGACTAAGAACAACTATCCCAACAGAACGGTGCGTGTGACGTATGTAACGCAGCCGCCCCAAGGAGATTATCCGAGCGTAACCCTTGCCCCTGGTGATGAAGGTCGTCTCCGATATTGGCCCGAAAATGTGGACGCTCGATGCGTGCTAATTAAGTGCGAATTTGCGGATGGTAGACCTGAACCGCGGCAGGGATATCGGCCCGTTAAGTCAACAAAAATCGTGAAATAGCTCGCTATAGGGAGCGATCGATGTCATTCAGATTTCCGATAATAGTACTGGCTCTTCTGGGCGCACTTCATGCGTCGGCTGTAGCTCAAACAACAACAATCCAACGTGGCGATGGATCAACCACAACAATTGATACGAAATCGCGAGATACCCAAGTTATTCATTCCTCAGGTGGGGGACGCACGGAAGGCTCCAGTATGTCGCACAAGGAGATCGTGAAGCAGGAGCAGAGGCCGGACGATCGGAGCGTCAAGACAAAGAAGTAGTCGGCCAGCCCGCAATTTTCGTGTGCAATTATTCATGGAGGGTGGAATGCGCTTGATGCTAGCTGTTGCTACCTTGACGGTTTTCACAATCAGCGAAGTTGAAGCGCAACAAACTAGGTCAGCTGTTGGGAGGGCATCCAAAACTACTACACGTCATTCGGATGGATCCACGGAGGTGGTTTACCCCAACGGCCGGCACGAGTTTTACAATCGAGACGGTACGCCACGAGGAATAAATAGGAGCTGCAGCAGCAGCACCTTCGGATTATCGGCCACATGCAGTTATTGGGGACCGAATAGTTACGGTGGGCGCTGAAGGCTGAGTGGGAATCTACGACCGCCCCAAAAGCACGCACGGTTCCACTCGGTCTTTCTCCGAATTACGGTGACAGTGCACTCAATTGCACTTCGCCAGCGCCAGATTAAGTGCACTGTCACCGTAACGCACTGTCACCGTAATTCCCTATCAGTAGGACCCACGGTCATCGTGGATGCGGCACGCGGAGCATGCCAGAGACTGGCGCGAGACGGTCGTTTTAGTCGTGGCACTTCAGGGAAACGGCGGGAGGTCAGAACATCCGACCGGGCAGTTGTTTGCAAAGTCCATGGTGAACTAGCTCGGCCTTCCCGATAACAATGAAATTGTCAATCTTGCCCGTGTAGCGGTTGATCGTAATGCGCTCGCGATGCCGCAAGGCTCCCATTTGATACTCGGTTTCTGCTTCGATTTGCTCGTCGGTTACGACGGCCGCAAATTCAGCCCCCAAACCCTCTTTCTTGAGACGGCCCGCCCGACCTTGCAGTACTTCCACCGAGATCAACTTTGATCCCGACGTTGGGCTCGTTCTCATCGTTGCGACATCCAAGGTGGATAACCAATCACACTGAAGGCGCAAGGCCGGATTGTTTTGACCGACGCCATCGCTGGATAGGTTAATCATCAGAAACACGCTCAGAGCGACAACTGATCCTGCCCGGTTCATAGGCTCGCCCCCAAATTTCCCGGATCAAAGAATGGCTGAACGATGCACCGGTTGTCCATAGCGCCATAGCGGCTTAGCCCCGGCGCGCGCTCGTGCTCCGTGCGTCGCGTGAAGGCACGAGCGCGCATCGGCGCGCGGCGTCAACGCAGCGGCTCTCCGAGATAGAGTGTTACCGGTGCGTCCTGCACGATGGAGCAGGCATCTTCGCGGTTGATCTTGGTGCGCACCATGGTCACTGCCTTCGCTATTCGGTCGAACGTCAGCGTTTGGCGCACGCACACGTCGGGTAACGCCTCGGCAACCACGCTCTGGGCATCGAGCTTCGTGATGCGGAACGACTTGCTATACGAGGATAGCCAAGGTTGGTCGCTCAGCGACATCACGTCGGCTTGGTAGAGATCGCAGTTTCTCTCGGAGGCATCGCAGATAATATCGACCGTGTTGACTTTGTTGGCCAAGTTTGCGCCTCGCCAGCTACCCTTCGCGCTGAGATACGGTAGCTGCGGGTCGGTCAGTTTGTCATTGAAGCGGAAGTTTGTGCTGGCGCGAACGTCCGGCACGGTAAGCCCCCGCGCATACCAGCCCGCAATACTACCGATCACGAGTCCTAAGAGCAGCCACAGTCCCGGTTTCATTGCCGTCCCCCACGTTCCCCGACGACAAGGGTATCTTGTCGTCGGCGCGGATGCAGGTTGTTTCCGCGCGGACCCACAGTCCCGCGGGCGCAGCACGGGACCGAACCGACAACAGGCGGCAGCGCGGTCAGGAATTGCGTCGAGGCCGTAGGAAGGCCGCACAGCGCGGCTGCAGCCGGGCGCAGGCCGCGCCAGCGCAGCAGGGTGTGAAAACTAGGGCCTATCGGCCCGGCGCGTTCGGGCGGGTCTTCCATTCGTCCAGCAGAAATCGAAGAATGCCTTTATTTTCTGGTACTTCCGCCGTTCTCAACAGGCAGGAAAAACGGCTAGACATCAAGTCGTGTGGTCCTGGCATCCGTGGCTGATGTCAAGCCAGCGGAAACGCGTCGGCCCGACTGGGCTTGGACAAAGTAAATCCGACGCCGCTTGGCACTAGCCCGGCTGTAGGGCTCCAGCAGGAGCGCTAACGCCCCCTTGCCCTCGCCCTCCGGTTGCGGTTGGATAAGGACGGGTCCGGGGAAGCATTAATGCGTAAGCTGACAACGTCGACGGCTGCACTGATCTTTGCGATTTGCATCTGCACAGGTCCAGCAAAGGCCGACTGCAGCCACGCCATATCATCATATAACTTGGCCATCAGCGAGATCGAAACTCTACTGAAGCGTTACACGCGTTGCCTCAGCACGAGCAAAGGCGACGACGATTGTTCGTCGGAGTTTCGGCGGCTGCGATCCGCTCAAAGTGATTTCGAATCGGCGGGTATCAGAATATCAATCTTATTGTCGACGATAGGTCGAGAGCTTTGACGATTGCGTGCGAAACTCGATGATTTTTCGGAGAATGTGAGTGGGCGAGGCAAAACGGCGCGCAGGCAAGGATCCCTCATATGGGAAGCCAAAGCGTGGACTCATCGTCAGCTGTCCCATGCAGATCGAAGGCACTCGGCTCTCGATCAAATCTACCTCGTTGGATGCTCAAGAACTTCGAAGCTCACTGATCTACTTCGACAAACTGGCGTGGCCAACGAACAATGCAATTCACGTTGGTGGGAGTGGCCCCGACGTTGACTTCTTGTCAGCGGCCAAAGTCCTCGAGCTACCGAATGTCTTCCTAAGTGGTTCATTTGGAGTCGAAGTCTTAATTCTTGCCCAAGCTCAGGCTCTTCGAGATTTAGACGAAAAGAATCCAGGCACCTGGGCAATTGCTCAAGGCGAGAACTCCTTACTTGTAAAAGATGGAACCCTTACAGACAAAGGGGGCCTAGCGCTCGAACTCTATCGCGCGGTTCCTGTGCCGGATAAAGAAGTCCCCCTAAACGAGATCCTTGAGTTTCGCCTAAAGCGCTATGACGAGCTGCAAGCCCTGAGAAATGAGATCGACCGGCTTGTGTCAGAAGTAAATGCGAGCGAGGATCCTAAGGCAACACTCGAAGAAGCCCTACTTCGCATAGATGAGGGGTGCTCAGCTGCTATCCGGGTATGCTCGGAATGGCAGTTCCCTGTTCGACTTTCGAGCTTGAAGACCTCATTTGATCTGAAGCCATTCGCGATCGTGAGAGATGGGCTTGCCGCTTATGTGGCGCAACAGCACTTGGCACAACAGCGGCGCTGACGGCAGCGCTTGTAGGGTCTGCGGCATCAGCGTCAGCAACTTCCTTGAAAATCACACCCGATTGGGGCTGGCGAGGTCTGAGAGACAGGACCAACCCGTATCGATACGTTTCCAGCTTTCACAAAGAGCTCTTTTGAATTCACATGCCCGAGCGCGCTCTAGCTATCTCGCGCGTCTGGCGCCTATAAAACCGTACATCGCTGCGGTTGAAACCGTAAAAGTCATCCCTCCCATTACGGTGACAGTGCATTTAATTCTGTCTTTCTCGCTGAGCGACTTGCCCCGCGCGCCCAAGCGAATTTGTCCAACCAGATCAACCTGATGCTACCCGTCCAGCCGTAACCGAAAAAATATTCTGCTTCCATCCTCGCCCAAATCACCGCTATCACTTCGGCCATCCACCCCGGCAAGAGGGGCGTATCGCGATCGTCACGGACGCGGGGTTGGATGCGGTGGACGCAGCGGCGTCGGGCGCGATCGTGGTCGCAGGGCGGGTTCTCCCGTGAGTGATCTTACGCCAGCGCAGACGACCGGCGTTTCAAGGCTCTCGCCAGAACTTCGCACCGGCATTCGCCGATCGGAGTGAAGGGTGAGGGCGCTGCGTACGGCGAAGTCGCGTGGTTCTGGCATCCGTGGCTGATGTCAAGCCAGCGGAGACGCGTCGGCCCGACCGGGCTTAGACAAATCTCAATCCGCTGGTGACGGTGACAAAAAGGAATTCGTCGCCGGGAAGAGCGCGTTATAAGCCGTAAAGCCATTGCGCAGGGAATGCCGGATTGCCTCCGCTGAACCTGTATGCTCGTGTGCGTTTCCTTCTACCCATTGCACGCGAGACCGCGGGTGCAGCGCGCACCCGGCATTCCCTGCTCCCTCTCTTTCGGAGGGAACCAAGGCCAAAGCTCGGGCAGGTCATGCCGCGAGATCGCGGACGCATATTCCGCACGACTAGCCGGCTGTGACAGGTTAATACCCGGTTTGGCTACCCATTAAGCTTTTCACTTAAGGCTGTCTCAATCCGCAATAATTATTGAGTATCTGTAAGACAGCGAATTTCGTTAAGACAGTCGCGGGTTGCGACGCTATTCGTCGATTTGGGGAAATTGAACCGCATGTGCGGCATTGTCGGCATTCTTGGAAAAGCTCCGGTCGCGGAGCTTCTGGTAGATTCACTCAAGCGGCTTGAATATCGCGGCTATGACTCCGCTGGTGTCGCCACGCTGGAAGGCGATCACCTCGAACGCCGCCGCGCCGAAGGCAAGCTGAAGAACCTCGAAAAGCGGCTGGATGCAGAACCGCTGAAGGGCCATACCGGCATCGGGCATACCCGCTGGGCAACGCACGGCAAGCCGACTGAGAACAACGCGCATCCGCATGCGACCGAACGCGTCGCTGTGGTTCACAACGGCATCATCGAGAACTTTCGCGAGCTGCGCGAGGCGCTCGAGAAGAAGGGGACGGTCTTCAAGACCGAAACCGATACCGAGATCGTTTTGCACCTGGTCGACAGCCTGCTGCAGCAGGGCATCAAGCCGGTCGAGGCGGTGAGGGCGGCGCTGTCGGAATTGCGTGGCGCGTTCGCGCTCGGCTTCATCTTCGCCGGCGACGACGACCTGATGATCGGCGCCCGCAACGGCCCGCCGCTGGCGATAGGTCATGGCGACGGTGAAATGTATCTGGGTTCGGATGCGATCGCGCTCGGTCCGTTCACCGACATGATCAGCTATCTCGAAGACGGCGACTGGGTGGTGCTGACCCGCAAGGGCGCGACCATCTACGACAAGAACAATGCGATCGTGCACCGCGACGCGGTCAAGCACAGCGCCTCGACCTCGCTGGTCGACAAGGCGAACTACCGCCACTTCATGGCCAAGGAAATCCACGAGCAGCCGGAAGTGGTCGGACACACCCTCGCCAGATACATCGACATGGCGAGCGAGCGCGTGATGTTGCCGGTCAAGCTGCCGTTCGACTTCAAGGATATCCAGCGCATTTCGATCACGGCCTGCGGTACCGCGAACCTTGCCGGCTACGTCGCCAAATACTGGTTCGAGCGGCTGGCGCGGGTGCCGGTCGAAATCGATATCGCATCCGAATTCCGCTACCGCGAGGCACCCTTGCGCAAAGGCGATCTCGCGATCTTCATTTCACAGTCCGGCGAGACCGCCGACACGCTGGCCGCGCTGCGCTACGCCAAGGCGCAGGGCGTTCACACCCTGTCGGTGGTGAACGTGCCGACCTCGACGATCGCGCGCGAAAGCGAAACCGTGCTGCAGACGCTGGCCGGTCCCGAAATCGGCGTCGCTTCGACCAAGGCCTTCACCTGCCAGTTGATGGTGCTGGCCGCGCTCGCGGTCGCTGCCGGCAAGGCACGCGGCGAATTGTCCGACGAGGACGAGACCAAGCTCGTCCATGGCCTGGTCGAGATTCCGCGCCTGATGGCGGCGGCGCTGACCATCGAACCGCAGATCGAGAAGCTGGCGCGCGACATCTCGAAATCAAAGGACGTGCTCTATCTCGGCCGCGGCACCAGCTATCCGCTGGCGCTGGAAGGTGCGCTGAAGCTCAAGGAAATCTCCTACATCCACGCCGAGGGCTATGCCGCCGGCGAACTCAAGCATGGGCCGATCGCGCTGATCGACGAAACCATGCCGGTCGTGGTGATCGCGCCGCATGACCGGGTGTTCGAGAAGACCGTCTCCAACATGCAGGAAGTCGCGGCCCGCGGCGGCAACATCATCCTGATGACCGATGCCAAGGGGGCGGCGGAAGCCACCATCGAATCGCTTGTTACCATCGTGCTCCCGGACATGGCGGCGACGTTCACCCCGATGGTCTATGCCATCCCGGTGCAGCTGCTGGCCTATCATACCGCCGTGGTGATGGGCACGGACGTGGATCAGCCGCGGAATCTCGCCAAATCGGTAACGGTCGAATAGAGCGTTTTCCAGCGAAGTGGACCCGGTTCGCGTTAAGAAAACGCGTCAAAATAAGGAATCTAGAGCCCCGTTTCGATTCAATCGAAACGGAAAAGGCTCTAGTCAAGTCCCTCGGCTGTCATGCCGGGGCTTCAAAAACCTGCTAGGATGGCTTAGCTGGGATAGGCGCGATCAGCAAAAGTGGACCCCGGTTTTGCGTCCGATCGCGCCCGAATATCGAGTCCGGCTGCTCCGACCTGGAACCACGATGAACCGCGAAGAACTGCCCCCGACCGCGCCCCCGGACGAACCCGTGCCGGAAGGCCATCACGCCGGGCTAGTGGCCCGTTTTCGGAACTACTTTCTGACCGGACTGATTGTCGCAGGCCCGGTCGCCATTACCCTCTATTTGACCTGGTGGTTCGTGAACTGGGTGGACAGCATCGTCCGTCCGTTCGTGCCGACGGCCTACCGGCCGGAAACCTACCTGCCGTTCGGACTGCCCGGCTCGGGGCTGATCGTCGCCGTGGTCGCCCTGACGCTGCTGGGCTTCCTCACCGCCAATTTGATCGGACGGACGCTGGTCGATCTCGGCGAACGGCTGCTCGGCCGCATGCCTGTGGTGCGCGCGATCTATCGCGGCCTGAAGCAGGTATTCGAGACGCTGTTCTCGGGCAAGGGCTCGAGCTTTCGCAAGGTCGGCCTGGTCGAATTTCCCTCGCCCGGCATGTGGTCGATCGTTCTGATCTCGCAGTCGCCGAGCGTGAACATCGCCAGCCAGCTTCCCGGCCAGGAGGAGCATATCTCGGTGTTCCTGCCCTGCGCGCCGAACCCAACCACCGGTTTCTTCTTCTACGTGCCGAAGAGCAAGATCATCGAAGTCGACATGAGCACCGAGGACGCCGCGACCCTGATCATGTCGGCGGGCGTGGTGCAGCCCGGCTCCGATCCACAGAAGCGCAACGCCGCGCTGGCCGGCATGGCGAACGCCGCGCGCGTGGCGAATTCCGCCGCCGCGCTGCAGCCGGCTCCGGCAAAGGTGAAGGTGGAGTAGGGCGCGGCACCTGCGACGCTCCCTCCGCCGTCATTGCGAGCGAAGCGAAGCAATCCATCTCGCGCATCAAGAAAGAATGGATTGCTTCGCTGCGCTCGCAATGACGGATAGATAGGCTGAACTTATGACGCAGAAGATCGAAGGCATCATTCCCGTGATGATCACGCCGTTCACCGCGAACGGCGCGATCGACTATCCCGGCCTTGGCCGGCTGGTGGAATGGTACATCGACAATGGCTCGGACGCGCTGTTTGCGGTCTGCCAGTCCAGCGAGATGCAGTTTCTCACGCTCGACGAACGCGTCGAGCTCGCCGCTTTCGCCAAGAAGGCCGCCGCAGGCCGCGTGCCGGTGATCGCTTCCGGCCACATCAGCGAAAGCCTGGATGACCAGCTTGCCGAGCTGACCGCGATTGCCGCAACCGGCGTCGACGGCATGGTGCTCGTCACCAACCGCCTCGACGCCAAGCGGGAAGGTGGCAGCAAGTTCATCGACGACCTGACCTGGCTGCTCGACCGGCTGCCGAAGCAGCTTCCGCTTGGACTCTACGAGTGCCCGGCGCCCTATCGCCGTCTGCTCAGCGACGACGAACTGAAATTCTGCGCTAAAAGTGGCCGCTTCGTTATCCTCAAGGATGTCTCCTGCGACCTCGAAACGGTCAAGCGTCGGGTGGCGCTGACCAGGGATACGCCGCTTGCCATCGTCAACGCCAATGCGGCGATTGCCTTTGACGCGATGAAGGCCGGCTCGCGCGGCTTCACCGGCGTGTTCACGAATTTTCATCCCGATCTCTACCAGTGGCTGATGACCGAGCACATCAGCCATCCGGAGCTGGCGGATGAACTCTCGGTCTATCTCGCGCTATCAGCGATGGCCGAACCGATGGGCTATCCGAAGCTCGCAAAGCTCTATCACCAGCGCCTCGGCACGTTCGCCTGCACCGACAGCCGCGCCGTCACCTTCGATATCCACGAAAAATTCTGGGCGCTGGAGGCGCTGATCGACAAAATCGTCGAGGGCACCGAGCACTACCGGCGCCGCATTGCCGACGTCGCGGCGCGTCATCCCGCGCCGATCAGCGGCACGGCTTCGTCGCGTTCATACAGGTAAAGCAGGCAGCGCAGCGCCTCGCCGCGCTCACCCCTGAGCTTCGGATTGTCCTTCATGATCCGCAGCGCCTCGTCGCGGGCTTGCGTAATGAGTTGGGCGTGCACATCTGAGCGGGCGATGCGGTAGCCGGGCAGGCCGCTCTGGCGGATGCCGAGCACGTCGCCTTCGCCGCGCAGCTTCAGATCCTCCTCGGCGATCCGAAAACCGTCGGTGGTCTCGCGGATCACCTTCAGCCGCGCCTTCGACATTTCGCCGAGCGGCTCCTTGTAGAGCAGGAGGCAGGTAGACGCCTCCGAGCCGCGCCCGATCCGGCCGCGCAACTGGTGCAATTGCGCCAAGCCGAAGCGCTCGGCGTTCTCGATCACCATGATGGTCGCGGCCGGGACGTCGACGCCGACCTCGACCACCGTGGTCGCCACCAGGAGCCCGATCTCGTGCGCGGCGAATTGCGCCATCACGCGGTCTTTCTCCGCGCCCTTCATCTGGCCGTGGACGAGACCGACCTTGTCGCCGAAGCGTTGCTGCAGTTTCTCAAACCGCTCCGTCGCGTTGGTGAGATGCTCGGTACCTTCAGCCTCGGATTCCTCGACCAGCGGACAGATCCAGTAGACCAGCGTGCCTGATTTCAGCGCACGGCCGACGGCGTCAACGACCTCGTCGAGCCGGCTGGCCGGGACCGCACGGGTGTCGATCGGCTGCCGGCCGGCCGGCTTCTCGCGCAGTTCGGAGACGTCCATGTCGCCGAAATAGGTGAGCACCAGCGTGCGCGGGATCGGCGTCGCGCTCAAGACCAGCACGTCGACAGCCTCGCCCTTGTTGGTCAGCGCGAGCCGTTCGCGCACGCCAAAGCGATGCTGTTCGTCGACCACTGCCAGCGCCAGCGCCTTGAAGATCACGTCGTCCTGGATCAGCGCATGCGTGCCAACCAAAAAGTCGATTTCGCCGGCTTCGAGTCGCGCCAGAATCTCGCGCCGCTCCTTGCCCTTCTCGCGGCCGGTCAGGATGGCAACCCGCAGGCCGGCGCGTTCGGCCAGCGGCGCTATGGTCTTGATGTGCTGGCGGGCGAGGATTTCGGTCGGCGCCATCAGCGCAGCCTGCTTGCCGGCTTCAGTCACAGCAGCGGCTGCCAACAGCGCCACGACCGTCTTGCCGGACCCGACATCGCCCTGCAGCAGCCGCAACATCCGCACCGGCTGCAGCAAATCCGCGGTGATGGCCGCGACCGCCTCGCGCTGTGACGACGTCAGCGCATAGGGCAACGCGTCGATGATCTTGTGGCGCAGATGGCCGTCGCCGGCGTTGCGGTCGCCGGCCGGACGCCGGAGTTGCGCACGCACCAGCGCCAGCGCCAATTGACCGGCCAAGAGTTCGTCGAAAGCGAGCCGTGACCAGAACGGGCCATCAGGCAAAATGTCCGTGAGTTCGACCGGAACATGCACGCGGTTCAGCGCTTCCCGGATCGGCGGAAAGCTGCAGCGGCGGATCACCTCCGGACTGATCCATTCCGGCAATTCCGGCAGCTTCTGCAGCGCCTGCGCGATCGCGCGGCGTAGCGATCCCAGCGCGAGGCCCTCGGTCAGCGGATAAACCGGGTCGATGCCGGACAATTTTGAAAACGTCGCTTCATCCACCACGCGGTCGGGATGCACGATCTGCGGAATGCCGTCATACATCTGCAGCGTGCCCGATACGTAGCGCTTCTCGCCGACCGGCAGCAGCTTTTCGACATAACCAGGCTTGGCGCGGAAGAACGTCAGCACCACGTCGCCGGTATCGTCAGAGGCATAGACGAGATAGGGCGCGCGGGCATTGCGCGGCGGAGGTGGCCGGTGGCGGTCGACGGTGACTTCCAGCGTCACCACGGTTCCCTGCGCCGCCTCGCGGATCTTGGGCCGCGCCCGGCGGTCGATCACGCTCGCCGGCAGGTGCAGCAAGAGATCGACCAGCCGCGGCGTCTCATCGCGGTCGAGCAGATACCGCAGCAACTTGTCCTGCTTCGGCCCGACGCCTGGAAGGCTCGTGACCGGCGCAAACAGCGGATTGAGCAGGGTGGGGCGCATATCGAAACCTAAGACCGTTTCGCGCCGTCATGCGCGGGTTTGGGCGGAACGTCCACGGCTTTTTTTCGAGACGGCCTTTCAAGGCGATGCGGTCGACGCCGGCCTACTTGGCCGGTTTCAACAGCGTCGCAATCAACACGAGAACAGAACAAGCCAGCCAAAGATAGTACCCCGGTCCAAAGCCGCACACCGTCGCGTTTCCTCCACCGTCCATCCATACAGAGGTGAAGGAAAAAGCAGTGACGACGATGAGCGCGACGGCCGCTAATGCAAAACTCAGATTTGCGGCTCGGCGTAGTCTTCCTAGCGCCGCAAAAAGCATCAACGGATTTGCAATCCATCCGAACTGCCCATCGAGGACGCCGAGCGGTCCAATCAAGAGAAGCTCCCATCCCCGCGTCCACTGGTGCGCCTTGCACACGAAATCCTCGCGAAAAAATCTACCTCCCGAAACGGAGGGCGAGAAGAGTGAGAGGACGAACAGGGCGAGAGCTATCCAGAGAAGTATCCGTATGATTTGCGTGCGACGAGCACCAGTCCGCATCAATTTAGTCTTTCAGTCCTTTATAAGCCGCTACTCGTTTCACCAGATCAATAGCAATTTGCTGCTGCATCACTTGATGCGCGCCAATCAACTGATTGGTCCGATAAACCGAGAGTCGTCAAAACTTCGCTTATCAAAGGCTCAACGCCGAACTCCGCAACCGCACCGGCGTCTACGTGGACGTATGGCCCCATTTCTCGATAGTGATCGATCGCGTGTTGGAGCTCAAGAAACAAGACCACTCGTCCCGTGGGTAGCCTGAGAAGCATTCCGCGAGCTGGACCCAGCTGATCCTCCCAACTCTCGACCTCAAAACCAAGTGACTGCGCGATCTCCGAGAGGCGCATTTGAAAGCGCATATGGCAAAATCGGTGTTAGGGAACCGATAGTCGTAAACTTGTACTACGTTCGTCATTGTACAAACCGTACGTTCCACGGGACCTATTGCTACACCGCGCGATTGCACTTCTCCAGGAACTGCACTCCGGCACTGTCACTAACCTATACTACGATGCCCGGAAGGAGTCGCCCTTGAACCGCTTCACCGGCCGCCCACGCTCGAGGCGGTCATGCGCTGCATGCGCATCGTTCCGGGCGGTGATGGCTTCGAGCTCACCCTGCAGCCGGAGCAGCGCCGCCATCCGCTCCAGGGCCAGCGCCTTGTTGCGATGCTGCGAGCGCTCCTCCCGCGCGACGACCGAGAGCCCGCTGGCGATGTGCGTGGCGCGCACGGCGCTCTCGGTCTTGTTCTGATGCTGGCCGCCAGGGCCGCCGGCCCGGAAGGCTTCGAAGCGGACATCCTGCGCTGCGAACGCCTTCGGAGCTTCCGGCGGCGCCGGAAGCTCGAACACGCCGATGAACCAGTTCTTCCGCTTGTGATGCGGCCGGACCGGGCTCTGCGCCACCCACTGGATAGCGCCGATCCACGGCCGCGCGAACGCGGCCGCGGCCTCGCCGTGGACCAGAACGATGGCCGAGCCCGGACCATGTCTGTCCGGGCTCGGGCCTTCTACGCAGTCGGTTTCAAGCCCGAGCGCAGCAGCTTCGGCCGCGAGCGTTGCGACGGCTTTCCGGACCGCGATCCGGCATTCCGCCGGACCGCGGCCGCTGGTGAAGAGAAGACGGATCATCGGCGGTCCTCCTTCCAGGATTTCTCCCGTCGGGCGGCGCTGCTCGCCACATTGGATTGCGCCTTCTTGAACGTCACGAGCGGCCGGAGCGTCGCCACCACCCGCGCCAGGCCAAACTCGACGAGGTCTTCGATGACGCGTTCGATGTTCTTGTAGGCCTCGGGCGCCTCCTCCGCGAGCAGGCCACGATCGCCGCAGACGACGATGCCGCCATAGGGATTGCGCTCCAGTCGCGCCACGTCGGACCTCTTGACCCTGATACGGCCGTGCATGGATGCGCGATCGTATTTGCGGCCTGCGCCATGCGCGAGGGAGGCGAGAGCTTCGGTCTGCATCGCCGCCAGCGGCTCCACCAGATACGACAGCGTGCCGCGCGATCCCGGCACCGGTACGAGGCCGCGATCGGAAGCCGCTGCGCCCTTTCGATGCAGCGCCAACACGTTGCCACCCGCATCGGCCTGACGCTCGACCATGTTGTGCGCCAGATCGTTGACAGGACGCAGGTCCGCACGCGCAGTGGCCGCAGCGCGTTCCGCGATGATGCGGCGGTTGAGCCTGGCCCACTGCACGGCGTGATCATGCGCATCCATGTACGCGCTGCCGGCTTCGCTCGCGGGGTCAAGCGCCGCCTGGCCGTTCCGCATCTCTCGCTCCAGGATCGAGAAGCCGAGGCCGCGCGAACCGGAATGGATCAGAACATAGGCATGGTCGCGGTCGAGCCCGGCCTGCGCGGCGATGTCAGGCTCAAGGATTTCCTCGATCGCCTGGATCTCGCAGAAGTGGTTGCCGCCGCCGATGCTGCCGAGCGAAGCATCGAAGGCGGTCGCGCGAAGACCGGCGTCGGTCAGAACGCTGCTCGTATCGCCGTCCCATGGCTGATCGAGCGCGTGCAAGCGCCCGGCCAGTTGGTCGAGCCGAAGCTTGCGCGCGGCGATATCGAGTTCAAACAGGCCCATGCCGCAGCCGATGTCGGAGCCGACCAGTTGCGGATGAATGTGATCCGACAGCACAGCGCAGCCCACGGGGCCGTATTTGCCGGGATGAAGGTCCGGCATCGCGGCGACCGCGCGGACGCCGGGCAATCCGGCGACCTGTTGCAGTTGCAGCGTAGCGTTGCCCTCGATCCAGGACTTGGACGAGGCGAAGACGTGGATCGGCGCGCAGCCGTCCACTTTGGGAGAAGTGCCCATTGAAAGACTTTCTGGAGATTTGAGAATCGTCGACGCGCGCAAACGCAACGATCGTTGGCTTTAAGCGCGCGAGTTCCCAAGCGGCGGGCTAACGCACGCGCTCTTAGGCGATGCCCTCGACGGGGCGGCGAGACATCAACGTCATCGAGCCTTCTCCCTGATGATCGTGCCAAAATCGGCCACCGATCGCGGCAGACACATAGCGGCGAAATGCAAAAGCTGCAACCCCCGCGCGGCGAAACCGCAGCGATGCGGCAACCCAAGGGCGCAATGAAGTGCCTCGCGAGCGGTGCACGTCCACTTTCGCATGGATCTGTGGGCGAAACGCTACTGACAATCCCGGGTACGGGGACTATATCAACCTCGCCCGGCACGTCCGGGCTTTTGGCGTTCGGATGGGACAGAGAAATGACGGGTACGACACGGTCGAGCGGTGGCCTGGATGACCGCCGCAAGCGGCTTTTATTTCGCTGCTGGCATCGCGGTACCCGCGAAATGGATCTGATCCTCGGACGCTTTGCGGATGCCGAGATATCAGAAATGCGAGATGACGAACTGGCCGAACTTGAGCGCCTGATCGAGGTACCCGATCCCGATCTCTATGCCGCGCTGATCGGCGACAAGCCGCTCGATCCGGAATATGCGACCGCGCTTTTCGAGCGTATCAAGGCGTTTCGCGCCGTGGATCACGACGCATGAAGGCATCAGTCAAATCGCCCGCGACGCTGCTGGCTCCCGGCCGCGCGCTGACCTTTGCCAACGTTGCCGAAGGCGCGGAAGGGCTGGTCGTCTCGGACCTCGCGCGTGCGGTGGCGGCCCGGCCGAAACCGCCGGCGGTCAGCCTTGCGGTGGTCTGCCGCGACGGCCCGCGCATGCAACAACTGGCGCGGGCGCTGGAATTCTTTGCGCCCGATCTGCCGGTGATGCAGTTTCCGGCCTGGGACTGCCAGCCCTATGACCGGGTGTCGCCGCATGGCGGCGTCCTGGCGCAGCGCCTGACCACGCTGGCGCGACTGTCGCGCCTGCAGGGCAGCGACAAGCCGCTGATCGTGCTCACCACCGTCAATGCCATCGTGCAGCGCGTGCCGGCGCGCGAGGTGGTGGCGGCGCAGGCGCTGTCGGTCGCGCCCGGCCATGTCGTGCCGATGGATTCGATCGTCGCCTGGCTGGAGCACAATGGCTACAACCGCTCCTCGACCGTGCGCGAGCCCGGCGAATACGCGGTGCGCGGCGGCATTCTCGATCTGTTTCCGGCCGGGCTCGATCAGCCCGTGCGGTTCGATTTCTTCGGCGACAGCCTGGAATCGATCCGCACGTTCGATGCGGAAACCCAGCGCACGCTGCTCGACATGCGCGCGCTCGACCTGGTGCCGATCTCCGAATTCCAGCTCGTTACCGAGACCATCCGCCGCTTCCGCATGGGGTATGTCGCGACCTTCGGCGCGCCGGAGCGCGGCGATCCGCTCTATGAGGCCGTCAGCGAAGGCCGTCGCCATCCCGGCATGGAGCATTGGCTGCCGCTGTTCCAGGAACGGATGGATACGCTGTTCGACTATCTCGATGGCGCGCCGGTTGCGATCGAGCCGCAGAGCGAGGATGCTGCGCGCGAGCGCTTCAAGCAGATCCAGGACTATTACGAGGCAAGGCGCGAGGCGTTGGAGCATCCAGGGTCCGGCGCGATCTACAAGCCGTTGCCGCCGGACCGGCTCTATCTGACGGAAACGGAATGGACGACGCGGCTGAACGACGCCGCACTAGCGCGGCTGACACCGTTTGCCGTACCTGACGGCAGCAGCGACGTGTTCGACGCCGGCGCGCGGCAGGGCCGCAATTTCACGCCCGAGCGCGCCGATACTTCCATCAACGTGTTCGAGGCCGTGGTGGCGCATGTGCTGGCCCTGCAGGCGCAGCGCAAAAAGGTCGTGATCACGCTGTGGAGCGAAGGCTCGCGCGACCGCATGGCCAGCATGCTCAGAGATCACAAGCTTGCCAATATCACCAGCGTCAACACCTGGCGCACGGTGCAGGCGACGCCGCGCAACGAGGCCATGCTGGCGGTGGTCGGCATGGAGAGCGGTTTCGAGACCGATGAGTTCGCGGTCATCACCGAACAGGACATCCTCGGCGACCGCCTGGTGCGCCAGCGCAAATCAAGCCGCAAGCTCGACAACTTCATCTCGGAAGTCACGAGCCTTTCGACCGGCGATCTCGTGGTGCATGTCGAGCACGGCATCGGGCGCTTTGTGGGTTTGCAGACGATCGAGGTCGGCGGCGCGCCGCATGACTGTCTCGAACTGCATTATGCCGCGGAAACGAAGCTGTTCCTTCCGGTCGAAAATATCGAGCTGCTGTCGCGCTACGGGTCCGAGCAGACCGGTGTGGAGCTGGACCGGCTGGGTGGTGGTGGCTGGCAGGCGCGCAAGGCCAAGCTCAAGAACCGCATCCGCGAGATCGCGGGCGAGCTGATCAAGATTGCCGCGGAACGCCAGTTGCACGAAGCGCCGAAAATGCCGGTGCAGCCGCATGTCTATGACGAATTCTGCGCGCGCTTCCCCTATGAGGAAACCGAGGACCAGCTTGGCGCCATCACCTCCACGCTTAAGGATCTCGAAAGCGGCCGTCCCATGGACCGGCTGATCTGCGGCGACGTCGGTTTTGGCAAGACCGAGGTGGCATTGCGAGCGGCGTTTGCCGTGGCGCTCGACGGCAAGCAGGTCGCTGTCGTGGTGCCGACCACGCTGCTGGCGCGGCAGCACAGCAAGAATTTTGCCGAACGCTTCAGAGGCTTTCCAGTCAATGTCGCGCAGGCCTCGCGTCTGATCCCGGCCAAGGAGCTGACGCAAACCAAGAAGGGGCTCGCCGAAGGCAATGTCGATATCGTGGTCGGCACCCACGCACTGCTCGGCAAGTCGATCAAGTTCCGCGACCTCGGATTGCTGATCGTCGACGAAGAACAGCACTTTGGCGTCAGCCACAAGGAGCGGCTGAAGCAGTTGCGGGCGCAGGTGCATGTGCTGACACTGAGCGCCACTCCGATCCCGCGCACGCTGCAGCTTGCGCTGACCGGCGTGCGCGACCTCTCGATCATCGCCTCGCCCCCGGTAGACCGCCTCGCGGTGCGTACCTTCGTGGCCCCGCACGATCCCCTGATGATCCGCGAAGCGCTGCTCCGCGAACGCTACCGCGGTGGACAGGCGTTCTACGTCGTGCCGCGGATCGAGGATCTCGCCAGCGTGAAAGACTTCCTCGATAAGAACGTGCCCGAGATGAAGGTCGCCGTCGCGCACGGCCAGATGCCGCCGACCGTGATCGAGGACATCATGTCGGCCTTCTATGACGGCAAATACGACATCCTGCTCTCGACCACCATCATCGAGTCCGGCCTAGACATCCCGAACGCCAATACGCTGATCGTGCACCGCGCCGACATGTTCGGCCTGGCGCAGCTCTATCAGTTGCGCGGGCGGGTAGGGCGCTCGAAACTGCGAGCATATGCGCTGTTCACGCTGCCGACGCAGCAGAAGATCACCGGTCAGGCCGAGCGGCGGCTGAAAGTGCTGCAGTCGCTGGAAACGCTCGGCGCCGGCTTCCAGCTTGCGTCGCACGACTTGGATATCCGCGGCGCCGGCAATCTGCTCGGAGAGGAGCAGTCCGGCCACATCAAGGAGGTCGGCTTCGAGCTTTATCAATCGATGCTGGAGGAGGCGATCCTCAACCTCAAGGCCGGCGTGGCGGAGCCTGCCGCAGACCGCTGGTCGCCGCAGATCACCATCGGCATGCCGGTGCTGATCCCCGAGGATTACGTCAACGACCTTGCGGTGCGGCTATCGCTGTACCGGCGGCTGGCCGATCTCGACACCGACGAGGAGATCGACAATTTCGCCGCGGAGATGCGCGACCGCTTCGGCGTGCTGCCGGATGAGGTGCGCTATCTGTTCAAGGTCGCCGCGATCAAGGCCTATTGCCGCAGAGCCAATGTCGAGAAGGTCGATGCCGGGCCTAAGGGCGCGGTGATCTCGTTCCGCGACAACAGCTTTGCCCAACCGGAACGCCTGGTAGCCTTCATCCGCCAGCACGGCCAGGCCGCGAAAGTGCGGCCGGACATGAAGGTGGTGTTCCTGCAGGCATGGAAGACGCCGGAAGAGCGGCTGATGGGCACGACCGAGATCTTGCGGCAGCTCGCCAATCTCGCGGAAAGCAAGAAGGCGGCGTAAGCGGGAGCTCTCTTCCTGTCATTGCGAGAAGCGACGAAGCAATCCATCTGTCCTCATGCGCGGAGGGATGGATTGCTTCGCGGAGCCTGTCATCGGGCGGCGCTTCGCGCCGACCCGCTGGCTCGCAATGACGGGGATAGATCGGGCGCTTGCTCTAAGATGCCGCGCGTTGCGCACCTTCCTGCAGCCGTGACCGCAATGACTTCGCGGAATCGTTCGGCAGCAGCGTGGCGACCGTAACTGAAGGCTCCGACCGTGCGTCACGCTGGCCGTGACTGGTATGGCGCATCACGCTCGACAGCCGCCGGGCGACGGCATGGGCCGTCTTAAGGTCGGCCTCGGCAAACACCACGACCACCGAGCCGTCGTCCTGCGCGGCGCCAAAATCCATTTGCCGCATCAGGCGGCTGATGATCCGCGCGCCATCGAATTGCGCGCGCGGATGATCGGGGTCGAACGCAAAGCGCGCGACCGACAATCCGCCGCCGCGCTGCTGGGTCTGGTAGATGGCGCTGGCAAAGTCGCGTTCGAAGGCTTCCGCCGTGAGCAGACCGGTCCGCGCGTCGATCAGGCCGTCGGCGTCGATTGCCTTCAGCGTGCGGCTCAGATGCGCTTCGAAGGCGTGCTGGCGGATCAGCGGCAGCACCGTCGTTGCCACCTGGGCCGCATCGCCGGAAACGATTTCGAGGTTCGCCAGATCATAGGCCGGCGCCAGATCGCCTGCGGTCACGACGACGGGGAGATTGCGGAAACGGGAGTCCTCCGTCAGCACGGTGAGGAAGGCATCGACGACCCGCAGGCTGAATCCTTCGCCGAGCACGATGCCGTCGATGTCTCTGGTGTTGAGATGCTTCGCAGCCGCCTCGATCGAGAGCGCGCCGACCACGCCGCTGCGCTCGCCAAGCGCGACCGACAGCGCGGGATAGGCGCCGCCGCGGCCGATCAGCAGCACGGTAGCATCGCGCGCCGGGTCGATCTGTGACAGCGTCATCGGCGCTGCCGGCACCAGCCGGCGCATCACGGTTGCATGCAACGCCCGCACGCGCAGCACGGCCCGCAGGCGGGCCATCAGCCGGTCGCAGCCAGCTTGTTGGGTGTGGGGGACGTGGTTCTGAAGGACTTGGCTCTGAAGGACTTGGCTCTGAAGGACTTGGCTCTGAAAGAAGGGAATGACGTTGTCGGGATAGGCCATCTGCGGGTCCACCGCGATCAACGGCAGATAAGGCTGTCGCGCCGCGACCCGCGCGGCCAACTCCGTCAGTCCGGCAGCGTCGGTCTGCGATGCCGCGGCCAGCACGGCGGCCGGCTGGACCTGCTCGACCGCGCGCGCCGCGTCCGCCCATCCGGTCTCGACCACGGGAAACAGCCCTGCGCCATCCAGCGTGGCGGCAAAAGACGGCCGGCTCGCGCTTGATACGACGAGGATCGGACCTTGCTGGGACATTTGCGGACTCGGATAAGGCGCGAAACAGGAAGCCGCGATCCTAGTTTGCCCCGCTTAATGCGGCGTCAACGGACGCCCGCCGCCGGCGTCTCAGGCGGCGTTGCTCCGATCCCGAAATGCTTCCACCATCAAGGGGTTAAGGCCAAGTTCTGTCAGCGCGTCCCGAGCGCGCGCGTTGTCGAGGGCGCGCCCCGCCAGCCGGTGGCCGCTGATACGGTCCGGCAACGCGGTCAGAAGCGCACCCTGGCCGAGCCGGCGCGCCCATTCTTGGAGGTCCTGCGCCAGGAACCGGTAGCCGCCGACGGCCATGACGCCGGACGGCGGCGCCGTGATATGGACCGCACCGGTCACGCGGTCGAGTCGCGAGGCGTAGTCCGTGTCGACATAGTCGCGCGGCGGCGCCGCGATCAGGGAGTCGCTCGGCGGCGGAGGGGGCGCATAGGCTGCGACCGGCACCATCGGCCCGCGCAATCCTAACGTGCCGCGCGGCGTCACGAGGATTTCGCCCGCGATCGACGATCCCGGCAGATCGCGCGGCGCGCCGTGCGGGCCAGGCTTGATCAGGGCCGGCGAGCCATCCTCGGCGATCCGGCGCGCGCCGAACAATCCGGCCTCGCCGAATAGATAGACATCCGTCAGCGTCGCCTGTTGCGCGGTCCAGCATGCGCTGGAGCCGACCTGCTCTGGCGTGCGCCACAGGCCGATAACATTGCGCAGGCTCGGCATCCGCGCGGCGAGGTCCAGTTCGTCCAGCCGCAGCGCCAGTTGAGCAGGTGCAATCAGCGTGTCGCAGGCCTGTTCGTTGATCTGCTGCTCCAGAACCTCATCGTCGAAGGGGTGGTGCAGCACCAATGTTCCGCCCGACAGCAGCCAGATCGCCAGCGAGGAGGCGAGGCCGGCAAACGACATCGGCGAGAACGCCGACAGGATGGTGGCGCCCTGCGGCACGTCGCTTTCGAGCGACATGGAAAGCCCACCCGCAATCAGGCCGAGATGGGCGCGCGGGACCGGCCGGAAGCCGTCTGCGGTGACATCGAATGAAATCAGCGCCGCCTTGCGGCCGTCCTGGACCACGGCGCGCGTGGTCGGAGATTCCCGGAAGATGGCATTGTCGAGCGAGGCCATGCCTTCCGGCAGGTCGCTGCCGAAGCCGCAGACATGGCGGATCGAGAACGCTTCGGCGGCGGCGTTCATGGCGATGTCCGAATAGACCACGCCGTCGACCTTGCCCGAAGTCACGATCGCCCGCGCGGCGGTGCGGTTGAGGGCCATCGTCAATTCCGACTGCCGCCAGAGCAGGGGCAGCACTGCAACGACAAGACCTGCGCGATAGGCGGCGAGCACGGTGACCGCGAATTCGATGGTGTTCGGCAGTTGAACCGCGATCACGGAATTGGACGGCAAGCCCGACTCGATGAAGTGCGCGGCCAGCGAGGAGATCATACGGTCGGCCTGCGCAAAGCTAAGACGTTTCGGCGGCTGGCCGGTGATGCGTGGCTTGTTGGGGGGATCAACCAGCGCCAGCGCGTCCGGCTGCCGTGCCAGGTTCCGTTTGAATAGCGTATCGAGCGTCGGCGAAGCGGTCGGCTGGGTCACGGCGTTACTTCGGCTCTATCACGAGGGTTGCGTCGGTTGGGCAAGATACTTGGCAAGATACTTGGGTACGCAACTAAATTCACTTCGCTTCCGGCTTCTGCCACCAGGTTTCCGGCAGATAGCCCGTCAACGCGGTCGCCACAGGTTGTTCTATCCGATTCCAGCGCGCGATCCATTGCTCCTGCACGTTAAACACCGGAATTGCGTAGAAGCCCGATATCAGAACGCGATCGAGCGCCCGCACCGCCGAGACGAAGGCCGGACGCTCACGCGCCTCGAGCAGCGTCCCGATCAGGGCGTCGATGGCCAGCTCCTTGGCTCCCATGTAATTTCGCGTGCCGGGAATGTCGGCGGCCTGACTGCCCCAGTAGAACGATTGCTCGTTGCCGGGGGACAGCGATTGATCCCAGCGGTTCTGCAGCATGTCGAACTCGTAGCCGAGCCGGCGCTGGTCGAACTGCACGGGATCGACGGCGCGAATGCTGACCTCGATGCCGGCGCGCTTGAGGTCGCGCTGATAGGACAGCGCGATCCGCTCCTGGTCGCGCGTCGTTACCAGGATTTCGAAGGTGAGCGGCGTCCTGGTCGAACGCTGCCGCAGCACGGCTCCATCGAGATCGTAACCGGCCTCCGACAGCAAGTTCAGCGCCTGGCGCAACGTCGTGCGATCGCGGCCCGATCCGTCGGTGACGGGCAGGCGATAGGTGCCGTCGAGAATATCGGGGCGGATGCGCTCGGCGAACGGTTGCAAGAGTTCGCGCTCGCGCGCGTCGGCCGGACGGGTGTAGGCGGAGAGTTCGGATCCCGCGAAGAAGCCCGGCGTGCGGGCATAGAGCCCGAAAAAGTAATTGCGGTTGACCCACTCGAAATCGAACAGCAGCGTCAGCGCCTGCCGCACGCGGATGTCGGAAAACTGCGGGCGCCGCGTGTTGAACACCAGGAATTCCGACGGCTGTGGCATTCCGGGCTTGATGGTGTCGCGGATCACTTCGCCATTGCGGGCTGCCGGAAAGTCGTAGCCCTCGTGCCAGCGCAGCGGTTCGTATTCGACGCGAAAATCGTAGAGGCCGCGCTTGAACGCCTCGAACAGGCCGTTGGACTCGCGGTAGAAGTCGAGCCTGATCTCGTCGAAGTTCCATAGGCCCCGATTTACAGACAGGTCGCGGCCCCAATAGTCGGGATTGCGGGTCAGCGTAACGCTGGCTCCCGGCTTGACGGCGGTGACGCGATAGGGACCGGAACCGACCGGCCCGGTCATCGTGGTTTCCTCGAACGTGGCGGGATCGACGGCATGCCTAGGCAGGATCGGCATCAAGCCGAGGATCAGCGGCAGTTCGCGGTCATTGGCGCCGCCGAAATCGAAGCGCACCGTGAGCGGGTCGAGCGCCTCGGCCTTTGCGACCTTGGAATAATACTGGCGGTGATTGGGACGGCCCTTGTCGCGCAGCAAGGTCCATGAAAACAGCACGTCCTCTGTCGTAACCGGCTTGCCGTCGGCGAAGCGCGCTTTGGGATCGAGGCGGAAGGTGACATAGCTGCGCGCATCGTCGGTCTCGACGCTCCTGGCGAGCAGGCCATACAGCGTGAAAGCCTCATCATTGCCGCGTGCCATCAGGCTCTCGACCACAAAGCCCCTGATCTGCTGAACGGCGATGCCACGGACGATCAGGGGATTGAGACTGTCGAAAGTTCCAAGGACGCCCCAGACCAGCCGCCCGCCCTTCGGCGCATCCGGATTGGCATAGGGCATGTGGGTGAAATCGGCGGGCAGGGCGGGCGTCCCGTGCATCGCCAGTGCGTGGGTTTCGGCCGCCTTCGCACCGCTGAGCGGAGCCACACCCAGCGCGAGGGTGATACAGGTCAGCACACGCAGACGGATATGCCTAAAGGCGGTCATTGGCGGGCAGCGATTTGATTCGAAAATGCACACCGAAAAGCTTTACCATAGGCTTTGGCCCCGGCCTGCGGGGAATACCAAAGATGCTTGTCGGCATTGATCTTTTCGGCTGCCGCTGTATTGAAGGCGGGCAGTTGATGCCAGCGGGAACGCCTGTCACGTATCCGCCTCAATTGCCAACGAGATAGCCGCCTCAGCGCGGGTAGAGGTGTCGGCGTCTGCAGCGGTTTCGGACGCTCCGGTTCAGAAAGGGTTTTCCGCAATGAATTTCCGTATCTTGGCCGGGTCAGTCCGGCCGCGTGGGCAGATGTTGGCCCTGTTGGCGGCCTCGGCACTGTCGGCAACGTTGATTGCGTCGGGTGCGCAGGCGCAGGCACCAGCGCCGGCGCCCGCCGCGCCGAAAGCGGCTCCGAAGGCGGCTCCCAAGGCTCCCGCGCCCGCCCCGCAAGCCCCTGCGGCCGGTGCCCCCGCCGCCGGAGCCACCCCGCCGCAGGAACAGCAGGTTCAGCTGATCTACGCTCCCTGGACCAAGTTCTGCCTCAAGGGTCAGGAAGCCGGCGCCAAGCAGGTTTGCTTCACCGGCAAGGACGGCCGCATCGAGTCGGGCCAGCCCGTAATCGCCGCCGTCATCATCGAGCCGGAAGGCGAGCCGAAAAAGCTCCTGCGCGTGACGCTGCCGCTCGGCATGCAGCTCGTCCACGGCACGCGGATCATCGTCGATAGCAATGCGCCGATGCAGGGTCCCTACGTCATCTGCTTCCAGAACGGTTGCATGTCCGACTACGAGGCGACCCCTGAGCTGATCGCCAGCCTGAAGAAGGGCCAGAACCTCGTTGTTCAGGCGATCAATTCCAACGGTGCGCCACTGACGTTGCCGCTGCCGCTCGCGGGCGAATTCGCCAAGGCCTATGACGGTCCGCCGACCGATCCGAAGCAGTTCGAGGAAAACCAGAAGAAACTGCAGGAAGAGCTGCAGAAGCGGGCCGAAGAGCAGCGCAAGAAGCTGGAGGCGGCCCAACCGGGCGGCGCCAATCCGGCGGCGAAGTAACGGCCGCAGCCGTTCGACAAAACAAAAGGCGCCCCAACCGGGCGCCTTTTGTGTTTCCAGTCAGAGATGGCTCGGCGTTGACGCGTTTGCCTGGAGCAAACCAGTTTCCGCTTTTGCGCGAAACCGCGCTAGTTCAGCGACGGATTGCGCGGCCGGTAACCGCCCGACTTGTCCTTCACGAAGATCTCGGCCACCTGCGAATGCCGGATCGGTTCGCCGGAATCGTCCGGCAGCAGATTTTGCTCCGAGACATAGGCGACGTATTCGGACTCCGAATTTTCCGCGAGCAGGTGATAGAACGGCTGGTCCTTGTGAGGCCGAACCTCCTCGGGGATCGACAACCACCATTCCTCGGTATTGTTGAATTCCGGATCGATGTCGAAAATCACGCCGCGGAATGAGAACACCCGGTGGCGGACGATCTGCCCGATCTGAAATTTGGCGGTGCGCGCTTTGATCATGTCCCGTCGAATAGACCATGATTGTGGCCGATGCTAGGGGCAATAGAACGAGTTAACCTTTACGTATAGTGGCCATATCCGGCGCCATCCCCCCGAAATCACTGACGAAAAGACGCTTCCGAGATGGTCGATATCCTCAACCTCGCGCTCCCCTATTTTGGATTGATTTTTATCGGCTTCGCCTGTGGCAAGACCCGGGGGCTGCCGGAATCGGGCCTCAGCTGGATGAACTTCTTCCTGCTCTACGTCTCGCTGCCGGCGCTGCTATTTCGCATCATGTCGGAGACGCCGTTTTCCGAACTGAACAACCCGCCATTCTTGATCGCAACTACGCTTGCGACCGTCTGCGCCTTCGTCCTTGCCATGGTGGCTGGCCGGATCATCGGCGAATTGTCGCTGCGCAAGGCCACCATGGCGGGGCTTGCCGGCGCTTACGGCAATATCGGCTATATGGGCCCCGGGCTGGCGCTGGCGGTGCTTGGAGCCAAGGCGGCGGCGCCGACCGCGCTGATCTTCTGCTGCGACAGCATTTTTCTGTTCACGATCGTGCCGCTGCTAATGGCAGTGACCGATCGCAAACATCCGTCTTTCCTGCATGCTATTGGTGTAGCCGCGCGGCAGATCGTGCTCAATCCGCTGATCATGTCGGCGGCGGCGGGCGCGCTCACCGCGGCGTTGCACATCCAGTTGCCGGTCGCCATCGACAGGACGCTGCTGTTTCTGCAGAACGCTGCGGCACCGACGGCGCTGTTCGTGCTGGGCGTGACCGTGGCGCTGCGGCCGTTCGACCGCGTGCCTTGGGAGGTGCCCGGCGTGATCGCGATCAAGCTGCTGATCCATCCGCTAATCGTGTTCGCCCTGATGCTGCTGTTCGGCCCGTTCGCACAGCCCTGGGCTGCGACCGCCGTCCTGATGGCGGCATTGCCGCCGGCGCTGAACGTGTTCGTGATCGCGCGGCAGAACAACACCTGGATCGAACCGGCGTCCGTCGCCGTCCTGATCGGGACCTTCGCCTCCGTGGTCACGCTGACCAGCGTGATGTGGTTCATCCAGAGCGGACGGCTGGCGTTTCCGTAAGGCGTTGCGCGGGTGCTCGAAACGAAAATATCGAAAACAACCCCATGCAAAGTAGAATGGTACCCGGCTCGCAAAGACTTGCGCCGCCTGCGGCCGGCCTTAGCTGACGCGCTTCCAGGTCGGCGCCAGCCCCTCGCGCATCGCGAGCCGCCGCAGCGGGCCGAACGAACCAAGCAGGTGCATGCCGGCCGCGCGCAGCGATTGCATGCCTAAGAAATCGCTGAGCAATGAACGGTTGGCGACATCGATGGCAATCAGCCGGCTCGCGACGTCGGTGCGGCGGGCGGACTGATAGCGCGCCAGCACCGCCGGCGATCCCGGATCTTCCCCGAGCGAGATTGCGCTGCCTGCGATGTCGGCGATATCGGCCGCATCGCGCAATCCCATGTTGAGGCCCTGCGCGCCGATCGGCGGCACCACATGGGCGGATTCACCGACCAGTGCGACACGATGGCTGGCGAACTGGTCGGGACGCTCGATTGTCAGCGGAAACAGGTTACGCCCGGCTTCGACCTGGACGCGGCCGAGAATGGAGTGCGACTGCGTTTCCGCGGCTTCCGACAATTCGTCGTCGCTGAGCGACATCAGCCGCTCGGCTTCCCGGGTTGCTGCAACCCACACCACACTGCAGCGGTCGCCGGGCAGGGGCACGAATACGCATGGGCCCTGCGCGGTGTGAAACTCGGTGGAGATGCCGTTGTGCGGCCGGGAATGGGAAATGTTGAAGGTCAGCGCCGACTGATGCAGGTCGCGGCGGCTGATCGTAATGCCGGCTGCCTCGCGGGAGGGCGATTGCCGTCCGTCGGCGCCGATTACCAGCCGCGCGGCGAGCTGGCCGCCCTTGCCGGTGCGGATCGAAACGAGCGCATCCTGCGGGTCGATCGTTACAGCCTCATCGTCAAACCGGGTCAGGTTCGAAAGTTCTGCGGCGCGCTCTTCCAGGGCAACCATCAGCGAGCGGTTGTCGATGTTGTAGCCGAATTGTTCGAGACCGATCTCGTCCGAGCTGAAGCGCACTTCCGGCGCCCGGATCAGCCGGCCGGTATCGTCAACGAGGCGCATGGTCCGCAGGGCCGCCGCCTTGTTGCGGCAGCGCGGCCAGACGTCCAGCCGTTCCAGCAGATCGGTGGATGCTCCCAATAGTGCCGTCGTGCGGTTGTCGGCATAGGGGACACGGCGGGCGAGCAGGGCGATCTTTACGCCCGTTGCGGCCAGCGCGACGGCGGCGGTCAACCCCGCTGGCCCGCCGCCGATCACAGCGGCGTCATAAACCTGAGATGCGTCGTTCATATTGGGACAATTGACGTTCGGGCGGGCATTTTCAAGCCGTCAACCGGACGAAATGTTTCCGCCCAATCGCGCGGCGGAACGCCGCAATCGCCGATATGCAAATCGGAGCGATTCCTGATAGCACTGCCCGAGCAATGGACCAGACCTCAGAGCCAGATTCCGCTCCTGCAACCAGTCGAATGCGAACCGCCGCATTCGCCGTACACATTTTTACGGCGCTGGGCGCGGGCGTCGCGTTGCTCGCGATGCTGGAGGCCGTGCGCGAGCATTGGGCCAGCATGTTCGGCTGGCTTGGCGTCGCCCTGATCATCGATGCCATCGACGGCCCGCTGGCGCGAAAACCTGACGTCGTGCGGTTGCAGCCGAACTGGTCGGGCGAGGTTCTCGATCTCGTCGTCGATTTCGTAACGTACGTCTTCGTTCCGGCCTATGCCATCACCGCGAGCGGCAGGCTGCTGCCGCTGGCGGCGCCCATACTCGGCATCGGCATTATGGTTTCCGGTGCGCTCTATTTCGCCGACCGACGCATGAAGGCCTCCGACAATCACTTCCGAGGTTTTCCGGCGCTGTGGAACGCCGCGGCGTTTTATTTGTTCTTGCTGAACCTGCCGAAGGAACTCGCCACGCTGGGAATCGCAATCCTGATCGCGCTCACATTCGCCCCGTTTCATGTGCTGCACCCGTTCCGGGTGGTGCGTCTGCGCTGGCTGACCCTGTGGCTGATGGCAATCGGAGCCGTGCTTGCGATCTACACGCTCATCAGCGATTTCAACGTGGGTGCTCCCATCATCGCCGGGCTTTGCGCCATTGCCGCCTATGTTGTGGGAAGCGACGCCGTGATCCGGCAAATAAAGTCGTTCAGAGCATGATGGAATTGTTGACGAGCCCGGAAGCCTGGGCGGCGCTACTGACGTTGACGGCACTGGAAATCGTGCTCGGTATCGACAACGTCATCTTCATTTCGGTGATCGTGTCGCGAATCCCGCCAGAGCAGGCCAAGCGCGCGCGTCAAATCGGCCTCTTGCTGGCGCTGGTGTTCCGCATCGTGCTGCTCAGCCTGCTGGTGTGGCTGATCGGCCTGACGGAGCCTGTCATCACGGTGCGAAACGTCGAACTGTCCTGGAGGGACATCATCCTGATTGCTGGCGGCGCCTTCCTGATCGCGAAGGCGACGCATGAAATTCATGGCGAGGTCGAGGCGAGCCATGGCGAGCCCGATGGCGAACCCAAAACCAGCGTATTCTTCTGGGTGATCATGCAGATCATCGTCATCGACATGGTGTTCTCGCTGGACTCGATCATCACCGCGATCGGCATGGCGCAGGACCTGGAAATCATGATCGCTGCCGTCGTGATCGCATGCGTCGTGATGTATGTCTCGTCGGGTCCGGTGGCCCGGTTCGTGGCCAATCACCCGACCACCAAGATGCTGGCATTGGCCTTCCTGGTGCTGATCGGCGTGGCGCTGGTGGCGGATGGATTCAAATTCCATATTCCGCGCGGCTACATCTATTTCGCCATGTTGTTCGCAGCCGCGGTCGAACTGTTCAACGTGCTCGCCCGGCGCAACCGCAAGAAGGCCGTCAGGAGCCGGGGGTGAGTTGACATCCGGCCGGCGATGGCTTTCGTTTCGCTTTCAGGTTGGGCGTTTCAGGAAATACCGAGGGAGACTGTCATGACCAAGGCCGTGCGCGTGCACAAGGTAGGGGGGCCGGAAGCCCTGGTGTATGAAGACGTGGACGTAGCGGCGCCTGCAGCGGGCGAGGTCCGCATCCGCCAGCACGCCGTCGGCCTGAACTTCATCGACGTCTATTTCCGTACCGGCCTCTACAAGGCGCCCGGCCTGCCGTTCATCGCCGGCAACGAGGCCGCCGGCGAGGTGGTGGCCGTCGGACCCGGCGTCACCAATTTTCATCCCGGCGATCGCGTCGCCTATTATTTCACGCTCGGCGGCTACGCCTCGGAGCGGGTGATCCCGGCGGACAAGCTGGTCAAGCTGCCGGACCACATCACCTACGAGCAGGGCGCGGTGCTGATGCTCAAGGGTTTGACGGTCTGGTACCTCCTGCACAAGACCTTCAAGGTCGAACCCGGCCATCGCGTGCTGATCCACGCCGCCGCCGGCGGCATCGGCCTGTTGGCCTGCCAGTGGGCGAAGGCGCTCGGCGCCCATGTGATTGGCACCGTCGGCTCCAAGGCCAAGGCCGATCTTGCGCTGGCCAATGGCTGCGATCACGTCATCCTCTACAACGAGGAAGACTTCGTGGCCCGCGTCAAACAGATCAGCCGCAACGAGCTGTGCGACGTCGTCTATGACGGCGTAGGCAAGACCACCTTCCCGGGCTCACTGTCGTGCCTGCGGCCGCGCGGCCTGTTCGTCAGTTTCGGCAACGCCTCCGGCCCGGTGCCGCCGTTCCCACTCGCCGAGCTCAACAATCACGGCTCGCTGTTTGCGACGCGGCCGAAGCTCAACGATTACGTCTCTACCCGGAACGAACTGCTCGAAGGCGCCGACACGCTGTTCGCCGCCGTCATCAACGGCAAGCTCCACGTGCCGATCAACCATGCCTACGCGCTGAAGGATGCGGCGAAAGCGCATACCGAGCTCGAGAGCCGCGCGACGACGGGGGCTGCGATCTTGCGGCCGTGACGTCACCGTCATTCCGGGGCACGCGAAGCGTGAACCCGGAATCTCGAGATTCCGGGTTCGATGCTCCGCATCGCCCCGGAATGACATGAGAGCCTTACGCCACCCGACGCGCCGCGCCTGCCTTGACCAAAATCGCATCCAGGCAATCGATCATCAGTGATATCTCCTCGCGCGTGACGTTGAGCGCCGGCATGAAGCGCAGCGCATCGGGCTGCGGCGAGTTGATGAGTACGCCGTCTGCGAACGCTTCGGCCACGATTGACGCACCGATCGGCAGTTTGAGGTCGAGCGCCAGCAGCAGGCCGCGGCCGCGCACCTCGCCGAGCCCATGCCGGGCGGACAGTTTGTGCAGCTCGCTTTCCAGGAACAGGCCGGCGTCCGCCACAGCTTTCAGGAATTCCGGCTTGGCCACATGGTCGAGCACGGCCAGGCCCGCAGCGCACATCAGGGGATTGCCGTTGAAGGTGCCGCCCTGGTCGCCGTGTTCGAAGCAGGAGGCGTGCCCGGTGGCGAGCAGGGCGGCCAGCGGCACGCCGCCGCCGATACCCTTGCCGAGCGTCATGATGTCGGGCTCGATAGCGGCGTGCTCGTAGTGGAACAGCTTGCCGGTCCGGCCCATGCCGGTCTGAATCTCGTCCACGATCAGCAGCAGGCCGTGCTGCTTCGTCAACGCGCGCAACTCCTTCAGGAATTGATCGGTGGCCGGCCAGACACCGGCTTCGCCCTGGATCGGCTCCAACATCACCGCGACCGTGTTGTCCGAGATCAGCGCCTTCACTGAATCGAGATCGTTGAGCTTGGCTTTCCGGAAGCCCGATACTTTGGGTTCGAACAGTGGTTCGAACGCCTTCTTGCCCGAGGCCGACATGGTCGCGAGCGTGCGGCCGTGAAATCCGCCTTCGAAGGTGATGATTTCGAACGCGCCGTTCTTGTATTTGGCGCCGTATTTGCGCGCGAGCTTGATGGCGCCTTCATTGGCTTCGGCGCCGGAATTGGCGAAGAAGACCTGATCGAAGCAGCTTTTTTCGACCAACGCCTGCGCCAGCTCGAGGCTCGGACCATTGTAGAAGGCGGGACTTGGCGTCAGCAGCCTGTTGGCCTGTGCGGCAAGCGCTTCCGCAACGGCAGGCGGCGAATGGCCGAGTGCGTTGACAGCCCAGCCCTGCACGAAGTCGAGATAGCGCTTGCGGGAGTCGTCCCAGAGAAAGGAGCCCGCACCGCGGACGAACACCACCGGCGGGCGAGCGGTAATCTCCATCAGCGCGTCGAACGGATGGGTGGCGTCAGTCATGTCGATCTCCTCTGGGTAGTGGGTGAAAGGTGAGGCCGAAACGCAAGAAGGCCGCACTTTTGAGGGTGCGGCCTTCTCGAGAACTTGGCTGAAACTAGCTGATCAGCGTTGTCGTCGGACATGGCGCGCCCCATCATCGTCGCGGGAGCGACGACGCAGGCAGGGGCGGCGGTTGGTCCGGTTCAGCTTCATGGCGATGGCCCATACAGCCGAAGGGCTGGCCGTGTCAAGCGGAAGCCCCGCCGGAGCGCTGCCGCCGCCGTGGCTCGCTACTTCCTGAGCCGGGGTCAGAACCCTGCGACACTGCCGTGCAAATCGTATTGATCGGACCGCTCGATCTTCGCGGTGACGATCTCGCCGACCTTCAGCGGGCGGCGGCTGGACAAATAGACCGCGCCGTCGACTTGCGGCGCGTCGGCCTTTGAGCGGCCTTTCGCAACCGTCGGTCCGACCTCGTCGATGATGATCTGCTGCCTGGTGCCGACCTTGCGTTTGAGGCGGCGGGCGGAGATTTTCTGCTGCCGCGCCATCAGCGCGTTCCAGCGCTCCTGCTTGACCTCATCTGGCACGGCATTTTCGATCGCGTTGGACGCGGCGCCGGCGACCGGCTCATACTTGAAGCAGCCCAGACGATCGATCTCGGCTTCTTCGAGCCAGTCGAGCAGATAGGCGAAGTCGGAATCGGTCTCGCCGGGAAAGCCGACGATGAAGGTCGAGCGTAGCGTGAGGTCAGGACATTCCTCGCGCCACTTCTTGATCCGCGCCAGCGTCTTTTCCTGCGCGGCCGGACGCTTCATGGCCCGCAGCACGTCCGGGCTCGCATGCTGGAAGGGAATGTCGAGATAGGGCAGAATTTTGCCCTCGGTCATCAGGCCGATGACTTCGTCGACATGCGGGTAGGGGTAGACATATTCCAGCCGGACCCAGGCGCCGAGTTCGCCGAGCTCTTTTGCGAGGTCGAAGAATTTGGCGCGGACCTGGCGATCCTTCCAGGGGCTGTCCGCATATTTGATATCGACGCCGTAGGCCGATGTGTCCTGCGAGATGACGAGCAATTCCTTGACGCCGGCCGCCACGAGCTTTTCCGCCTCGCGCAGCACGTCATTGGCCGGACGCGAGACGAGGTCGCCGCGCAGTTTCGGGATGATGCAGAAGCTGCAGCGGTTGTTGCAACCTTCGGAAATCTTCAAATAAGCGTAGTGCCGCGGCGTCAGCTTGACGCCCTGCGGCGGCACCAGATCGAGATGCGGATTATGCACCGGCGGCAGCGCGCGGTGCACGGCCTCCAGTACGCTCTCATATTGCTGCGGGCCGGTGATCGACAGCACGCCGGGATAGGCCGCCTCGATCTGCTCGGGCTCGGCGCCCATGCAGCCGGTGACGATCACCTTGCCGTTCTCGGCCATCGCCTCGCCGATGGCACCGAGCGATTCCTGCTTGGCGCTGTCGAGGAAGCCGCAGGTGTTGACGATGACGATGTCGGCGCCGTCATGCTTGCGCGCCAGCTCATAGCCTTCGGCGCGCAGCCGCGTGATGATGCGCTCGGAATCCACCAGCGCCTTGGGGCACCCAAGCGAAACAAAGCTGACTTTGGGCGCAGCGGCCTGTTGCATATCTAGATCTGCCTGATTGATGAGCACGAACTAGTCCCAATTTCCCACAATTACAAGGCTTTGCGCGGCGGTCTTCCGTGCTATGGATGCCCCGCCGGGTTATGAGTTGATCGATGAGCGCTGAGTCGTCGCCGAAAATCGTGATTGTCGACGAAAGCCCGATCCGGGCCGCAATCCTGGAAGAGGGGTTGCGGGAGGCTGGCTTTACCGGCGTCGTGCATATCAGCGAAATGCAGAGCCTTTTGGCCCGAATCTATGCGCTCGACCCCGACGTCATCCTGATTGATCTGGAAAATCCCAGCCGCGACGTGCTGGAACAGATGTTCCAGGTCAGCCGCGCGGTACGGCGCCCGATCGCCATGTTCGTCGACCAGAGCGATGCGGCCTCGATCCAGGCTTCCGTCGAGGCCGGCGTTTCCGCCTACATCGTGGACGGACTGAAGAAGGAGCGGATCAAGCCGATCCTCGACCTCTGTATCTCCCGCTTCAACGCCTTCTCCAAGCTGCAGGACGAACTCGACCGCACCAAATCCGCGCTCGAGGAGCGCAAGGTGATCGACCGCGCCAAGGGAATTCTGATGAAGGTGAAGGGCCTGACCGAAGACGAGGCCTATGTGCTGATGCGCTCCACTGCGATGCGCGAGAAAAAGAAGATCGGCGAGATCGCGCAGTCGATCCTGACCGCGTCGGAGCTCCTGAAATGAAAACACCGCTGCATATCGGCTTCATTCCGCTGGTCGATGCGGCCGCGCTGATCATCGCCGTCGACAAGGGTTTTACCGCCGCCGAAGGGCTCGACGTTACCCTGGTGCGGGAAGTGTCGTGGTCCAATGTCCGCGACAAGCTCAATATCGGCATGTTCGACGCAGCGCATCTGCTGGCGCCGGTTGCGATCGCCTCGAGCCTCGGGCTTGGCCACGTCAAGGTGCCGATCGTGGCGCCGTTCAATCTGGGCCTCAATGGCAATGCGATCACGGTGTCGCCGGCGCTGCATGCTGCGATCATGGGCGAACTCGATGGCGACGCCCTCGATCCCATGGCCACCGCGCTGGCGCTCGCCCGTGTCGTGACCAGTAGGCGCAAGAGCGGCGCGGAACCGCTGACGTTCGGCATGACGTTCCCGTTCTCCACCCATAATTACCAGCTTCGGTTCTGGATGGCGGCGGGCGGGGTCGATCCCGACGAGGACATTCGGCTGGTGGTGCTGCCGCCGCCCTACATGGTGGACAGCCTCGCCAACGGCCACGTCGATGCGTTTTGCGTCGGCGCGCCCTGGAACTCGGTCGCGGTCGATCTTGGCGTCGGCCACATCCTGCATTTCGTCTCTGACATCCTGGTGCGCGCGGCCGAAAAGGTTCTCGCGGTCAGGGAAAAGTGGGCGGAAAAGAATCCCGAGGTGCTGGCCGCCCTGATCCGGGCGGCTGCCCACGCTGCCGAATACATCGAGGATCCCGGAAACCGCGCCGAGGCTGCCCATGTGCTGGCGCGGCCGGACCGGCTCGGCGTTGGCGCCGAGGTGATCCAGCGCACCCTCGACGGGCGGCTGAAGATCTCACCCGACGGCCAGCGGCGCGAGAGCAGTCGCTATCTGCTGGTCGGGCGCGAGGGGGCAGGCCGGCCCGATCCGGCGCAGGCCGCCTGGCTCTACGCCCAGATGGTGCGCTGGGGGCAGACAGCGATGCGCCCCGAGGCGCTGCGGACCGCCATGGAGGTCTTCAGGCCGGAGCTCTATGACGCCGCCTTGGGGCATCAAGGCAGGGCCTCTGGCGCCTCCGAGGCCATCGGTGCGTTTGCCGGTCCCGCTTTCGATCCGGGCGACATCGCCGGGCATCTGGCAGCTTTCAAGATTGGGCATTGGAGGCCCTAAGCCGGTCGGCTGACGGGTTCCGCCACGAAATTTACTATTCGGGGTTCCTACCGGCTCAAATCGGCCCGAATAATATTCTCGCTCTGATCAGGCAGAGAGGAATTTTCCCCTCGAAATGGTGGGCGCCGAAGCGTCGATATCGCTATTTCGGCGGACATCTTGCATCGGAGCGCGATCGATATTCCATATGCACTCCATGCTGCGTTGGAGATCGACCATGCGCGAACTATCGGCGGAAGCCCGCCTGCACCTTTACGCACGCTCGGTGTCCCGCCGTTCCGGCACCGGCTTTCATACCGCCGCGCTCTACAGCGCGTTCGCGCTCATTGCCGCCATCGTGTTCGGCACGCTGTCGGTTCATCCGTTCTGAGGCGTTGTTTTCTGACGCGTTTTCTTCACGCGAACCGGCTTCCACTTCGCTCGAAAACGCTATGGCTGCGCCGTCTTGAACGGCGCGACCGCTATCCCCGCATCCTTCAGCGCCTGACGTACCCCACGCGCGATATCGACGGCGCCTGGCGTATCGCCGTGAATGCACACGGTGTCGGTGCGCATCTTGATCACCTTGCCGGTGACTGAGACCACCGCGCCGTCCTGCACCATCCGCACCACGCGGTCGGCGATCTCCTTCGCATCATGCAGCACGGCGCCCGGCTTCTTGCGCGACACCAGCGAGCCATTGTCTTCGTAGGCGCGGTCGGCAAACACCTCGTGCACCATCGGCAAATTGGCGGCTTCGCCGGCCTGCACCAGCTTGGAATTGGCGAGCACGACAAAGATCAAGTTGGGATCGACGGCCTTGATGCCGTTGGCGATGGCTTTTGCGGTCATGTCGTCCTCGCAGGCAACGTTGGAGAGCGCGCCATGCGCCTTGACATGGGTGACCTTGTAGCCGGCCGCGGTCGCAATCGCCTGCAACGCGCCGATCTGGTAGGCGATGAGGTTCTCGATCTCCGAAGACTTCAGGCCCGGGATCGGCCGCCGG
This sequence comes from Bradyrhizobium sp. CCBAU 051011, assembly GCF_009930815.1. Taxonomy (NCBI): domain Bacteria; kingdom Pseudomonadati; phylum Pseudomonadota; class Alphaproteobacteria; order Hyphomicrobiales; family Nitrobacteraceae; genus Bradyrhizobium; species Bradyrhizobium sp. CCBAU 051011. The sequence goes on along the minus strand of NZ_CP022222.1, from coordinate 6,992,904 downwards.
CCGAAGCCGTGCAGGTCGCGATATCCAGGGTGCGCGCCGACGCTGACGCCACGTGCTTTCGCTAGCTCAACGGTGCGACGCATGATGTCGGCATCGCCGGCATGAAAGCCGCAGGCGACATTCACCGACGTCGCCAGTTCGATCATCGCGGCATCATTGCCCATTTCCCACGCGCCAAAACCTTCGCCGAGATCGCAATTGAGGTCGATGGTTGTCATGATGTCCGTCCGCTTCTCGTGAGTGGATTGGTGGTCAGTCCGGCCCCGCTATCTCGGCCATCGATACCGCGTGCCAGGTTCCGGCATCGACCGCATTGACGGCGTGGCCCGCGACATTGGCATCGTGCAGCGCGTCGATGTTGAGATCAACGCTTTCGATCGCTCGCAGCCGTTCGGGCAGGGTGCGCAGCAACTCCGCAAATTTGCGCGCCTCGGCCTGCGCCTCCGCCATGCTGACGGCCCTGAAACGAAAGGCGCGCCCGGCGGGGATCTGCGCCAATC